>DPRT01000160.1:611-10472 GCA_003538615.1 Holophagaceae bacterium | reverse complement strand
GGCCGCCTGGCCTTCCAGACCCTGCCCGCCTCGCCCCAGAACCGTCGCGCCGTCATCGCGTCGTACCCCGACGATGCCCGCGACATCCTGGCCAGCGGCTGGATCAAGGGTGCCGAGCGGCTGGAGCGCAAGGCCGCCGCCGTCAGCGTGGAACTGGGCAAGGGGAAGGTGGTGCTCTTCGGCTTCCGCGTGCAGCACCGGGCGCAGACGGAGGAGAGCTTCAAGCTGCTGTTCAACGCGCTGTACTGGAGCGCAATGGGCGAGTGAGGCCCGCGGGCCTTGCTAGACTGGATCCTCATCCATTCGGAGGTTCCATGTTCCGTCTCGACGGCAAGATCGCCCTCGTCACCGGCGCCAGCCAGGGCATCGGCGAAGCCATCGCGAAGCAGCTCGCCGCCCAGGGCGCCACGGTGGTCTGCGCCGCCCGCACGCTGAACAAGCTCCAGGAGGTGGCGGACGCCATCACCGCCGCGGGCGGCAAGGCGGACGTGGTGGCGGCGGATCTGTCGGACACGGCCTCGGTGAAGGCCGCCATCGCCACCACCGTGGAGCGCCACGGCGCCATCCACATCCTGGTGAACAACGCGGGGATCACCCGCGACAAGCTGCTCATCCAGATGAAGGAGGATGACTGGGACGCGGTGATCGACACCAACCTCAAGGGCGCCTGGACGGCCATCCAGGCGGCCACCAAGCCCATGATGAAGCAGCGCTGGGGCCGCATCATCAACATCGCCTCCGTGGTGGGCCAGATGGGCAATGCGGGCCAGTCGAACTACGTGGCGGCCAAGGCGGGCCTCATCGGCCTCACCAAGTCCGTGGCCCGCGAGCTGGCCAGCCGCAACGTCACCGCCAATGCCGTGACGCCCGGCTACATCGAGACCGCTATGACCGCGGGCCTGTCCGAGGACGTGAAGGCCGAGTTCACCAAGCAGATCCCCCTGGGCCGCATGGGCACTGCCGAGGACATCGCGGCTTCCGTGGTGTTCCTCGCCAGCGATGAGGCCGGCTATGTCACCGGCCAGGTGCTGAGCGTGAACGGCGGGATGTACATGTAGGCGGGCGGGCCCCATGGGCCGTCTCCTGGATTCTGGGATGGATCGCCTCCGGGCCGCAGGAGCGGCGTTCCGGTTCCGGCGCCACTGGCCCTGGGTCCTGCTGGTCCTGGGCCTCGCGCTGGCCCTGCCGCCCGCGGGCTCCGGTTGTGCCGCCGCCGTGGCCTGGGTGGGGGGGCTGGCGCTCCTGGGCCGTGGCCTGCGCTGGATCTGGGACCGCCTGCTGTTCCGGGTGTCCCGGCGCCTCTGGGTGATCCTCGCCCTGATGTCCGTGCTCCCCGTGGTGGCCCTGGCCCTGATGCTCATGGCCCTGGGCTGGCTGGGCCTCGGTGCCCAGGTGAGCCGCTCCACCCAGCAGACGATGACGGCCTGGGAGGAGGCCCTGAAGACCGCCAACGGGGAGCCCGCCGACGCCGCGGCCCTCCAGATGCTCCGCACCTACGGCGGCGCCTGGGTGGAGCATGAGCGGCAGCTGCCCGAGGGCATCGGCGAGGCCTTCGTCGGCATGGTCTGGGCGGACAGCCGCGAGGCGGGGCCGCAGGGAAGCCACAAGGACACCTACCTCCGGGCCGTGCGGAAGGAGCCGGGCGGCTATCGCATCCTGTCGCTCAGCCTCGGCGTCCTCGGCGACCGGGCCCAGGCGCTGGCGGGCGGCCAGGTGGTCTTCGAGCTGAGTCCGCGGAAGGAACGCCGCCAGGGCGAGGGCACCCTGAAGGTCCGGAGTGGGGGAGGGCGGCGGGACAAGGACGCGCCCATCCTCGTGGGCCAGCGCGACATCCGCGCCGCCTGGGCCAAGGGGCAGCCGCTGCGGGGGGCGGGGCTGTTCGCGCCCTTCAACCTGCCGCCCCTGGCGTTCACCATCACGGATTGGTCCACGGGCCGGCCCATGGTGCTGACCGCCACGCCGGAGACCAACCTCTACGCGCTGTTCGCAGGCTTCCGCTCTGGCGACCGGCAGGCCCTCTCCGAGGGCACCGTGAAAGCCATCATCGTGATCTCCCTGGTGCTGGTGGGCCTGTTCCTGGCCCAGCTGGCGGCGGCGCTCCTGGGCCTGATGCTGGCCTGGTCGCTGGGCCGGGCGGTGAACGACCTCCACGGCGGTGTGGCGCGGCTCAGCCAGGGTGACTTCGGGGCCCGCATCCGGCCCCGGGGCCGCGACCAGGTGGCCCAGCTGGCCCAGGCCTTCAACGAGATGGCCGCGCGCCTCCGGGCTGCGGCGGGGGAGCGGGAGGAGCGCCTCCGCATGGAGGAGGAGCTGCGGGTGGCCCGGGAGGTGCAGATGCGGCTGCTGCCGGATCTGGAGTCCCTGCGGATGCCCTCGGTCCGCGCCACCATCCTGCCCGCCCGCGAGGTGGCCGGGGACTACTACGACCTGTTCCCCCTGCCGGACGGCAGCCTGGCCTTCCTCATCGCCGACGTGAGCGGCAAGGGCACCAGCGCGGCCTTCTACGCCGCGGAGACGAAGGGCGTGCTGTCGGCCCTGGACAAGGAGGCCCTGGACCCGGTGGCGGTGGCCGACCGCCTCAACAGCATCTGGTGCCAGGGGCATGGCCGGAGCCTCTTCCTGACCCTGGTCTACGGCACCTTCCATCCCCAGACGGGGCGCTTCGCCTTCGTGCGGGCGGGCCACCCCCCGGCCTTTCTCCGCCGGAGCGGGGGCCGCGTGGAGCGCCTCAACCCCCGGGGCCTGGGCATCGGCCTCAGCCCCACCCGCTTCCGGGACGCCATCGAGGCCTGCGAGGGTGTGCTGGAAGCCGGAGACAGCCTCGTGTTCTTCACGGATGGGCTGTCAGAGGCCCAGGACCCGGCGGATGGCTTCTACGGCGAAGACCGGCTGGAGGCCCTGCTGGGCCAGCCGGCCGAGGATCTCCAGGCCGCCATCCTGGCGGACGTGGCGGCCTTCACCGCCGGGCAGCCGCTGGCCGATGACCTGACGTTGCTCATCCTCCGCCGCTGAGCCCTATCTCGCGGCTTCCCTCAGTTCACCGAGGATCTCCGGGGCCTGGATGCGGGCCGCGGCCAGGGCCTTGGCGAAGGCCGCCCGGGCCTCCTCGGCGCGGCCTTCGCTGCGGGCCAGCCAGGCCTGGGCGCGGAGGATGTAGGGGGTTTCCTCGGTGGAGAGGGTCCGGCTGCGGTCCAGCAGGACGCGGGCCATGGCGCGGCGGCCTTCGCGGGCCAGGCACTCCGCCTCTCCCGCGAGACAGTGGGTCTCCATGTGGGCGTCCCGGAGTTCCTGATGGATGGCGAGGGATTCACGGTAGAACCCGCGGGCCACGGCGAACCGTCCGGCGGCCCGGTGGACCTCGCCGAGGTTGTAGAGCGCCAGAGCCTCCATGGGGCGCAGCTGAGTCTTGCGGGCCTGTTCCAGGAACTGCCGGTCCAGGCTTTCAGCCCGGTCCAGCTCACCCCGGGCCTGGGCCACGCTGGCCAGGCCCATGAGGGAGTAGGCCAGGCCGTTCTGATCGCCGATGGCCTCCCGAAGGCTGTGGGCCCTGCGGAAGAAAGCCTCGGCCCGGTCCAGGCCGCCTTCCTGGGTCAGGGCCAAATCCCCCAGGTTGTTGGTGATGAAGGATTCGCCCCAACGGTCACCGTAGGCCTGCACGGTCTGGAGGGCGCTCTGGTAGCGGGCCTCGGCCTCCTTGAGATGGCCGCGCCCTTTCTGGATCACCGCCAGGTTGTTGAGGGAGCGGGTGGCGTTCAGGTGGTCGCCCAGGCGCTGGTACATGGCCAGGGCCTGCTGATACTCGGCTTCGGCTTCGGTCAGCTTGTTCTGGCGCTGGAGGTTCACCCCGAGGGTGGTGTGGATGCCCGCCTCGAAGGCAGTCTCGCCAAGGGCCGTGGCGAGGGCCAGGGCTTCATGGCCGGCACGGTTCGAGGCTGCCCACAGGCCCCGGTCCCCGTGGCGCACGGAGAGGTAGTGGAGGGCCTTCATTTCGCTGATGCGGTCGCCCTGGGCGCGGGCGGACCACCGGGCCCACTGGAAGACCGGTTCGGAGGGGACATCGGCGAGGCGGCTGAGGCACCGGGCGTAGCCCAGCACCGCGGGCGTGAAATCGGGGGCCTGCAGGGCCGCCGACTGGAAGGCGGGTGCGGCCTCCTTGAATTCGCCGCGGTCCATGAGATCGGCGCCGCGGATGTAGGCCTCCAGCGCTTCGGGCACCACGGGCAGCGCCGACCGGGGCTGGGAGGCCAGGGGATCCACCGCCTTGATGAGTTCAGCCGCCACCCGGCGGGCCAGGGGCAGGGACACGGCCGTGCGGTTGCTGGCCTCCCGGGTCTCGCCCGCATGGCGCACCTTTCCGGAGGTGTCCCGCAGCTCGTAGGCCAGGACCAGCGTGCTGCCGCTGCCCCGGGACAGGGTTCCCTGCAGCACCAGCTGGGCCCCCAGGGCGGAGACCAGGCGGGTCTGGTCCTCCGGGGGCACCGGCCCGCGGGGCGCCAGGCGCAGCGCCACCCGGCCGCGGACCAGGCTTTCGGCATCGATGGGCGCGAGCTTGGGGTGCTCGCGCAGGGACATCTCGAGCATCTCCGGCAGCGCCAGCTGCACCACGGAATCCAGGTGGATGTCCCCCGTGGTGTTGGCGAAGGGCAGGATGGCCACCCGCGCTGGGCGCTCCCGGGTCAGGTCCGCAATGATGCCCCGCGAGGTGAACCAGTTGGCGCCCGCCGCCAGGGCCAGGGCGCTGAGGGCGGAGGCGGCCGCCCAGCGCCGGGCGCTCCGGGGCCGGAGCTGGAGGTCCAGGGTCTGGGCCACCTTGGCCGCGGTGGGCCGCTTGAAGGGGTGGGCCTCCAGCATGGCGCGAAGAAGGTCCGAGGTGCCCGAGGGCAGCCCCCGTACCCGCAGCTCGCGCCGGGTGCCCAGCACGATGGACGCCATGCGGACCCGCCCCTCCCCGGGGAAGGGGTGTTCGCCCGCGAGCAGTTCCCAGGCCACGATGCCCAGGGAGAACACATCGCTGGAGGACCCCGCGGCCTGGCCCTGGATCTGCTCCGGCGAGGCGTAGCTGGGGCTCCCCATGAAGACCCCGGCCTGGGTGATCTTCTCCCAGGCCGGGTTGGCGGACGGCTCTCCCGCGTTTCCGGAGTCCTCCAGAACCTTGAGGTGCGACAGGTTCGGCGTGGCCGGGGGGGTGCTGCGGGATTCCCCGGGGCCCTGGGGATCCACCAGCCGGGCCAGGCCGAAATCCAGGACCTTCACCTGGAGGAGACGGGTGCGTGAGGCCTGGGCCACCATGATGTTGCCGGGCTTGAGATCGCGGTGGATCAGGCCCTTCGCGTGGGCGGCCGCCAAGGCATGGGCCACGGCGCTGACCACCTGGAGTTTCTCCCGCACACTGAGGCTCGGCGCAGCCTGGTCCAGGGTCCGGCCTTCCAGGAGCTCCATGGCGATGTAGGTGCCGCTGGGGTTTTCCACCCAGTCGTGCACCTGGCAGACGTTGGGATGGTTGAGCTGGGCCAGGGCCAGGGCCTCGCGCCGGAAGCGCTCCGGAGCGCCGGCCTCGCGCTCCTCGCCCGCCCGCAGGGCCTTGAGGGCCACGCTGCGCTCCAGGGTGGGGTCCCAGGCCTGGTACACCTCGCCCATGCCGCCCGTGCCCAGGTGGGCCTCCACCTGGAACCGGCCCACCTGGGTGCCGGGTTCCAGAATCCGCTTCCCGGAAGAGGGCGCGGGCGCGGCGTTGGGTTGATTGGACATTTTGGCACCGGCGATTTTTTTTACCTTATCACGGGGCGCTAACCTTCACACCCTTTCCGGACGTACCCTCTGCGCACCCCCCAAAGGAGGTTTTCGATGCGTCTGTCCCGTTTCGGCCTTGCCGCTGCCCTCCTGGGCCTGGCGGCCCAGGCCCAGATCCCCCCCCAGATCCCCCGCGCCGTGCTCTTCGGCAATCCGGAGCGCAGCGCGCCCCAGCTCTCCCCCGATGGGAAGAAGATGGCCTACCTGGCCCCGGACAAGGGCGTGCTCAATGTCTGGGTGAAGACCCTCGGGCAGGCCGACGACAAGGCCATCACCAGCGACAAGAAGCGGGGCGTCCGGTCCTACTTCTGGCAGCAGGATTCCGCGCACCTCCTCTACGTGCAGGACCAGGATGGCGACGAGAACTGGCACCTCTACCAGACGGACCTCAAGACCGGCATGACCCGCGACCTGACCCCCTTCAAGGGCATCACCGCCCAGATCGTGGCCATGGACGAGAAGCATCCGGACACGCTCCTGGTGGGCATCAACAACCGCGATCCCCGGCTTCATGACGTCTACCGCCTGAACCTGAAGAACGGGGCCTTGGATCTGGACACCCAGAACCCCGGCGATGTGCTGGGCTTCGAGGCGGACCACACCCTCACCGTCCGCGGAGCGCAGGTGATGAAGCCCGATGGCAGCACCGAGATCCGCGTGCGCGACGACGCGAAGTCGCCCTGGCGCGTGTTCATGAGCTGGAGCGCCGACGAGACCAACGGCGGCGTGGCCAGCTTCACCCCCGACAACAAGGGCCTCTGGGTGATGTCCAGCGTGGGCGCCAACGCCACGCGGCTGATCCAGGCCGATCTCGCCACCGGCAAGCAGACCGTGGTGAGCGAGGACCCCATGTACGACCTCAGCGGCCTGCTGGTGCATCCCACCCGGAACACGCTGGAGGCCGTCAACTACACCAAGGCGCGCCGCGAATGGGTGGTGCTGGACAAGGCCGTGCAACCGGATTTCGACGCCATCCGCAAGGTGCGGGAGGGCGACTTCGGCATCGTGAGCCGCGACCAGGCCGACAAGACCTGGCTCGTGGCCTACACCACGGATGACGGCCCGGTGTACTGGTATTCCTACGACCGCGCCACCCGGAAGGCGGACCTGCTCTTCAGCAACCAGCCCAAGCTGGAGGGCGCCAAGCTGGCCAAGATGCAGCCCGTGAGCTTCAAGGCCCAGGACGGCATGACCATCCACGGCTACCTGACCCTGCCCGTGGGGGTGCCTGCGAAGAACCTGCCCCTCATCGTGAACGTCCACGGCGGCCCCTGGGCCCGTGACACCTGGGGCTACCGGCCAGAAGTCCAGTGGATGGCCAACCGCGGCTATGCCGTGCTCCAGGTGAACTTCCGCGGCAGCACCGGCTACGGCAAGGCCTACCTGAACGCCGGCGACAAGGAGTGGGGCAGGAAGATGCACCAGGATCTGCTGGACGGCCGGGACTGGGTGGTGAAGCAGGGCATCGCCGATCCCAAGAAAGTGGCCATCTACGGCGGCTCCTACGGCGGCTACGCCACCCTGGCGGGGCTGGCGTTCACGCCCACGGAGTTCACCTGCGGCGTGGACATCGTCGGGCCCAGCAACCTGGCCACGCTGCTGGCCTCCATCCCGCCCTACTGGGCCCCCATGAAGGCCATGTTCACCAAGCGCATGGGCGAAACCGAAGCCATCCTCAAGGAGCGCAGCCCGCTCTACAAGGCCGGCGACATCGTGCGGCCCCTGCTCATCGCCCAGGGCGCCAACGATCCCCGCGTGAAGCAGGCCGAGAGCGACCAGATCGTGGCCGCCATGCGCAAGAACGGCCAGACCGTGGACTACCTGCTGTTCCCCGACGAGGGCCACGGCTTTGCCCGCCCCGAGAACCGCATGAAGTTCTACGCCGCCGCCGAGGCCTTCCTGGCCCGCCACCTGGGCGGGCGCGTGGAGGCACCCCTGGCTGCGGAGGTCTGGGACGCCCTGAAGAAATAGCGTTCCAAGTCCGATGGAGACGGGCGGCCTGGCCGCCCGTTTTCATGCCCCGGCCGGGGGCTTGGCCAGCGCACCCAGCACGGTCTCTTCCAGGGACTGGAGGGTGTAGGGCTTTTGGAGGAAGGCGGCGAGACCGCGGCCCATGAAGTCCTGGATGGATTCCTGCTCGCTGTAGCCGCTGCTGAGGATCACCGGCAGGAGGGGCCAGGCGCGGCGGATCTGCTGGAACGCCTCCCGTCCGTCCATGCGCGGCATGGTGAGGTCCATGAGCACGAGGTCCACCTCGGCACCGTGGCGCCGGAGGACCTCCAGGGCCTGGAGCCCGTCCTCGGCGGTGAGGACCGAGAGGCCCAGGGATTCCAGCACCGCGGCGGCGGACTCGCGGATCATCTCTTCGTCGTCCACCAGCAGGACCCTGGCCTTGTGGACCCCGCGGGCGGCGGGGGCCGGTCTGGAGGAAGCTTCCTGCAGGCTGGCTTCGGAGGCGGGGAAGAGCAGCTTGAACGTGGTGCCGCGGCCGGGCTCGCTGTAGATCCGCAGGCCGGCATGGTGCCCCTTGAGGATGCCCACCGTGGCCGACAGGCCCAGGCCCCGCCCGGTGACTTTCGTGGTGAAGAAGGGCTCGAAGATGCGCGCCTGGACTTCGGGCGTCATGCCGCAGCCGGTGTCGCTCACCTCCAGGGTGACGTAGGTCCCTGGCGCCAGGGCCTGGCCGTGGAAGATCTGGTCCAGGTAGGCCCGGTCGACTGTGAGGGGGGCGGTGGAGAGCCGGATGGTGCCCTCGGCGTCCCCGATGGCGTCCGCCGCGTTGGTGACCAGGTTCATGATCACCTGCTGGATCTGCGCCGCATCCGCCTCCACATGGGGAAGGGAGGGCGCCATGTGGAAGCGCAGGGCGATCTTCTTGGANNCCTTGCCGGAGTAGGCCAGCATCTGACGGGAGAGGTCGGCGGCGCGGTGGATGATGCGCTCCAGGCTCTCCAGGTGGGGCACCGCGGGGGACTCGGGGGCGAGCTTCATCTGGGCCACGTTCAGGTGCCCCAGCATGGCGGTCAGCAGGTTGTTGAAGTCGTGGGCGATGCCCCCGGCCAGGACGCCGAGGCTCTCCAGCTTCTGGGCATGCTGCATCTGCCGTTCGAGCAGGATGCGGGCGCCCTCGGCGTTGCGCCGCTCCAGCTCCGCGGCCGCCCGGGCCGAGAAGATCTTCAACAGCGAGGCCACTTCCGCCGGCGAGGCCAGGGGAGCCCGGTGAAGGACCGACAGCACGCCCAGGACCTGGCCGCGGGAGTCCAGCAGGGGGGCGCCCACGTAGCTGCTGGCCTGGAGCTCCTGGAGCATGGTGCAGTCGGGGAAGGCCTCCTGCACGCTGGATGGGTACACGCAGATTTCGCAGCGGAGGGCCCGTTCGCAGGGGGTTCCGGCCCGGGGATATTCGAAATTCCCGGCATGGGCATCCCCCGCGAAGACCGACAAGGTGCGGACCCGCCCGGTGCTGCTGGCGTCGACGCATTCCCCGATGAAGGCCACGTCCGCCGCGGTGGCCTGGGCCAGGTGGCGCACCAGCTCATGGAAGAAGGAGTCCCCCGTGGCGGTGGAGACCCCGCTGGCCACATGGAGGATCTGGTCCTCCATCCGCTTCCGTTCCGCCAGCTCCCGCTCGAGGCCCCGGTTCAGGTCCAGGATTTCGGCGGTGGCCTTCCGCACCCGCTGCCGGAAGGCCACCGCCACGGTGGTGGACAGGGCCAGCGCCGCGAGGATCGCGGCTCCCGTCCGCCAGGCCCAGACGGGAAGGCCGCCCTTGGCCTGGGGCGCCAGCCACCGGTTGACGGCCCGGTGGTACCCCGAATCCGGCGCCTTCCTGCCCTCGCGCAGGTAGGCGTCCAGGGCGTCCAGCAGATCCTGGTTCTGGCCTTTCCCCACGGCGAAATGGATGTCGAAGGGGCTGAACACCACCGGCGTCCGCTCCACCTTGAACTTGGCCTCCTCGAAATAGCCGAAGGTGCTGGACGTCACGCCCCCGTCCACCTGCCCCTGGGCGGTGGCAGCGAGGACTTCGTTGAAACTGCCGAATTCCACGTAGGAGACCGGCAGGTTGAAGCT
>DPRT01000160.1:0-596 GCA_003538615.1 Holophagaceae bacterium | reverse complement strand
AGGCCTTCCTGCCAGGTTCCGGCCACGAAGCGCAGGTCCCAGCCCTCCCGGGCCCCCACCTCCCGGAGCATGTCCACGTAGAAGCCCTGGGGTTGGCCCTGCTCATCCATGAAGATGGCCGGGACATGCTGGAAGACTGCCACCTTGACCTGGCGCCGGGGCGCCGCGGACAGGCCGAAGGCCCCCATGGCGGCCATGAGGACGATCAGCAGACGCTTCATGAACGGGTGTGGTGGAACGGTGACGACACGGGAATCCTGCCTATGGGACTTTATCGTCATCAATGGCCGGGAACTGAATTTTCAGATCACTCCAGCCGGGCCTTCCGCTCCCCATCGGCCCAGCGCAGGCCCAGGGCGGCCCCTGGGGGCAGGGCCTGGGCCGAGGTCACGGGGCGCCCTTCGGCATCCAGGGCCAGCACGAAGCCCCGCTGCAGGGGCCCTGCGGGGTCCATGCCGCGCAGCCGCTCCGCCAGCACCGCCAGGCGCTGGTCCCGCCGCTGAATCCCCCGCAGGACCGCCGGGACCAGGGCCCGCCGGGCTTCGCGCACCCGCGGCAGATCCAGGTCCCCGGCGGCCCGGCCTGCGGCCTGGCCC
>DPRT01000128.1:2336-5647 GCA_003538615.1 Holophagaceae bacterium | reverse complement strand
CCGCGCTGCTTGCCGTGGCGCTCGAGGGCGTGGAGCAGGGTGGCCATGACGCGGGCGCCGGAGGCCCCGATGGGATGACCCAGGGCCACGGCGCCGCCGTGGACGTTGATGCGGTCGGCGGGCAGCTTCAGCTCGTTCATGGTGGCCACCAGCTGCACGGCGAAGGCCTCGTTGATCTCCCAGAGGTCCACGTCACCCACCGCCCAGCCGGTCTGGGCCAGCAGCTTGCGGATGGCCTCCACGGGGGCCATGAGCACCCACTCGGGATCCAGCCCCGCCGTGGCGGTCCCCAGGATCCTCGCCTGGATGGGCAGGCCGTGGGCCTTCGCGTAGTCCTCAGTGGCCACCAGGACCGCGGCGGCGCCGTCGTTCACGCTGGGGGCGTTGCCCGCCGTGACGGTGCCGTCCTTCTTGAAGGCGGGCCGGAGCTTGGCCAGGGACTCCACCGTGGAGTCGGCACGGGGGCTTTCGTCCTCGGAGATCAGGACGTCGCCCTTTCTCCCGGGCACGGCGATGGGCACGATCTCGGACTGGAAGGCCCCGGACTGCATGGCGGCCACGGCCTTGCGGTGGCTTTCCGCGGCCCAGGCATCCTGGGTCTCGCGGCCGATGCCATATTTGTCGGCCACCAGCTCGCCCGTGTGGCCCATGTGCTGGTCGGTCATGGCGCACCAGAGGCCATCGAGGATCATGGCGTCCTTGGCTTCCGTGTGGCCCATGCGGGCGCCGGCCCGGAGCTTGGGCATGAGGTAGGGGGCGTTGGACATGGACTCCATGCCGCCGGCCAGCACCAGGTCGTGGTCGCCCAGGCGCACGGCGTTGGCCGCCAGCTGGATGGCCTTGAGGCCGCTGCCGCAGACCTTGTTGATGGTCAGCGCCGACACGCTGGCGGGCAGGCCGCCCCGCAGGGCCGCCTGGCGGGCGGGAGCCTGGCCCACGCCCGCGCCCACCACGTTGCCGAAGATGGCCTCCGTGGGTGCTGCGCCCGGCACCGCCGCCAGCAGGGCCTTCACCACCTGGGCTGCCAGGTCCGGCGCGGCCAGGGGCGCCAGGCCCCCCTGGAACTTGCCGATGGGGCTGCGGAGGGCTTTAAGGATGACAGCGTGGGACATGGGAACTCCGTGAGGGCTAATTCGTGGCCTTGGACCTGCGGATGGGCGGGATGGGGGGCTCGTCGAGGGAGGTGAGGTCCAGCCCCTCCAGATTCAGGGTGGGGGGCGGGGCCAGGTACATGTCGGGGGCCTCCTCCTGGATGTGGCGGCGGGTGCGCTCCATGAGGGATTCCAGCTCCCGGACGAACCGGGTGCGCTCCATCTTCAGGTTGCGCAGCTGGACCTCCAGCTCCACCACGCTCTGCTGGGCCTCCCGGAGGATCTCCTCCGCCTTGAACTGGGCCTCGCGGACGATGAGCTCCTTTTCGCGGCTGGCGCCGTCCAGCACGTCCTCGCGGGTGCGCTGGGCCTGCAGGAGGGTCTCCCGGAAGATGCGGTCCTGGTCCTGGTACTGCCTCAGGCGCTCACGGTTGTCGAGGATCTCCTCTTTCAGCTTCTGGTTCTCGGCCAGCAGCTCCTCCCATTCCGCCGCCACCTCGTGGAGGAAGGTCCGCACTTCGGATTCCTCGATGCCGCGGAAGGCCTTCTCGAATTCCCGGCGCTGGATGTCGAGGGGGGTGTATTTCATGCATCACCTCAGGAGGTCAGGGCCCGGAGGAAGACCCGCTGGATGAGCCCGAGCACCAGCACGGCGATGAGGATGTCGAAGCTGAAGCCCCCGATGGACGGCACCAGGGCCCGGATGGGGTGGAGGATCGGGTCCGTGATCGTGTGGAGCAGGCGGATCCAGCGGTTCCGGGGATCGATGGGGAACCAGGACAGGATGGCCACTGCCAGCAGCAGGTAGATCAGCGCATCCAGTGCGTAGTAGGCGATGGAGAAGAGAAGGGGCATGGGCAGGATCCTGGGAACCTGTTCATCATAGCTGGGAGTGAGGCTCATCCATGCGCATCGGCATCTCCTGCTACAGCACCTTCGGCGGCTCGGGCGTCGTGGCCACCGAGGTGGGCAAGGCCCTCGCCGCCCGGGGCCACGAGGTGCACATCTTCAGCCCCAGTGTCCCGCCGCGCCTGGTGGGGTTCGAGGACCGCATCAATTTCCACGAGGTGAGGGCCACCACCTATCCCCTCTTCGAGGACGCGCCCTACTCCATCGCCCTGGGCTCCAAGATGGCCGACGTGGCGGAACACCATGGCCTGGAGATCCTCCACGCCCACTACGCCATTCCCCACGCCATGGCGGCCCTCCTGGCCCGGATGGCGGTCCCGCGGCTGAAGGTGGTGACCACCCTCCACGGCACGGACATCACGGTGGTGGGCAGCGATCCCAGCTACCTGACCATGGTGAAGATGGCCATCCGGGAAAGCGACGGCGTGACCGCCGTGTCGGAGTATCTCCGGGACGAGACCTACCGCACCTTCCGGGTGGACCGCGCCATCGATGTCATCGGCAACTTCGTCGAGCCGCCGGGCCTGGAGCGCCCGGACTGCCGGGCCTGGCTGGCGCCGAAGGCGACCTCGGTGCTCACCCACATCTCGAACTTCCGCCCCGTGAAGCGGGTGATGGATGTGCTGAAGATCTTCGAGCGGGTCCGGAAGGACGTGCCCGCCCGCCTGGTGATGGTGGGGGATGGCCCTGACCGGGTGGAGGCCGAGGCCTACTGCCGGGACCGCGGCTTTGCCGCCGAGGTGCGCTTCACCGGCAAGCAGCTGGACATCGGCACCGTGCTGGCCTGCTCGGACCTCTTCCTCCTCCCCAGCGCCACGGAAAGCTTCGGCCTCGCGGCCCTGGAGGCCATGGGCCACGGCGTGCCGGTCATCGCCAGCCGGGTGGGGGGGCTGCCCGAGGTGGTCCGCCACGGCGTGGATGGGTTCCTCGAACCCATGGGAGACGTGGAGGCCATGGCTGCGGATGCGCTCAAGCTCCTGCGCGACGAGGACCTGCGCCAGACCATGGGCCGCACCGCCCGGGAGCGCGCCCTCGGCACCTTCGCCGAGGGGCCGGTCGTGGACCAGTACGAAGCGCTGTACCAGCGGGTGCTGGGCCGGACCTGAGGCCTTGGCCCAATGAGGATGGCGGTTCCCGCGGGGATGCCTCAGAGTAAGTGGATGGGCATGGGCGCAGCTTGGATCAGGATCCTCGGGGCAGGGCTTCTCTGCGCGCTCAGTTTGGCGGCGGGGGGCTGGAGCCGTCCTTTCGCAGTAATGGGACCTGCCCAGGGACTGCCTTCGGGCGCCATCACGACCCTGACCCAGGATG
>DPRT01000128.1:0-2311 GCA_003538615.1 Holophagaceae bacterium | reverse complement strand
CCGCCGATACCATCGCCCTCGACCACCAGGGCCGGCTCTGGGCCATGACCCGGGATGGCCTGTACGTCCAGGGGGAGGGCGTGCAGTTCCAGCGCCGGGCGCCCCGGCCCTCCGGTCTGGCGGCCTCCCTGGCGGCGGGGGCCCGGGGCGCCATGCACCTGGGAACCCCGGCCGGCCTCACGACCTTCCTGCCGGATGGTTCCCAGAGGGACTGGGGCCCGGCTCAGGGGCTTCCCGCCGGGGGCGTATCCATCCTGGTGGAGGATGGCGAGGGCCGTTTGTGGGCGGGGTCCGGCCGGAACCTGGCCATGAAAACCCGCGATGGCGAGCGCTTCACGGACCAGTCCCGCCACCTGGGCGCCAGCCTGTCGCCCAACAGCGTGCCCTTTGCCGACGCCGATGGCTCCATCTGGCTCCCCACCCAGGCAGGCGCCCTGCAGCTCTCGGGAGACCGGACCGAACGCATCGATGCGGCGGGAGGGCTCCCCTTCCGCTGGGTCCGCACCGTCTTCCGGGACCGGGAGGGCAGCCTCTGGGTGCTGGGCACCGCCCTGGCCAGGCTCCAAGGCGGCGGGCGCGTCTGGAACCACTCCCTGGTCGGAGGCACCTCCGGCGAGGTGGTCTGGTCCATCACCCATGCCCCCGGAGGCGAGATTCTCGCCGCCACCGACGACGGCGCCCTGCGGGTGACCCCCACGGCCGTCACGCGCATCCCCGGCACGGAGGGCCAGCGCATCAAGAGCCTGGCCCTGGACCGGACGGGCACCCTCTGGATGGTCAGCAGCATTGGGCCCACCCTCTGGCTCCGCCCCGGGCGTACCAAGGCGGAGGCCCCTCTCCTTGGGGATCTGGGGCTGGCCGTGAACAGCGTCATGGAGGATTCCAAGGGCCGGATCTGGCTGAGCCATGCCCGGCACGGAATCCTGCGCTGGGATCCGGCCACGCGCCGGCTTGTCCAGGATGTGAAGCCCACCGGATCCGGCTCCCTGGGGGTATTCCGCATCCGGGAGGATGCGCAGGGGCGCCTCTGGGCCGCCACCACGGCGGGCCTCTATCTGAGAGACCTGGCAGGGACCTGGACATTATTCACGGAAAAGCAGGGACTACTGTCTTTCGGGCTCTACGGCATGGCCTTTCTGCCGGATGGGAGCGCATGGGTCCACTACCAGGAACCCCAGGGCCTCACCCGCATCCGGGTGGAGGGTGATCGGCTCACGGTGCTGGAGCAGCGCACGAAGGGGCAGGGCCTCCATTCGAATCTGGTCTATGCCGTGGAAGTGGACAGCCAGGGACGGACCTGGGCCACCACGGACCAGGGGTTGGATCGCCTGGATCCACCGCTGCACATCGGCCAGCAGGATGGCATGGTGAGCGAGGACTGCGCCATCCAGGCCCTCCTGGCGGAGAGGGGGCGGATCTGGGTGGGAACCGCCGCCGGCCTGGTGCGCTACGATGCCGAGGGAAGCGAGACGCCGGTTCCCCCGGCCCAGGCGCACATCCTCCAGTTCACCCATGGGGAGCGGCGGCTGGAGCCTCCCTTTGATGGCCTCGCGCCAGTGCCGCATCGCGAAGGCACCGTGTCCTTCCGGCTGGGGGCCCCCACCTACCTGGACGAACGGCACACCCGGTTCCAGGTGCGACTCCTGGGACTGGAAGAGGCTTGGCAGGACGCCGACTCCCCCATGGTCCGGTACCCCGCGCTGCCGGGCGGCCGCTACCGTTTCGAAGCCCGCGCCATGGCCAAGGACGGCGCCTTCGGCCCCGTGGCGGGGCTCGACTTCAAGGTGCGTCCCCCCTGGTGGCGGACCTGGTGGGCCCTGGGCCTGTCTGGCCTGGCCCTGCTGGGGGCAGGTTTCGCGATCCTCCGCCTCCGCGTGGCCGCCCTGGCCCGCAGCAAGGCCGAGTTGGAGGCCCTCGTGGCCAAACGCACGGAAGAACTGCGCGCCCGGAACGCCGAGCTCACCACCGCCCTGGGCGAGGTGAAGCAGCTCTCCGGCCTCCTGCCCATCTGCGCCAGCTGCAAGAAGATCCGCGACGACAAGGGCTACTGGAACCAGCTGGAACACTACTTCAGCGAACGCTCCGGCGTGGACTTCACCCACGGCATCTGCCCGGATTGCATCCAGACCCTGTACCCCGAACGGGTCAGGGCGGCGAAACGGGAAGGGCGCGACACCAAGGGATGAATCCGCCCGCCTGCTTTTCTCTGTGGTGGCTGATGTAAGACCGGGTCACCTCCGCGTGACTCGAAGGAGGCAGACTCGAACTGGCGCGTGGCTGGGCCCGGCTGCGGACGCTGCGCAGGCCCCAC
>DPRT01000154.1 GCA_003538615.1 Holophagaceae bacterium | reverse complement strand
TGCCCTCCGTGGAAGCGGGCACGGTGTTCCGCGATCTGGTGGCGGGGGTGCCGGAGGCGGTGGCGCGGCTCACGCGGAGCCATCGGCTGGACGCGGCCGACCCCGGGGGCCGGGCCATCCTGGAAGCCGCGCAGGCCCTGGGGGCGGGGCAGGATCCGGCCCTGCCTGGGGCCACCGGCCTGGAGGCGATGGAGGCTCCCGGCATCCTCCTGTGGCCTTCCGGCGACGCGGATCTGCGGGCCTTCCTGCGGCACTGGCGGGCCCGGCGGCCCCTGGAGGCGCCGGTGCTGGACCTGCGGGACGGTGTGCTGGACGCCCCGTCCCGGACCCGCCTGGAGGCCCTGGCCGCGGGCTGGAACGCGGCCCGGCTGCTCTGCCTCCTGCGGGAGGGCAGCGGCCTGCGCTGCGCCGACGGGGTGAATGCCTTCCTGCACGGGGAGGCGCTGAAGGCCGCCGGACCCCACCGGGCGCCCGCCTCCTTCCTTCCTGGCGAGCCGGTGCTGGCGCGGCGCAACGACTATGCGAGGGGCCTCTTCAACGGCGACCAGGGCCTGGTGGTCCTGGTCTCCCGGGACGGCGCCGCGCCGCGGCCCGAGGCGGCCTTCCTCCGCCCCGGCGGGCTGGCCTGCTTCCCGCTGGATGCGGTGCAGGCGGCCCTGGAGCATGCCTACGCGCTGACGGTCCACAAGGCCCAGGGCTCCGAGTTCGATCACGTGGCCGTGCTGCTGCCGGAGCAGGACCATCCCCTCCTCACCCGGGAGATCCTCTACACGGCCCTCACCCGAGCGAAGCGCAGCGTGGCGGTCCTGGGCGATCCGGCCCTCCTGGCCCTGGGGGCCGCCCGGCCCCTGCAGCGGGAGGGGGGGCTGGTCGTCACCGATTGAGGGCGCAGCTGCTTCCTGGGAAGAAAACGAAAGGCCCTCCCGGGGGAGGGCCTTTCGCCATGGCTGGGGACGCCTAGAAGCGGTAGTTCACGCTTACGGAGACGTAGTGCGCGCTGTAGGTGGGGGCGAGGTAGCTGCCCATGTTGATGAGCCGGTTGCCCCACTGGTTGGAGGTGGCCGAGGAGGTGTCCCGGAGGAAGTATTCGCTGCCCACGGACTGGGCCCAGGGCGTGTTCGCCTCCTGCATCCAGTCGCTCAGGTCGTAGCGATCGAAGGCATAGTGCAGTCCGGCGCCCAGGTTCTTGTTGAACTGGTAGTTCAGGTGGGCGTTGAGGGCGGTCTGCTTGTTGGTCACCTTGGAAGGCGTCCGGAAGGCGTACTGATCGATGTCAGGCAGGCTGTTCGCCGGTGTCACCGAGGACTGAGCCCCGAAGCCGCTGTAGGCGATGTCCACCGTGCCGTTGGAGTAGGAGTAGTCGGCGGAGAAGCGGAGCTTGCCGGGGATGATCTCGAAGGAGGCGCCGAGACCATAGCTGTCGGTCTCGTCCTTGCCGAGGGCCATCCACTGGGATGTGGCGCGGGTCCAGGGTCCCAGTTCGTTGGTGGCGCTGACGCTGGAGGGGTTCAAGCGGTTGTTCTCGTTGAACTCGATGCCCCGCTGGGACCGGTCCGTGGTGTCCCGGCTGCCGAAGACGTTCAGCGTCAGACGCTCGGTGGCGGCATAGGAAACATCCACCGCCATGCGCTTGCTGTTGTTTTCCAGCAGGCCGATCTGGCCCCCGGGAGTCCAGGCCGTTTTGTCCGCCAGGTTCGTGACCAGGGCGACGTCCAGCAGCGGCTGGGTGGGCTTCACGTTGGAGTCGAAGTCGTCCTTCCGGTTCCGGTAGGAGAAGGCGATGCTCAAGGCCTCCAGCGGGGTGAGGGTCGCGGAAAGGTCAAGCTGGCTGCGCTTCCGGTCCGCGACGTCGAACTTGCGCGCGTCCGGGTGGTCGTTGAAGGCGACGCCGGGATTGTTGTTGTCGGCCTGGGCGACAGTGGTGTCGTACCAGTAGGTTTCCCGCGTCACGATGCCCTCGTAGTGGCCGCCGTCACGCTTGCCGGCCAGGACCTTGCCGCGCAGGCTGAGCCAGCTGGCCGGGCGGGTGCGGAACGTGGCCTTGAGGGTGGTTTCCTTGGTGGTGTGGGCTTCGCGCTCGGTGCGGTCGATGTCTTCCTGCTCGACGCCGAAGGCCAGAGAGGTGCGCCAGACGTTGAGATAGGTCGTCGCCTCCAGGCCGGTGAGGTTCTGCTTGGTGGAGAAGTGCACGCTCCGGCGCTTGTTGACATAGGTGGGGTTGGTCACCGTGGTCGTGCTGCTGCCCGGAATGGTGTCGCTGGTGATGTACCACCAGTTGCTCACCGGGGTCTTGTTCTCCAGGTCGTACATCTGGAAATAGGCCCGCAGCTGCAGCCGGCTCAGCGGGTTGATGCTGTAGTCGAGGTTGATGCGCTTGGTCCCGATCTCGGCGTCGGCATTCAGGCGCGGGAGCACGGAGGTGGAGCTGTAGTCCACGGTGGTGCTGTTGAAGCTGCTGGTGGCATAGGGGAGGAACGCCTTGTCCTGGGTCATCTTCCCGATGGCGGCGGACACGTTGAGCCGGCTGGACCAGGGCAGGTTCATGCCCAGGGAGAAGGTGGCGTTCTGGTACGTGTTGTCCGGGGCGAGCGCCGTCTGGCCGAAATTGGCCACGCGATGCCCGGTCCACTGATCGAAGCTGCCGCTGCCGGTGGCGTAGGGATTCTGCCAGCGGAAGGTATCGATGTTGTTCTCGAACTTCGACACCGTGTAGGTGAGCATGGCCTGGTAGCGGGGCTTGTTGTACTCCGCTTCGAGCTTCAGTTCGCGGGACTTGAAGTCGATGGGCTGGGCCATCTGGGCGGCCAGGCTGCGGGGGGGGCGGTCACCGATGACCCCGTAGCCCAGCTTGGAGCCTTCCTTGCGCTCATCCGAGAAGGACAGGCGGAGCTTCAGGAACTCGGTGGGCGTCAGGCTCAGGATGGCGCCCGTCTTCTCCCGCTGGGTGCCGAGCTCCGTGGGTCGGAGTTCCCCCAGCAGCCAGGTGGCCGTGGCGGCGTCGTTGGCGAGCATCTGGGCGGCAGTCCCTGCCAGGTTCCGGTTCGGGATGGGGGCGACGCTATCCAGCGTGAAGAGCCCGTTTCCGCGATTGCGGAAGGGCGTCATGGCCTTGAAGCTGAGGTTGTGCGGGGTTTCGTTGCGTTCGGCCACCAGGCTCCAGAGGCCGAA
>DPRT01000201.1 GCA_003538615.1 Holophagaceae bacterium | reverse complement strand
TTCATGCGCTGCCGCAGGTCTGTCACTTCACCCTCGATCGATGCAGGATGCCCATGATGAGGCCCAGGGCCAGGAAGAAACTCAAGGTGCTGCTGCCTCCGGCGCTGAAGAAGGGCAGCACCATGCCCTTGTTGGGCAGGGCGCCAGCCACCATGCCCACGTTCACCATCAGGTGCAGGGCGAAGATGCCCGCGGCCCCGGCGCAGAAGTAGGCCTCGGCATTGGTGTGGGCGGCCTTGGCGGCATCCAGGATGCGGCTCAGCAGCAGGCCGAAGAGGCCCAGGACCAGGAGCACGCCCACGAAGCCGCGCTCCTCCGCCCACACGCTGAAGGCGAAGTCCGTGGTCTTCACGGGGAGGAAGTTCAGCTGGGTCTGGGACCCGCTGGTGAAGCCTTTGCCGATGAGGCCGCCGGAGCCGATGGCGATGCGGCTCTGGTTGACCTGGTAGCCCTTGCCCTGGAGGTCGGCGGAGGGATCCAGGAAGATCAACACACGCTGTTTCTGGTAGGGCTTCAGAACGAATTTCCAGGCGCCGAAGCCGCCCAGGGTGGTGAGCAGGAGCAGGGCTGCCACCCATCGCGCCCGGAGCCCCTTCATCAGGGGGACGATCAGGAGGATGGGCAGGAAGCTGAGGGCCATGCCGAGATCCGGCTGCCGGTGGATGAGCAGCATGGGGAAGGCCACGAGCCCAGCGGCCCCCAGGAGCTCGAGGCGGCCCACCGAATCCGGGGGCCGCGAACCCAGCCGCTGGGACACGTAGAGCAGCGTCACCCACTTCATCAGCTCCGAAGGCTGGAAGGTCTGCCCGGCCACCACGAACCAGCGGGTGGCGCCGCCGATCTTCTTGCCCACCACCAGCACCGCCGCCAGGGCCACGAGGCCCACCAGGTAGACCAGAAAGCTGTGCCGGAAGATGCGGCGGGGATCCGTGGTCGCCAGCAGCAGCATCAGGACCATGCCCATGAGGTTCCAGAGGCTCTGCTTGAGCCAGATGGCGGCCTGGGGTGTGTTCCGGCCCGCGGAATAGAGCGTCAGCGTGCCCAGCACCGTGAGGGCCAGGATGACCCACAGCAGGCGGGGATCCAGGGCCCGGACGCGGTCCTTCATTCCGCCACCTCCGGCACCGGGGCGAAGGGATCCACCATGCGCCCGCGCGGCGGCGGCAGGGGATTTTTCAGGCGGTCGATGAACCAGTACCGCACCAGTTTCTGGGCGATGGGGGCAGCCATGTCCGCGCCGAAGCCCGCGTTCTCCACCACCACGGCGAAGGCGATCTGGGGCTTCTCGTGGGGAGCATAGCCCGCGAACAGCGCATGATCCTTCAGGTGCTTGGCCTGGCGCAGGTAGTGGGCCCGGTCCACGAATTTGGCCACCTGGGCGGTGCCAGTCTTGCCGGCCATGGCGATCTCCTTGAGGGCCGACCGCTGGGCGGTGCCGCTCCGCACCACCTCGAACAGCCCCTCGTCCAGGACGGACCAGTGCTTCGGATCCAGCGGCGTGTCCTTGGGGGATGCCACGGGGGCCGGGTCCAGTTCATTGCCCTGGTCTCCCCGGAAGCCGTAGAAAAGATGGGGTGTGAGCAGCTTTCCCCGGGTGGCCAGCAATGCGTAGAACCGCGCCAGACCGATGGGGGTCGTGCCCACGGCCCCCTGGCCGATGCCCACGCTGATGGTTTCGCCCGCATACCATTTGGGATCCTTGGGCACGGCCTTCCGCTTCCAGGCCCGGCTGGGGATGCGGGTGCGTTTTTCCTGGGGCAGGTCCACGCCGGTCCGGTCCGTGAGCCCGTACTTCTCCGCCGTGGCATGGATGTCATCCACGTCCATGCGCGAAGCCAGTTCATAGAAGTACACATCGCAGCTCTGGGCGATGGCCTGCACCATGGCCAGGGTTCCGTGGCCGCTNNGGCGCATAGATGCCCTGGATGGCCCGGTTCAGCATGGGGCGCGTGGGGTTGTTCAGGTAGCGGTCCACCATCTCCTGGCTGAGCCGGTTGAGGAACAGGTTCGGGTCGTAGGAGGGGCTGGAGTACATGGCCAGGATGCCGCCGTCGCGCAGATCCAGCACCACCGCGGCCCCCGCCTCCTCGCCGTAGGCATCCTGCAGCACCTTCTGGAGGCCCGCATCCAGCGTGAGGAAGAGGCTGCGGCCCGGGGTGGCGTCAGCCTGGCCGAAATTGGCGACCTCCGTCCCCAGCTGGTCCACGAGGATGCGCTTCTGGCCATCCACGCCCTTGAGCTTGTCATTGCCGCTGGCCTCGAAGCCTTCCTTGCCGATGGTCTCGCCCAGGCGGAAGACGCCGGGCTTGGCCTTCATCAATTCCTCATCCACTTCCCCCACGTAGCCCAGCACATGGCCAGCCAGCTCGTCACCCAGGTAGACCCGCCTGGGCGCCACATCGACGCTGAGGAAGGAGTAGCGGGCGCGGACGCGCTCCGCCAGGGCGATGCCCGCCTCGTCCAGGTTCTCCTTCAACACCAGGGGCCGCCCCTTGCCCGCGATGCGGTAACTCTGGATCTTCCGGGCCAGGGCCGCGGGATCCAGTTCCAACGCCAGGGCCAGGGCCTCGACCACCTCGGGCCGGGTGGGGAGGTCCTCCCGCTGGATGACGAGGTGCAGGGCCCGGCGGTTGTCCACCAGGCGGTGCCCGTTGCGATCCAGCACCAGCCCCCGGGGCGCGGCGATGGGACGGACCTTCACCGCCTGCTGCATGGCCAGCTGCTTGAACTCGCCGTGCCGTACCAGCTGGAGCCATGCGTAGACGAGGATCAGCGAAGCCACCAGGCTCCAGGCCAGGGCCTTGAAGACCCCGAGGCGGCGGTGGAGGAGGGGGCGCTGCCGCGGGTCCATCAGCCCAGCCGCGGCGAAGGTCCGGAGTACATCAGGCGCCACACGGCCCAGCCCCACAGGGGCAGGGTCAGGGCCGCCCACAGCCAGCCGGTGCCCCAGGGGTGGGAGCCGGAGGCGAGCCGCACGGCCCCGTGAACCAGAAGGGCGTGCAGCGCCAGCAGGGAGGCCAGGCGCGCCAACCAGCCCTTCAGGCCCTCCAAGGGCCAGCGGCCGGCCATCCAGCCCGCCAGCAGGGCCACGGACATGTCCGCCCAGGGCGTGCCTCCCATGTGGGGATAGAGCCGCAGGGAGCTCTCCAGGGCCCAGCCTGCGGCCCCGGCCCAGAGGGCGCTGGCCAGCGGCGCCCCCGCCCGGGGCGCCAGCGCCAGCACAAGCAGGACGTGGACCACGGGCTGGACCCGCGGGAAGGGGGCGCAGAGGAACACCAGGCCCAGAGCGGCCGCGCAGAGCAGGTTCTGGCGGGTGCTGGAGGGAGCCGGGGTCCTCATGGCGTCCCCCGCTTCCGGGGAGGCTTCTGCACCGGCGCGACGAAGGGCGGCTGCACTTCCAGCGGCGGCTGGGATGGCAGCAGCAGCACCGCGGAAATCCGGTCCAGCGGGGCCGACAGGTTCACCTGAATTCTCAGTTCCAGGTCGCCCGGGACCACCTCTCCCACATAGCCCACCAGCAGCCCCCGGGGGAACACGCGATCCAGCCCCGAGGTCAGCACGGCCTCCCCCACCTGGACCACTTCCTGGTTGCTGATGTAGCGGATCTGGGCGCGTCCCGAACCCATGCCCTGCATCACCCCCGTGGCCCGGCTGCGCATGAGCATCACGGCCACGGACGCATTGGGCGCATCAGCCGGCAGGACCTTGGCCTGCGTGGGGCCCACGGACCAGAGCCGGCCCACGATGCCCTCAGGTGCCAGCACGCCCTGATCCGGCACCAGACCCAGGTCCGCGCCCCGGTCCAGGATCAGCCCCCCGAACGTGGCGGGCCGGGTGCTGAAGATGACCCGGGCGGCCTTCAGCTCCAGGGGGATCTGCTGCTTCAGGCCCAGCAGCTGCAGGACTGCGTCCGCTTCCGCCAGACGGGGACCGTCCTGGGCCGCCTGGGTCCGCAGCTGGGCCAGTTCCGCGGCCAGGCGGAGGTTCTCGGCCCGGGTTTCAGCGAAGCTGCGGGCCGCTTCCCGGCGGGAGCTCCGCCACTGCTCCCAGCGTGAGGCCAGGCCCTGGGAGGGCCGCGCAAGGGCATCGGTCAGGCCCGTCCAGTGCCGGCCGGGATCCGGGCCCAGCATCACCCAGCCCCCGTGGCCCAGCCACAGGAGGGCCAAGAAGAGTCCCTGCCACCGCCCGTGGCGCCATCCCCATCTGGACTTGTGGACGGTCATGCCCCCTCCCAGCCGGACGGCTAGTCGAGGATCTGGATGCGGCGGAGGAGCGGGATGTTCTCCAGCAGCAGCGCGGTGCCCCGCACCACGGCAGTCTGAGGATCCTCGGCGCGGAAGACCGGCAGGTGGGTCTCCTTGCGCAGCCGCTCGTCCAGGCCCTGGATCAGCGAGCCGCCGCCCGTGAGGCAGATGCCCCGATCGATGAGGTCCGCCGCCAGCTGCGGCGGGGTCTCGTTCAGGGCCTTGCGGACCAGGTCGATGATGGCGCCGATGGGCTCGGCCAGAGCCTCGCGGATCTCCGCGTCATTGAGCGTCAGGGTCTTCGGCAGGCCCTCGAACTGGTCCCGCCCGCTCACCTCCATGGTGCGCGTCAGCTCCGACGGGAAGGCCGAACCCAGGGTCCACTTCACTTCCT
>DPRT01000030.1:30406-31808 GCA_003538615.1 Holophagaceae bacterium | reverse complement strand
CCCCGCCACCGTTCTGCCGAGCGCACGTCCAGCAACCTGCGGGCGGGATCTCGACGCAGGTCCTCCACGGCCTCTGCGTCCACCAGGGGAAGGCGCCACTGATCCGCAGGGTAGGGTGCTACGGGAGCGATGGCGGGGGCTTCCACCGTCAGCTCCATGCCCGCTTCCAGCGCGGCCTGGAGCCCGCCATCCAGCACGGCCACGCGCCCATGGCCCAGGGCCCGCAGCATCCACCAGAGGCGGGCCGCGGCGTTGCCGGCACCGTTGGCATCGTAGACCACCACCTCGGTGTCGGGACCGATGCCCCAGGCGCCCAGCTGCGCGGTGAAGCGATCCAGAGGCGGCAGGGGATGGCGCCCGCCCCGGACGGGATCGTGGCCGGGGTCCGAGGCCGTGCTGAGGTGCCGGTTGAGGTTGGCGTGGAGCGCTCCGGGCAGGTGCCCCGACGCGTAGGTGGCGGCATCCGGGCGGGCGTCCAGCAGGCGGAGGGCGGCGAGGCGGTGGCGGAGGTCGGGGGCGGTGATGAGCGGCATCCAGCCAGTATGAAGCGACCGGCGGCGGCAGTACCCTGAAGTCCGATCCTGGAGCCCCCATGTCTGACGCCTATGTTCCCGAATCCCGCTGGCGCACCCTCGCCGCAGCGGCCCTGGTGGGCGGCGGCCTGCTGCTGGTGGCTTTCGTGGGGTTCCGGGGTCTGTCCGGCGGGGGCGGCGAAGAGGCCTCCACGGGCGCGGATGTGCGCCAGGTGGCCTTCCATGATGCCGAAGGGAACCGCCGCACCCTGGCGGACTACCAGGGCAAGGTGGTGCTGGTGGATGTGTGGGCCACCTGGTGCCCCCCCTGCCGGAAGTCGCTGCCGGAGGTGGCCGAGCTGCAGAAGGCCGGGGGCGACCGCTACGTGGTGCTGCCCATCTCCGTGGACCGGGGCGGTTGGAATGATGTGAAGCCCTACCTCGCGCAGAATCCCCAGCTGGGCCTCACGGCCTACGTGCCGGACGGGGCCAAGGGGCTGGAGCCCTTCGGCGAGATCCGGGGCATCCCCACCACGATCATCATCGACCGCCAGGGAAGGGTGGTGAAGCGCTGGGCGGGCTACGGCGAAGGCATGGCCAAGCGGGCCCTGGAAGAGGCCTTGAAGGGCCGCTGACATGGTCAACCCGCCGCTGCCGCCCCTGAAGGGCTGGGCCATCTGGGGCAAGCCCCTGGTGCTGCTGGCGCTGGCGATCCTCGGCCCCCTGCTTCTGCTGCCCACGCCGTTGGCCCCGCTGGCCCTGACCTGGATCTTTCTGCTGGCCATGGCGATCTGGAGTGTGGGCATGCTCGCGCTCATCGGTGCCGTGGTGGGGACGGATCGGCCGGTGCTGCTCCACCTGGAACGCCTGCTCCGGAGCTGGGTCGCGCG
>DPRT01000030.1:18479-30351 GCA_003538615.1 Holophagaceae bacterium | reverse complement strand
GAAGCCCTCGACTGGTACCGGCGCTCGGCCGCGGCTGGGTTTGGTTCCGCGGCGGCCTGGCTGGCCCAGGCCCATGCCCAGGGCGATGGGGTGGCGGCGGATCCGGCTCTGGCCCGCCGCTGGTCGGAGGTCGCCGGGCGCCTCGGGAACCGCCCGCTGAGTCGCAGCCCCCTGCGGCAAGATGCCGCGCCGGAGGATCCGCTCATCCGGGCCGGGGGCCAGATCGCCCAGCACCTGGAAGCCGCGGCGGATCGCGTGATCGCCCACCGGGCCGGCCGCTGGGCCCTGGGGATCGGAGCTGTCCTGCTGGCGGGGCTGGGCCTGGGCGTGGTGGCCACGTTCTTCCTGGTGGGGGCCTCGGGGCTCTTCTTCCTGCCCCTGCTGATGCTCGCGCCGCCGGGCCTCATGCTGGCCTGGCAGGCCTGGCGCCTGCGCCGGGAGGTGCCGAGCCAGGGGCGGGACCGGCTCCGGGAGGCCGCGGAGCGCGGCGAGCCCGAAGCCTGCTTCCAGCTGGGCATGGCCTACCGGCGGGGCACGCCGCAGCTGCCCCGGGACGAGGGGAGCGCCACCGCGTGGTTCCTCAGGGCTGCCGAGGGCGGGCACCGGGAGGCCATGGCCGCCCTGGCGCAGGCCTACCTGGGGGGCCATGGGGTCATCCGGAATCCCCGGGAGGCGGCGCGATGGACGGACCTGCGGCAACGGACCCAGCCATGAGTCAACTTGCTCACCCGGGCGTCCGATGACTTGCCCAGGAGGATCCATGTCCCGTGCCTGGCTGAGCCTGGTGGCGCTGCTCGCCCTGACGGGGTGCAAGGAGGATCCACGCCGCATCGAGAACGAGAACCTGGGCATCGCGGCCACATTCCCGGGCCCGCCGAAGCTGCACCGCCATACGGATCCGGGCCCCTTCGGCGATGTCGAGTGGTTCGATCTGGCCATGAGTCCGGCGGGGCGCCTGGACGAGACCTTCAGCGTGGCCGTGGGCAACCTGCCGCCGGGGAACAAGGGCGGCACCACGCCCCGGGAGATCCTCACCACCTTCCAGAACTTCCTCATGTACCGGCTGGGGCCCGTCCTGCGGACGGAGCTGCCCGCCGAGAAGGGCCCCGGCTTCCGCTACAAGGTGAAGGGTCCGAACGGGGGCTTCATCGAAGGGGTGGTGGTCGTGCGGCGGGGCCGCCTGCACCACGCCCAGGCCATCGTCCGCCGGGAGGGCGACCCGCGCACGGCGGCGCTGCTGGATGATCTCGAAGTGCGGACGCGGTAGCTAACGCAGCAGGGCGGCCACGGACTGGATCACCCGCTCGGGTTCGGCATCCGTGGGCAGGCTCGGGTGGGTCCCGGGCACAGCCTCCCCCACGCCCAGGAAGGGCAGGCCCGTGGCCTGGGCGGCGGCCAGGTCGTGGGGGCGGTCGCCCACATAGAGGTGGGGCCCGGGACACCCGCGCAGGGCGTGCCGCAGCAGGTCCGTGCGGTCATGGCGGGGCAGGGAGCCCAGCCGGGGGATGGCGGGGTCGATGCCCAGCACGCCGGCCTTGAAGGCCAGCAGGCCCGGGGCGTTGCCGGAGACCAGCCAGACCCGATGACGTTCCGCCAGCCGGTGCAGCGCATCCAGGATGCCCGCGTAGGCCACGGCCTCCCGGCCCCCGGGGACGAAGACCGCCCGGAAGCGGTCCACGCAGGCGGCTTCATAGGCCGCATATCCCGCCTCGTCGAGGCCGGTTCCGAACCGCATCCGGTGCAGCTCGTCCACGATCTCCCAGTCNNCCCAGGGCCTCCCGCAGCAGCACGAAGCCGGAGCTGAAGTGGCCCAGGGTTCCATCGAGGTCGAAGCAGAGCGGCATGGCCCAGGATCCCATGAGATGGCATCCTCGAAGGTGAGGATGGTGGTTCCTTGATCCGACTGGCGCTCCTTCTGGTTCTCTCCCTTCCCGCCATGGCGCAGGAAGGCCTGCGGTATCGCATGCAGGTCTGGATGCGGGGCGAATCCGCGCCGGTGGAGACGCGGTTCCGTCTGGTGGCCACCGCGGGCACCACCAGCCACAACCGGGTGAAGAAGCCCCGCATGGGCGGCTGGCGCCTGGAGGCGGACCGCACCCAGGGGACGCCCTACGCCCAGGCCCTGCTGCTGGGCCGGGCCGAGCGGCTGCTCTACCTGGCGGGCCCCTCGCCCCAGACCCGGGCCGAGCCCATCGCCCTGCGATTCGGCACCCGGAGCGTGCCCGTGTGGAGCCTGGAGATGCCCAAGGCGCTGCATGCCTCCACGGTCCTGGTGGAGGTCGCGCCCGGGCTGCTGGCCCTCTGCGACCTCAGCGCCCGCTTCGAGCGGGGCGATCTGGCCCGCATCGAGCTGCACCTGGAAGGCCTCGACGGCACCGGCTCCCTGGCCCCGGCCGAGGCGGGCACCGTGCTTCTCACCACCCTCCGGGGCTGGGCGCAGGAAGCCCTGGAAGGGGCCGAGGACAGCGCGGCGGTGCGGTAGCCGCCCTTACAGAATGGTGAGGGTCGTGACCTTCTTCGTGAGGCTGGAGGCGCCGAGGCCGCTGTTGCGGTCCTCGCTGGTGGCCTTCGTCACCACGAGGCGGCCGCCGACCTTCGTGAACTGCCGCTCCTGGTTGTTGCCGCCTTCGAAGCTGATGAGCATGCGGCTGCCCCGGTAGGCCACGGCGCTGGAGAAGGCCAGGGGAAGGCCATCCGGCCCCACCCAGACCTTCGCATCGGCCTTGAGCTCCTTGAGGTATCTCCGCTGGTTGGCGGGGATCTTCGGCTGGAGCTTCAGCACCAGCAGCCGGGCGGGACGGCCCTGCCAGGGTTCGGACCGCTCCTCCTGGAGCTGGGCCTGCCCCAGGTCCCGCAGCAGGGCCTCGGCATGGCTCAGGGCCTCGGTGGTCTCCAGGGGATCCAGGTTCCTCAAGGCGGTCCGGGTGGGCGCAGCGCGGTCGGGTTCCTGCTCCTGGGCGGCCAGCTCCTTCACCGCCTGCTGCAGGGTGGGCCGGGCCCAGGTGACTTTCAGGCCCTGCGGGCCCTCCTCCAGCTGGGCGGCCACCTTCCCCTGGCTGATGACAGGCTTCTTGTCGTCCGTGGTCTGGCGCCAGAAGCTGTGCTCCAGCGTGGCTTTCACGGGGTCGCCCCCCTGCAGCCTCTGCAGGGTGGCCCGCAGGTCGTCCAGGCCGTTGGCCCGAAGCGGCGGGGCCATGGGCAAGGTCAGGGAAAGCAGGAGGATGGGCAGGCGCATGGCGGCTCCGGGATGGTCCAGGGATGCCGAAGCTACGGTCCGTGGTTCCCGGAGGTTATCCTGGAAGGTCGGAGGAACCATGCCGTTCAGGGACGAATGCGGGGTGTTCGGGATCTGCCATCAGGTAGAGGCCTCCCGGCAGACCTACCTGGGCCTCTACGCCCTCCAGCACCGGGGCCAGGAGGCGGCCGGCATCTGCTCCGGTGACGCGGCGGGCCTGCACCTGCACAAGGCCCAGGGCTACGTGGCGGACGTGTTCACCGAGGCCGTGTTGGATGCGCTGCCGGGCGATGCCGCCATCGGCCACACGCGCTACTCCACCACGGGCGGGAACGTGGCCTCCGCGGCCCATCCCTTCCTGATCCACGGCCGCTTCGGGCAGGTGGCCCTCTGCCACAACGGCAACCTCACCAACACCGAGGAGCTGCGCGCCAGCCTGATCGCCGATGGCCACACCTTCACCAGCCCCTCGGATTCCGAAGTGCTGCTGGCCCTCATCAACCGGGCCCAGGCCGGCACGCTGGAAGAGGCCGTCATCTCGGCCCTGCGCCAGGCCCAGGGCGCCTACTCCCTGCTCATCCTCACAGAGGATTCCCTCATCGCGGCCCGGGATCCCCACGGCTTCCGGCCCCTGGCCATGGGCGCCATGAACGGCACGACGGTGTTCAGCTCCGANNCCTGCGCCTTCGATCTGGTGGGCGCCGCCTACCTGCGCGACGTGGCCCCCGGCGAGATGGTCGTGGTGCCCCGCGACGGCGGCGAGGCCCGCTCCCACTACCCCCTGCCCAAGGTCCAGCCGAAGCCCTGCGTGTTCGAGCACATCTACTTCGCGCGGCCCGATTCCCTGGTCTACGGCCAGAGCGTCATGGTGGCCCGCCGCGAGATGGGGCGGCGCCTGGCGCTGCGGCATCCCGTGGAGGCCGATCTCATCGTCCCCGTGCCCGACAGCGGCGTGAGCGCGGCGCTGGGCTACTCCGAGCAGTCCGGCATCCCCTTCGACTTCGGCATCATCCGCAACCACTACGTGGGCCGCACCTTCATCGAGCCCAAGCAGAACATCCGCAGCTTCGGGGTCAAGGTGAAGCTGAACCCCGTGCGCCACCTGCTGGCGGGCAAGCGCGTGGTGCTGGTGGATGACAGCATCGTGCGCGGCACCACCAGCAAGAAGATCGTGCAGATGGTCCGGGAGGCCGGNNATCACGGCCTTCGTCGAGGCCGACACCCTCGGCTACCTGGATCTGAAGGATCTGGAAGGCTGCATGGGAGATGATGGCCAGGGCTTCTGCTACGCCTGCTTCACCGGCAACTATCCGGTGGTGCCGGGCGCGAAGAAGTAGGTGGCCACGCCCTTTCCCGGGTGAGTAGCCTATGCTGGAAGAATGTCTGGTACCGGCCCCTCGGGCCCCTCTCACGCCCGCTTCGAGGATGGCTTGCGTTTTTTCGCAGCGGCCCTGGCCCTGAACATCGACCACCGCCACAGCGCGGCCATCGTGAGCGCCGCCTGTGATGCCATCCAGTGCTTCCTGGCGGTGTTCGAGACCGCGGCCCAGCGGCACCTGGCTGATCCCCACGGGGAGACCGCGCGGCTCCGCGGCCAGCTGGAGGCCCTGCTCACGCCCCGGCAGTCTCCGGAGGACGCCGCCCGCAACGCCCTGGAGGCCGCCCGCCTGGCCCGGGATCAGGCGTCCCTGCTGCTGCCGAGGCTGATGGACTAGAAATTTGCCCGTCCCAGGGGCACGTTGCGGGGCACGGGATTGCCGCCGAAGCGGTCCACGGGGAGGGTGGCCGAGGCCAGGCTCGAAGGCTCGGGGAGGGTGCCGCCGTGGGTCCGCAGGAAGCGCCCAAGGTCCTGCCGGAACCAGACGATGAACTCCCCGAAGGCCACCTGGCGAAGCTCCTCCCGGGTCAGTTCCCCGATCACTTCGACCACCGCCGAAGCCGAGTCGGCGGGCGGCTGGAAGGTCCGCCAGGGCCGGGTTCCGCCCTCGCTGTCNNGCGCGCATGGTTCTGGAATGAGGGGACCCGGGGCGAGGTTCCCGCCTCCCGGACTCACGTAGACTGAACCCATGTCCATCGCGATCCTCGGCCCCACTGCCTCCGGGAAATCCGCCGTGGCCGTGGCCGTGGCCCGGCGGCTTGGGGGCGCCGTGGTGAATGGGGACCCCTACCAGGCCATCGCGGGCCTGGCCATCGGCACGGGCCAGCCCGATATGGCCGAACGCGGGGGCGTGTCCCATGTGGGCTACGGGGAGCTGCCGCTTTCGACCCGGCCCAATCCGGCGGCCTTCGGCACCTGGGTAAGGGGCCATCTCGCGGCCTGCCGCGAGCCGGTGCTGGTGACGGGTTCGGGCCTGTACCTGCGCGGCATCTGGAATCAGCTCAGCGTGATGCCNNGTGCCCGCGTTGCACCGCTACCTGGCCGCGGTGGACCCGGCCCGCGCCGCGGCCCTGCACCCCAACGATGCCGCCCGGGTGCAGCGGGCCCTGGCCCTGCACCTGGCTTCGGGCCGGGCCCCCTCGAAACTGTTGTGCGGCCCGGAGACGGGCCTGCCCGAAGGCTGGCGGGTGCTGGTGGTCTCGCCCAGTCGTGAACGGCGCCGCGAGCGGGTGGCCGCCCGCGTGGCCGCGCAGATCGAGGCCGGCTGGCCGGAGGAAGTCCGGGGCCTGGTGGCCGCCGGCCATGCGGCGGACCTCGCGGCCCTGCGGCCCCTGGGCTATGGGGCCTGGATGGCCGGGGGCGNNGAGGCGCCCACCTGGGATCCCGATACCGAGCCGCTGGAGGCGGCCTTCACCCGGCTGGGGCTCCCATGACGCCAGAGGCTTGGTACGAAGGGCGCACCTCTCTGGATCTGATGCGCGGCCCGGACTGGGCCTGGATCGGGCTGCGCTCGGTGGATGGCCTCAACCGCCTCCACAGCGACCTGCTGGTGGCGCTGGACGCCCTCTTCATCGAGCTGCGCTGGTCCGGCATGCGGCGAGTGGCCCTCAGCGGCGCGGGCTGGATGGCGGGTCGCGGCCATCACTTCTCGGCGGGGGCGGATCTGCATGAGGTGGGGGCCCTGGATCCGGTGTCCGCCGAACCCTTCGCCCGGCGGGGCCAGCGGGTGATGGGGCACCTGCTCTGGCCAGGATGGCGCACGCTCACGGTGATCTCGGGCGTGGCCATGGGGGGTGGCTGCGACCTGGCCCTGCACGGCCAGGAACGCTGGGCCGTGGCGGCGGATCCCATCACCGGCAAGGGCGATCTGCGCCTGGCGCACCCNNGCCGCCGAGGCGCAGGCCGCTGGCGCCATCCACCGCGTGCTGGACCGGGAGGCGGCGGGGGGCGCGGTGGCGGACTGGCTGGGAGCTAGCGTCCCGCGGCGATGAGGGCGGGGACGGCCAGGATGGCGAGGAGGCCGCAGCAGCAGAGCAGGAAGAGGGGGGTCAGCACGGCGCAGATGCCGCGCCAGGTGTCGGTCTTGTGCATGCGGGCGAGGCCCATGCCGATGACCACCATGCCGGCGATCTGCACCAGGAAACCCAGGTAGGGGATGAGGGCGCCGATCTGGATGAAGGCCGAGGCGTAGCCGTAGGCGCGGATGCTCTGGCCCGTGCCCACGCCGGGCTTGAGGCCACCCCACATCCAGAGGAAGAAGTGGTTCAGCGCGCCGCCGATGATCATGCCCAGGAAGGCGAAGAGGGGCATGAGCAGCAGGATGGCGCCGAAGATGACGGGCATGATGGCCGCGACGGCCTTGCCGTCGCCTTTGCCGGTCTGCTCCAGGGCGGCGAGCATGATGCCCATGCCCACGAAGAAGAAGAGCAGGGCCATGATGAGGAAGACCGGGACCGACATCAGCATCAGGAAACGCCAGGGCGCTCCGAGGCCCTCGGTGGCGGGCACGCGGTCGAAGAGTTCCATGGGGTTGGTGAAGACCAGCCGGAACATGGCGCCCACGCGGGACCAGAAGCCCGGCATGGCTTCCAGGTCCTCGAAGGGGATGGGCCGCAGGGCCGGGGCCTCCGGGGCCGGGTGGCCGAAGGCGGGGGGAATCACGGGGGGCAGACGGGGCGGCTCGTCCAGCTGGATGGCCGGGGGCAGGGCATCATGGGGGCCAGCGATCTCGCTCATCCGTCACTCCGGGAATGCGCTCAAACCTATCACGCTTCGCGGAAGTCCCTGGGCCTCAACCCCAGCTTTTCCAGGCGGGACAGGAGGGTGGAAGGGGCCAGGTCCGCCAGGGCCGCGGCACCGTCCGCCCCGGAGATCTTGCCGCGGGTGTGGCGCAGCAGCCGCTCCAGATAGGCGCGCTCCTGGGCCTCCCAGGTGGGGGGTTTCCCGGCCTTTTCGCCGCGGGCGGGCAGGGCGCCCGGGGGCAGCTTCAGCTCCCGGCCCGCCGAGAGGATGGCGGCCCGCTCCAGGACGTTGTGCAGCTCGCGCACATTGCCCGGCCAGGCGTAGGCCTCCAGCTGGTCCCGCACGGGACCGGGCAGGTGGATGGGGGGGCGGCGGTTCTCCCGGGCAAAGCGGTCGAGGAACCCCTCGGCCAGGGCGGCGATGTCGCCGGGCCGCTCGCGCAGGGGCGGGAGCTGGATGGGGAAGACACTGAGCCGGTAGAAGAGATCCTCGCGGAACCGGCCCTCGGCCACGGCCTTCCGCAGGTCCGCGTGGGTGGCGGCCACCAGGCGCACATCCACCTTGCGGGACTTCTCCGAACCCAGGGGATCGATCTCCTTCTCCTGGATGGCGCGGAGGAGCTTGGGCTGCAGGTCCAGGGGCAGGTCGCCGATCTCGTCGAGGAACAGGGTGCCCCCGTCCGCCAGCTCGAACCGCCCCTTGCGGGCCGAGGCCGCGCCGCTGAAGGCGCCCTTCACATGGCCGAAGAGCTCGGATTCGATGAGCGTGGCGGGCAGGGCGCTGCAGTTGACCTTGATGAAGGGTTTCTCGCGGCGGGGCGAGAGGTGGTGGAGGGTCTGGGCCACCTTCTCCTTGCCGGTGCCGGTCTCCCCGGTGATGAGCACCGTGGCGGCGGTGGCCGCCACCTGCCCCAGCTGGTCGAGGATGCCGCGCATGGCGGGGCTCTCGGCCCGCAGGGGTTCCTGGAGGACGTCCCGGCGCTGGACTTCCCGGAAGTAGCCGACCTCCTCCGCCAGGCTGCGCTCCCGCTCCGCCAGCCGCGCGAGATGCTCCGCCTGCTTGAGGCCCAGGGCCAGCAGCGAGGCGAAGACGCCCACGTGGTGCAGCACGCTCTCGGGGTACTGGCGGCACACCATGGCGTCCAGGGTCATGAGGCCGAAGGTCTCGCCGCGGCTGCGGAGCGGGGCCACCAGGCAGCTGTGGCCGTGGGGCATGTCGAGGAGGCCGTGGAAGGTATCCTCGCCGGGATCATCCTCCTCGAAGGTGGCCGGCTTGGAGCGGGCCTTGAGGGCCTGCTGGAGGCGCAGGTTCCCCCGGATGGGGATGAGGGCCTCCGAAAGCTGGGGCGTGGCGAGGGGCCCCACGGCGTGGGCCACCCGCAGGCCGTCCCCTTCGCGGAGCAGGATCGTGGCCAGATCGTAGGGCACCAGCTGGCCCAGGCGCTCGAAGGCATGGGCCACCATGCGGTCCGGCTCTTCGCCCAGGGTGAGCAGGGCGCCGGCCTCTTCCACCAGACGGGCGCCGGTGAGGGCGGTTTCGAGATCCGGCACGGCCACGGGGCACCTCTGGCCTGATTCTCGGCATTTCGAGAATCGGGTCAAGCCATCCGATACCTAAACGGGCAAGGAAAGCGAAAGGTATACTTTCCTGGATTCCGCAAGGACACGCTTGACCTCCGACGCCCCTCATTTCGGTTCCTACCGGCTGCTCACCCGCCTGGGGGAAGGCGCCATGGGCGAAGTCTGGAGGGCCCTGGACCTGCGCCTCGAGCGGGAGGTGGCCCTCAAGATCCTGAAGGACGCCGATGATCTGCGGCGCAAGGCCCTCATCGGCGAGGCGAAGCTGGCCTGCCAGCTGAACCACCCGAACATCGCCCACATCTACGACGCAGGCGAGGTGGACGGCACCCCCTACATCGCCATGGAGCTGGTGGAGGGGCGCACCCTCCGCGCCCTGGTGGGCCGCCCGGTCGATGGCCCGCTGCTGCACCGCCTGGCCCAGCAGGCGGCCCAGGCCCTGTCCCATGCGCACCAAAAGGGCATCGTCCACCGGGACATCAAGCCTGAGAACCTGCTGCTCACGCACGAAGGCCAGCTGAAGATCCTGGATTTCGGCATCGCCCGCCGGGGTGCCGATGACCTGCCTTCCGGCGCCACGTCCCACCACATGACGCTCGTGGAGCGCACGGCGCCGGGCTACAGCCAGGGCACGCCCGCCTACATGAGCCCGGAGCAGGCCAACGGCCAGCCGCTCACGGGCCAATCGGACCAGTTCAGCCTGGGCGTGGTGCTCTACGAGCTGGCCACGGCCACCCACCCCTTCCTGAAGGGCAGCCTGGTGGACACGCTCTACGCGGTGACGCGGGACGAGCCGAAGCCCCTGTCCGAGGCGAGGCCCGACCTTCCGCGCACCCTCCAGGACGCCATCCATCGCCTGATGGCGAAGGCGCCCAGGGACCGGTTCCCCAGTCTCCAGGCCGTGGCGGCGGGGCTGTCCGAGGACATCCCCACGGCCACGGTGCCCCATCTCAGCCTATCGGTGGCGCAGCTCGAGCGATCCCGGCGCCGGTGGATCCTGGCCTCGGCGGTGGGAGCGCTGCTGGTGGCGGGAACGGCGCTCGGCGCCTTCCTGGTCCGCCGCGCCCAGATATCGGGCCTGGGCGAGGCGCGGCGTGCCTCCCGGGAGGACTTCACCAAGGGGCGCCGGGTGGTGGCCATCCTGCCCCTGGAGCAGCTGCAGCCGGATTCGGAACACGCCTGGCTGAGCAACAGCTTTGCGGATGCCATGGCCTACGGGCTGGTGCGCCGGGAGGATCTCCTGGTGGTGGACCGCCTGCGGGTGGTGGAGGCCATGAACCACCTGGGCGATACCCCGGGCCGGGCCCCGAAGGCCCTGGGTGAGCTGGGGCGCCAGCTCAAGGCCGAACTGCTGGTGCTGGGCAGCTACCAGGTGGTGGGCGGCCAGCTGCGCATGGGTGTCCGCGTGGTGGATGTGGCCCGGGGCGCCACCCGCCACCAGTTCCAGCTGGACCGGCCCGTGGCCGATCTCCTGAAGCTGGAGGACGAGCTGCAGCAGCGACTTCCCCAGGAGATGGGGCTGGGGAGCGATCCGGGTTCCCTCCGTTCCCAGGCCAAGAATCCGCGCACGCGGGAACTCTACACCAAGGCCCTCCAGGTCATCACGGACGGCAACCAGGACTCGGTCCAGCTGGCCAATTCGCTGCTGCAGTCCGCCATCGAGATCGAGCCGGACTACGCTCCGGCCCGGGCGGAGTACGCCTGGACCCTGGCCGAGCTGGGCGCGACCCGGGCCCTGAGCCAGGGGCGCTTCGACGAGGCCCAGTCCCTGTTGCGGCAAGGCAAGGCCGCCGCGGAAACCGCCATCGCCCTGGACCCCAGCGCCTCCCAGGCCTACCGGGCCCTCGGCTCCATCCTGATGCGGCTGGGGGATCTGGAGGGGGCCAGCCGTTCGGCGCTGCAGGCCGTGCGCCTCGATCCGGCGGACCACAAGGCCTATGACATGCTGGCGGATGTCTTCGCGGGTCTGGAGGGTGAGGACAACCACCAGGCGGCCCGGCGCTACTTCGAGAAGTCGTTGAGCCTGTTCCCCGAAGGCTGGCAGGCCCACCACCGCTATGGGGTGCTGCTGCAGAACCAGGGGGAGCTCCCCGCGGCCCTCCAGCATGCGGACCGGGCCATCGCCCTGCGCCCGGCGGCTGAGTACGCCTACGTCACCGCCGCGGATTCCCTGCTTTGGATGGGCCGCACGGCGGAAGCCCAGGTCCGGCTGAAGGCGGGCCTCCGCGAAGTGCCGGGTTCCAATGTCCTGCGCAGCCTCATGGCCTATGCCGCCTGGGACCTGGGGGACCGTGAGACCGCCCTGGGGTTCATCCGCGAGCTGGGCGGCGCTTGGCCCCCGGATCATTCCAGCACCCTCCTGCTGGCGGGCGTGAAGAAGGCCTTGGAAGGCGACAGCGCGGGGGCCCTGGCGCTGTACGAGGACTACCGGAAGCGGCTCCTGGCCACGGATCTGGCCGCGAAGAAGCACAATGAGAAGCGGGTGCTGTCCCTGAACCTCTACTTCATGGCCCGCGTGGCCGCGAAGCTGGGGGCGGCGGCGGAGGGCGGGAACCTGGTGGATCTGGCCGAACGCCTGCACCCGGGCAAGCGGCGCGTGGCGCAGCAGGATCCGGTGTTTCGTTAGACCGCGCCCCGGGTCTCGGCCATGAGGCCTTCGATGCGGCCGCGGACGGCGGCGATCAGGGATTCCCGATCTGTGTGGGCCGCCGGGTCCACGGGCTCGCCGACGGCCACCACATAGCGGCCGGGCCGGATGCGGAGGCTGCCCGGGGGAAGCACCTCGTGGCCGCCCAGGGTGGCCATGGGCACGATGGGCACGCCGGCATCCATGGCCAGGGCGAAGCCCCCCTTCTTGAAGGGCAGCATCTGGCCCGTGCGGTTCCGCGTGCCTTCCGGGAAGATCACCACGTTCTTGCCGCCGCGGATCTGCTGGGCCGC
>DPRT01000030.1:14157-18467 GCA_003538615.1 Holophagaceae bacterium | reverse complement strand
TCGCGGATGGCCTCGGGCAGCCGTTCCCATCCCCTGAGGGTGAAGGGGACGTGGCAGAACCAGGCCATGCCGCGGGCGAACATCGGACCCACGGCGAAAAAGGCGCGGCGCGGTCCGAGGAAGGGCATGGCCGCCAGGATCCCCAGGACGGTGAGGGGCACCGTCGCCAGGGCCCAGACCATCATCACGGCCCCTCCGAATTCCGTGTTCCGCCAGTTGGCCACGCAACCCCCGTATGCTATTCAAGCTAGCAGTTCTGGGGGGTTCCCGTGGGCATCACCGAGCAGATCCTGGCCGACCACGCCGCGCGGAAGGGCCCCGACGGGGTCACCTGGTTCACCGCGGCCGATCTGGCGCGGCTGGGCCTCCACGACCGGCTCTTCACCATCATGCAGACCGTCCAGCACACCCTCCGCATGCGAGGGGCGCGCTGGACGGTCGAAAGCCATGGATGCACGGACCGGTGGAGTCTCGAGGACACACACTGACCCCGGCGCTTCAGAATCAGGCCAGGGCACTCGCCTCCATGGCTGTGGCCCGCGGGTGGAGGATCTGGTTCTCCAGGTAGATGTGCAGGTGCAGGTCCTGCTCCAGGACTTCGAAGCCGTCGTAGAGGGCCCGGAAGGTGGCGCAGCCATCGGCAGGCACCGTGTAGGCGCCGGTGAGCTCCCGCAGCTCGGCCAGCAGAGCACCCACGGCCTCGTGTTCCATCTCCATGACGCGGATGGGGCTCTGCACGGTGCCGAAGCAGGAGGATCCCGACTGGCCCTGCTCCATCTGGGTGATGAAGGGGAAGAGGATCTGTTCTTCCTTGATCATGTGCGGCGCGAGGTCGGCCACCAGGGCGCGGTAGAGCTCGCCCACGCGGCCCAGCTCGGGGTGCCGCTCGCCGTGGGCCCGGAGCACCTTGTCGAGCAGCAGCTCCAGACGGGGCATCTCCTCGCGGAGGTAGTCGTGGTGGGTGGCCACGATGTGCTGGATGAGGTCGGCGAGGGGGGCCTGGGCCCAGTCCCGGGGCGAAGGGACACCGGCGGTGAAGGGCTCCAGGGTCTCCAGGCCCTTCAAGATGTCCGCCGGGGCCTGGTTCGCCAAACTGCAGGCCTCCTCGAGGGTGCGGTGGCCGCCGCAGCAGTAGTCGATGCCCAGCCGCTCGAAGTAGCGCATGGTCTCGGGCCGCGCCATGACCAGTTCGCCCACCTTGGTGTTGAGTTCCACGTTCATGCCGGCTCCTCGGCGGGGACCACCCCCGGACTTCCAAGATGGGGTGCCGGGGGCGTGAGGGGGGTCACATCTTGACTAAAAAGGTCGGATTATCTTTAAATTGGTGATGTCGATATCCAAGTAGATGATTTCATTTTTCTTAGTCTACCGTGATGGACTTGGAGACGTTCTTGGGGGCGTCCGGATGGACCCCGTGGTCCGCCACGGTCAGGCGGTCGAGGTATTCCATCTTCAGCACAGACATGCGGAAGGCCAGGCGCTGGAGGGCCACNNCGCGGATCTTGTGGGTGTGGATCTGGCTGATGGTGATGCGGATGTCGCGCTCCTCGCTGGGGCAGACGAAGAGCAGGGGGTAGTTGGAGAACCGCGTCTCCACCAGCTCGGGCCAGGCCTGGAGGGCTTCGATGCCGCCGCTGAAGGGCCGGCCATCACGGTGCTGCTCGTAGACTTCCAGCAGGCCCGCCAGGTCCTGGATGGAGAACAGGGTGTTCTTGCCGAGGATGGTGTTGGGGCCGTGCTTGAACTCGGCGGCGTCATAGCCTTCCGCGTGGTTGAGCACCACTTCGCGGATCTTCAGGGCGCCTTCCCGCGCCAGGCCGATGAGGCCCGTGCCGAGGATGTGCAGCGAGGGCTCCAGGTAGAGGCGCTTCGCGGCCTCCTCCACATCGGCCTCGCTGGTCCGCAGCGTTTCGGTGATGAGGTCCTTGGCGCGCTCCAGGTTCGCGGCGATCTTGCGTTCGGTGAGCGAGAAGGAGGCCGCCAGCACGTAGAGGATGGCCACCTGGTTCAGAAAGCTCTTGGTGGCGGCCACGGCGATTTCCGGGCCGCAGAGGATGGGCAGGTAGAACTCCGACAGCTCCTGGGGAATGCGGCTGTTCTCATTGTTCACCAGGGAGATGCGCCGCAGCCCGGGCACCCGGCCGCGCACGTCCGTGAAGATGTCCACCAGATCCTTCGTCTCGCCGGACTGGGTGATGCCGAGGAGCAGGTCGCGGGGCTGGAGCGCATTCAGGTACATGGAGCGGAACATGCCGGGATTGCAGGGGAAGACGGCCACGCCGGACAGGCTGTTGAAGAAGGTGGCCGCCACCAGGGCTGCGTGGTACGAGGTGCCGGAGGCCACGAGGAAGACNNAAGAGCAGGTCGAAGAGGGCCAGGGCCTCCTGGGCCCCGGGATCGAGGCGCTCCAGATCCGCCAGCAGCTGGCGTTCATCGGATACGGGCCGGCCGCGGTGGGCCCGCAGCACATCGGCATGGGCCTTCACGCGGGTGGCGAGTTCGCGGTGGACGGGATCNNGCGGAAGTAGTAGCGCAGCACCTCGTCCAGGTTGTCCGGCACCGAGGCGATCTCCTGATCCATGAAGTAGCGGAAGGGGGCCCGCAGACCGGTATCCCGGACGTTGAGCTTGGAGCGCTTGGGGCGGGGCACGGAGAAGGCGAAGTCCCGGCCCAGGGTGAAGACCAGGTACTCGCGCTCCGTGAACCAGATGCCCTCGCCTTCGGACAGTGGGATGAGCATGCGGGTCTTGGAGAGCACCGAGGTGAGGTCGCTGGACACCACCACGAAGTCGCCGTGGGCGTCCGTGCCGATGCCCGCGTAGAGGGACGATCCGGATTTCACGGCCACCACGCCAGGCACCTTGGGGTCTGCGAAGGCGGCGGCGTAGGAACCCTCGGCCCGGGCATCGGCCTTGCGGGCGGCGTCCATGAGGAGGAAGGCGCCATCGGGCACGGTCCCCTTGAGTCCCGCGGCGGCGTAGGCGCCGCGGCAGGCGGCCAGGGCGGGGGCCGGGTCCGCTAGGTTGGCGGCATAGGCATCCTCCGTGAGGTGGGTGATCATCTCGCCGTCGTTATCAGAGACGACCTTGTGGCCCTGGGCGGTGAGGGCGGGCTTCAGCGCGTCCGTGTTGGAGATGTTGCCGTTGTGGGCACCCACCATCTCCACCTTGCACCGCACGTGGTGGGGCTGGCTGTTCACGTCCGTCACGGCGCCGTAGGTGGCCCACCGCACCTGGCCGATGAAGCGCTGGCCCGCCTGCCGGTCGATGCCCAGCTCGGGCACCACGCGGCTGGGGGCGCCGACTTTCTTGAGGAGTCTGATGGTGCCGTCATCACCGATGAAGGAGGCCCCCGTGGAATCGTAGCCCCGGTACTCCAGCCGCTTCAGCAGCTCACCGGCTTCGTACCCCATGGCGGCGACTTCAGATCCATAGCAAAGCGACACAATTCCACACACCGTCCAGCCTCCGCAGGGTGATTGCCACCCTTCATTCTGGGATAGATGGGTGGTTTATGGAATCGGATCGGTGCCGCCGTCTGTCAGGGGCGAACAGCGGAGCAGGCGCCAGGTGGTGAGCAGACCGCCCCGGAGGGTGCCGTACCGCTGCACGCAGCCCAGGCCATAGTGGCTGCAGGTGGGCGTGAACTTGCACTGGGTGGGCAGGTGGCTGGACAAGGTGGCCTGGTAGGTGCGGATGGCGCCGCGGCAGATCCAGGCAGTGGGCTGGAACCGCACGGGAAGGAGGGCCTCCAGCACCAGGAAGGCCGCGATGGCCGCGAGGGGATGGGCCAGCAGCCAGGCCATGAGCCTAGGCCTTCGCCGCATCGGCCTCGGCCTTCACCTTCCGGGCTTCTTCCAGGAAGGCCGGGACGAGGTCCTCCTCCTTCACCTTCCGGATGAGCTCGCCCTTGCGGTAGATGAGGCCTTCGCCTGCGCCGCCGGCCACGCCCAGATCCGCATCCTTGGCTTCGCCGGGACCGTTCACCACGCAGCCCATGACGGCGTAGGTGATGTTCTCGTGGTTGATCAGCTTCAGGCCTTCCTCGATCTCGTTGGCCACACGGTTCAGGTCGATCTGCACCCGGCCGCAGCTGGGGCAGCTCACCATGCGGAAGCCGCCGGAGCGCAGGGCCAGGGCCCGCAGCATCTCGTGGCCCACGCGGCACTCGTCCTCGCCATCGCCCGTCAGGGACACGCGGATGGTGTCGCCCAGGCCCTCGGCCAGCAGGATGCCCATGCCGATGCTCGATCGGATGGTGCCGCCGAAGGGCGTGCCCGCCTCGGTGATGCCCAGGTGGAAGGGGTAGTC
>DPRT01000030.1:9077-13948 GCA_003538615.1 Holophagaceae bacterium | reverse complement strand
GCATTGGCGTAGCCGTAGATCTGGTTGACCGTGGCCTCCACATCCCGGGTGTCCGTCTTGGTCATGCTCTGGACGCTGATGGGGGCGTCCCCGCCCACAGGCACCTTGCCGACCATGATCTGGCGGGTCTTCCGGCGCGGGGCGAGGGGCTGGAGTTCCTGGTCGGACATGGGGCCTCGGATCAAAGAATCCAGTTTACCCGCCAATGGAGGCTGTACGCAGCGCGCGGCCCGAGCGGGCCGCGCGAAGGTGTGGGAAACGGATTACCGCTTGAGGTTCAGGGTCTCCTGGAGCAGTTCGTCGGTGGTGGTGACGATGCGGGAGTTGGCCTGATAGCCCCGCTGGCTGAGGATGAGCTTGGTGAACTCGCCGGCCACGTCCACGTTGGACAGTTCCAGGTTCGAGCCCAGCACGCCGCCGCGGCCGCCCTGGTTGGCGAGGCCCGTGGTGGGCGAGCCCGAGGCCAGGCTCTGGCCCCAGTGGTTGTTGCCCGTCTGCACGAGGCCGTTCACGTTGTTGAAAGTGGAGAGGGCCACCTGGGCCAGGGCGATGACCTGGCCATTGGTGAAGGTGCCGCTGATGACGCCGTTCTGGTCCACGGAGAGGTCCCGCAGGGTGCCGGCGCCGTAGCCGTCCTGGAAGGTGCTGGTGGTGCTGCTGGAGCCGGAGAACTGGGTGATGTTGGGGGAATTGTCATCATTCACCACGTCCCAGGTGATGTTCTGGACGGTGGTGCCGTTGCCCCAGTCGATGCCGCTGAACAGGGGGTTGTTCGAGGCGGTGGGGGCGATGCCATTGATGGTCAGCAGGTTGCCGCTGGTGCTGAAGGCCAGGCTTCCGGTGGCGCCGGCCCCGATGGTGGCCGGGGCTCCCACGCTGGCCGCGTAGCTCCAGGTGTTCGAGGCGGTCTTGGTGTAGGTGACGATGATGTTCTGGGGGTTGCCCTGGCTGTCGTAGACCTGGACGGGCGTGGTCAGGGTGTCCCCGATGGCCGCGGCGGAATTCAGGTTGATGCCCATGCGGACGTTCTGGGTGGCGAAGGCGCTGGCGGTGGTGCTGGCGTCGATGCGGATGGGCGCCAGCGCGGCGGAGGTGTTCACCACGCCCGTGGTGGCGTCCCGGTTCCAGCCGATGACGTTGGAGCCGTCGCTGGCCACCAGGAATCCGGCGTTGTTGCGGGAGAAGTTGCCGGCGCGGCTGAAGACCTGCCGGCCGTCCGAGGTCTGGAGCGTGAAGAAGCCATTGCCCTGGATGGCCATGTCGAGGGCGTTGCCCGTGCTCTGGAAGGAGGACTGGGAGAAGTCCTGGCTCACGCTGTTCACCTGGACACCCAGGCCGAACTGGATGGGATTCCCGTTTCCCTGGGTGGTCGTGCCGGTGAGGCTGGTGCTGAAGATGTCCCGGAACGTCGTGCTGGAACCCTTGAAGCCCACCGTGTTGATGTTCGACAGGTTGTTGCCGATCACGTTCAGCGCGTTGGCGTTGGTGGACAGGCCCGAGAGGCTGGAGTAGAAGGCGGAATAGAGGCTCATGGGTTCTCCTTGGACGGGGGTCGGGGATCAGGCGGTGATTTCGAGGACATCGGCCAGGGAGAACACGCTGCCCCCGGAAGCCAGGTAGATGCCGCCGCTCTTGAAGGTGACGGCGTCGACTTTCATGGTCAGGCTGGTCCGGTAGGCCACGGCCTTGCCGTCATCGTCGGCGGCGGCGACCTCCACCTTGTAGGCCCCATCCGGCAGCAGGTTGCCCGAGGCATCCCGGCCATCCCAGGTGATGGTGGCGGCTCCCCGGTTCAGGTTCCCCTGGGGCAGGACGGATACCACGTTTCCGCTGGCATCGCGCACCGTGACTGTGACCTGGGCGGCCGCCGAAAGCTCGAGGTTCATGGTGGCCCGGCCCGAGGCGAGGTTGAACCCGGCGCCGTCCACCTTCACGTTCTTGCCCACCAGGCTGGCGGTCTGGGCCTGGAAGAGCCCTGCGGTCTGCGTCTGGAGGCCCGTGAGCAGGGTGTTGGTCTGCTGGGCCTGCTCCAGGCTGGAGAAGCTGGTGAGCTGCTGGATCATCTGATTCGGATCCTGCCCGGCCCCCGTGGGGTCCTGGTTCTTCAACTGGGTCACCAGCAGCTTGAGGAAGCCGTCCTTGTCCAGGGAGTTCTTGCTGGCGGCGGTCGCATTCGCCGTCGTGGTGGGGGTGGTCGCGCTGATCATGCCGGTTTCCATGGAAACCTCCGGAGAAGGGCAAACAGGAAGCGTGCCGGTCAGGCGTAGAGTTCGACGTGGTGCGTGTTCAGGATGGATGGGGGCGGCGGTGCGGGTGCTTCTTGCCGGGCGGCCTGGGCCGGGAGGCCGGGCTGCCCCCGGAACAGGGGGGCGGAAGGCGCCTCCTGGAAGGGGCGATGGCCCTGCTGGAGATCGAAACTGCCCAACTGGAGGCCCTGTTCCTTGAGGGACTGCTCCAGATGGGAGCGCCCTTCCTGCACGGCCTGCACGGAGGCAGGTTCCGTGATCCAGAGGCGCGCATGGACCTCGCCGCCTTCGACCTTGAGGTGGATCGTGACCTGGCCCAGCGATTCGGGATGCAGCTGAAGGCGGGCCTCCTGGGAACCGCCCTTCAGCATCCAGCGCAGGCTGCCATCCACCTGGATCACAGCCGGGGCTGGTGGCGGGGGAGCAGGCGCCACCGGCGCCGGGATGGCGGAGGGGGGACCGGCCTGGGAGGGGGGAGCGGCGGCGGCCAGGGCGGCGCCGGTGGCGGCCCCGGGATGGTTCTGGACGGCCAGGAGGGGCGCTGTCGGCCTGAGGGCTGCCCCATCCAGCGGCAACGGTTCCGCTTCCGTTCCCAGAATCGCGGGCGTCGGCCGCGTCGCAGGGGTCGTCTCCGGGCCGGAAACAGGTGCCTGGATGGCGGGGATGGTTTCGGCGGAGTGCTCCGGGAGCTGCGCCGCCGATATCCCGAGCGCGGCCACGTCGGATTTTGATTCCTCGGTTTTAGGAGCCGTCTGGCCAACGAGGGGGTTCCTCAGCGCGACCCCGGGGACGGGCAAAGATGCCGCATCGGCGGACCCCTGGACCTTGGACGCTTTGGGACCGGGAGGCTGGGGCAGGCTTGCGGCAAGGGCTGCCGGGATGGTGGCTTCGGGATCCAGGGGGGTGGCCTCGACCAAGGGCTGGACCAGGGGGGAGGCCGCGGATGCATCCGCCGCTGGAACCTGGCCCTGGACGCCGGAGGAGGCCAGCGGCGTGGCCTGGATCGGCGCCTCCGGGAGGATGGCCACGGCTGCGGGAGAAGGTGCTTGAGCCTGGGGTTCGCTGGGGGCGGAGGGCCTGGAAGGCGTGGTGGCCGGAGGTGCCGAGGCGCTCTGGGCTTCGGGCGCATCCACTGTTTCGGCTTTCGGGCGCGAGGATGATTCCGGCGCTTCCGGGCGGGCGGCCCCCGGTTCCGAGGGGGCCTCCGTCCGGGATCGGGATGGCGAGGCATCTGGTTTCTCGGCATCAGGGGGCGGCGGGTCCCGCCGGACCTGGACGAACTGGGCCATCAGGCCCGCGAAGCGGCCATCCGAGGCATCGGGACCCGCGGACTCCGGGCGCTCGGCCGCGGGGCGGTCGGGGACTGCGAGAACCGTCGTCGCGCTGGCTGGAAGCATGGAAACCCCGCGCCCGGATCATCCGGATGGGAGGTCACCGCCAGGACCGTGCCGGGGCTGATGGGCAGAAAGGATCAGGCGCCCGGATCCTTCGGCTTGCTGAGGCCCACCCGCTCCGACAGGCGGCCTGCCAGCTTGGCATCCAGCGGGGCCAGCTGGTCCATGAGCTTGGCGGCCTTCTTGGGGGCCATGCCCGCCAGCAGGGCCACGGCCACGTCCTGGTTCTGCCCCGCCAGCTCCTTCATGGCCTGGGCGCCGGCGGCGGGATCCATGGCCTCGTAGGTGCGGATGATCTGGGGGTCGATGACCGGGCGCAGCTTGAGCTGCTCCAGTTTCGCGAGGGCCTCCTGCACAGCCTTCTCGCGGGTGGCCAGATCCCCCCGGTCCTTGTCGAGGGTGGCCTGGAGGGTGTTGAGGCGCTGCTCCAGCTGCCGGAGCTCGCCTTCCTTCTGGGCGATGGACTTCTCCCGGGCCTGGAGCTGGTTGGCCAGCTCGGCCACCTTCACCCCTTCGGCGGCGGCGCCCTTGGGTTCGGTCCTGGGCTCCTGGGCGGACAGCCAGAGGACCCCGGCGGAGAGCGCGATGGGGGCGGAGATCCAGAGGAGGAAGCGGGGGTTCATGGGGGGCCTCCTAGGCGCTTTGCCGGTGGTACCGGAGGACGGCCAGCTCGTCCATCTCGATGGCTTCGCGGAGTTGCTGCTCCCGCGCATGCTGAAGGGCCCGGCGCTCCTTGAGGCGCACCAGCATGAGGTGGTTCCGGTGGGCCAGGACCAGGGCCTCGCGGGCGGCGGCCACCTGGGCGGAGGCCTCCCGGAGGCGCTCGTAGCCTTCGATCTGACGGCGTTCCAGCACCACGAGGAAGCGCTCCCCGTTCCGCCAGAGGGTGAGGTCGAGGGCCTGGCCCGGGGCCGTGCGGCGGGATTCGAAGATGGCCTGGCGCTGGTCCGCCAGACTGGCCAGGTGGTCACGGACCGCCTGTTCGGCCTGGAGGGTCCGGGCCAGGGCCCGCTCGGCCTCGCGTTCCAGAGCCTCCCGCAGCTTGCGGAGGGGCTCGAGGCGGAAGTGGAACCGGGCGGCCATCAGCTCTTGCCCTTCAGGAAGGGCGTGAGGTCGATGCCGAAGATCTGGCCCATGGCGAGCATGGCCTGGCGATGGTCCGCGGTTTCAGCGGTGGCCTGGCGGAGGTAGGACTGGATGGCGGGCTGGAACTGGATGGCCTGGTCGATGG
>DPRT01000030.1:0-8913 GCA_003538615.1 Holophagaceae bacterium | reverse complement strand
TCGCGCTGGGCCATGGCGAAGCGGGTGACGCTGTCCATCATCAGCAGCACGTCCTTGCCCTGGCGCATGAAGTACTCGGCCACGGTGGTGCCCGCCATGGCGCAGCGCAGGCGCAGAAGGGGGGTCTGGTCGCTGGTGGAGACCACCACCACGCTCCGCTTGAGGCCCTCCTCGCCCAGGTCGTTCTCGATGAATTCGCGGAGCTCGCGGCCGCGCTCACCCACCAGGGTGATCACGTTGACCTCGGCCGAGGTGTTGCGCGCCACCATGCCGAGCAGGGTGGACTTGCCCACGCCGGAGCCCGAGAAGATGCCCACCCGCTGGCCCTTGCCCAGGGTCAGCAGGCCGTCGATGACCCGCACGCCCGTGGAGAGGACCTCGTTGATCCGTTTCCGCTGCATGGGGTTGGGGGGCGGTCCCTGAAGGGGCAGGTGGGCCGTGGCCTCGATGGGGGGGCCGCCGTCCAGGGGGCGGCCCAGGGGGTCGATGACACGGCCCAGCAGCTCGTTGGAGAGGGGCAGCTCGGATTGGTGGCCCGTGCCCTCCACCCAGAGCCCGGGACGGATGCCCTCGGTCTCCTCGATGGGCATGAGCAGCACCCGCTGTCCGGAAAATCCCACTACTTCCGCATGGATGAGCCGTGGGCGGCCCGCCGCGTCGGCCCCGTGGATGAGCATCTGCTCGCCCACGGAACAGTCCGGTCCGGTGGATTCCACCACGAGGCCCACCACCTTGGTGACCCGTCCCATCCAGTCGCCCTTGGGCAGTCCGCGCAGGCGGGCTGTGAGCAGGGCGGGGTCGAGGGACAGGCCGCTCACGGGGTTCCGTTCTCGCGCATGCGGGCGATGAGCTGCATGAGCCGTTCCCGGCGGCGCTCCAGGCTGCCGTTGAGGATGCCCTGGAGGGCTTCGACCCGGAGGCTGCCGCGGGAAAGGGCTACGTCGGAATGGAGGACAAGGCCGGCGTGCCCGATGAATCGATCGCCCAGGTGTTCCAGGTCCAGAGGATTGAGGAACACCTGCAGGGGCGCCTCGCCTTCCCGGTGCCCCCGGGGCAGNNGCGAGGGTCGCATCGGCGAGATCGGCCAGCTGCCCCTCCAGGCGCTGCATGTAGCCCTTGTACTGGCTTTCACCGAAGGTGCGGCCCTCGGCCTCGCCTGCGGCGAAGCCCTCCTCGTAGGCGCGGCGGGCGATCTCCTGGGCCTGGCGCTCCGCTTCCTGGAGCCGGTCCACGAGGCGCTGCTCCAGGGGCACCTGGGAAGCGCCTTCGTCGCCCAGGTCAGAGGCCACGGAGCTTTCGCCGCCATCCAGGCCGCCGTGGGTGAGGGTGGCGTCCACGGGGAAATAGGGGAAGGCCTCCAGCTGGGCGTGCTGGAGGTCTTCGGATCGGATGAAACCCTTACGAGACATAGTCCTCGCCGCCCCCACCGCCGATGCTGATGACGCCTTCCTCTTCGAGCTGGCGGACGATCTCGACGACCTCGTGCTGGGATTTCTCCACGTCCTTCAGCTTCACGGGGCCCATGAACTCCATCTCTTCCTTCATGAGCTCCACGGCGCGGCTGGACATGTTGCGGAAGAACTGGTTCTGCAGCTCCTCGCTGGTGCCCTTGAGGGCCACGGTGAGCGTCTTCTTGTCCGCCCGCTTGAGAATCTCGGTGATGCCGTTGTCGTCGATGAGCAGGATGTCGTCGAACACGAACATGAGGTCGCGGATGCTGGCGGCCAGCTGGGGATTCTCGGTTTCGATCTTCTCCAGCACGGCGCGGCCGGTGTTGCGGTCCATGCGGTTGAACAGCTCGGCCACGGCGCGGACGCCGCCGTAGGCTTCCGTGGCGAAGGAGCCCAGGGCCTCGAGTTTCTGTTCGAGGATGAGGCTGATGCGGCGGACCACCTCGGGGCTGATCTCCTGGAGGCTGGCCATGCGCATGGCCACGTCGCTGCGCAGGGCCTCAGGCAGGCTGGAGATGAGCTCCGCAGCCTGGGAGGCGTTCAGGTGGGCGAGGATCAGGGCGATGGTCTGGGGGTGCTCGTTCTGGATGAACTTGGAGAGCTGCTGGGGGTTGGCGCGTTCCAGGCTGGTGAAGCCGGCGCTGGATTCCAGGGCCTTCACGAGGCGGTCGATGATCTTGCGGGCCACTTCAGGGCCCACGGACTTGATGAGCAGTTTCTTGGCGTACTCGATGCCGCCCTGGCTGATGTAGCTGCGGGCCTGGGTCATGGTGTGGAACTCCTCCATGACCTCTTCCGCGATTTCAGGCTGCACGTGCTTGGTGATGGCGATCTCACGAGAGATCGTCTGGATCTCGTCCTCTTCCAGGTACTTGAAGATGTTGGCGGCGGTCTCGTCCCCGAGGGAGACCATGAGCACCGCGGCCTTCTGGCTGCCGCTCAGCTTGGCCATGGCCTACCTCCCCTCTTCGAGGAGCCAGGACCGCACCAGCGAGGCCATGGTTTCCGGGTCTTCGGTGGAACCCTCCTGGAGCCGCTTCCGGATGAGCTCGCGGCGGCGGGCCTCGGGGGCGCTGAAGGCGGCATCCGCGTTCAGCTCCGCCTCGATCTCGGCCTCGATCTCCGTCATGGATTTCACCTGGGCGTTCTTGCGGGCGGCCATGCTGGCCGCGGAGCCGGGATCGCCCCCATCGGCGCTGGCCACGCGCATGGGCGCCGGCCGGTTGATGGCCGCAGACATGCGCTTGAGCATGGGCAGGATGATCATGAAGAAGACCACGAAGCCCGCCAGGCCCCAGATGAGGGAGGGGAGGAACTGGCGGCCCAGGTCCACCCAGAACTGCTTCTTGGCCTCGGCCTCCTCTTTTGGATTCACCTGGAGGGTGGCAAAGGCCATGTCCTCCACCGTGAGCTCGTCGCCGCGCTTGGGCTGGATGCCCACGGCGGCGGCCACCTGGTCGCGGATCTTTTTCAGTTCCTCCGCGCTGCGGGGCGTCTGCTTCAGCACGGGCTCGCCCTTGGCGTCCTTTTCCCAGGTGCCGATGTGGTCCACGATCACGGCCAGGGTCACGCGCTTCACCGTGCCGGTGGCCCGCTCCGTGGCGGAGACGGTCTTGCTGATCTCGAAGTTGGTGGTGGTCTCCTTCTTCTCCGAGTTCTCGATGATCCCCGAAGCGGCGGTGCCCGCATCGGCAGGAGCCACATTGCTGGCGGTGCCGGGGACGCCGGCGCCCGAATCCCGCTTCTGGACCTTTTCGTCCTTCTGCATGACGCTGCGCTCCACCTGGCCCTGGGGATCGAAGCGCTCCTCGTTGATCTTCACCTTGTCGAAGTCCAGGTCCACATGGGCCGTGGCGCGCACCTTGCCGATGCCGACGACGGGCTCCAGCAGCTCGGTGACGCGGCGCACGAGATGGTCCTCTTCCTCGCGGGCCACCTTCTTCTGGGAATCGCTGGCGCCCACCATGGGATCACGGCCGGTGCGGGAGAGGATGCGGCTGTACTGGTCGATGATGACCACCTGCTCGGGCTTCAGGCCCTCCACGCTGGCGGCCACCAGGTTCACGATGGCCTGGGTGTTCTCGTCGGGCAGGATCCGGGCGCCGCGCAGTTTGAGCAGCACACTGGCCTTGGCATCCTCCTTGTCCGTGAGGAAGGGGCTGTCGTTGGCAGGCGTGATGTGGACGGTGGCTTCGGACACCTGCTGGAGGCTCATGATGGTCTTGGCCAGCTGGGCCTCCATGGCCCGCCGGTGGATGACTTTCTGGGAGAAGTCCGTGGTGCCGAGCCCCGCGTTCTCCAGCTTCTCGAAACCCAGCTTGTCGCCGGACAGGAGGCCGTCGCCGGCGAACTTCAGCCGCAACTGGCCCACCTTGCTTTCAGGCACGAGGATGGTGCGCTGGTCCGTGCTGAGCTCGTAGGGGACCTGCATCTTGTCCAGCTGCGACACGATGGAGCTGGCCTCCTGGGGCGAGACATTGGCCGCCAGGACGCTCTTGGATTCCTGGCCGGCCCAGATGCCCAGGCCCCCCAGGACCAGCAGCACTGTCAGGGAAATGGCGGCCACCATGGTGCGCTGGGTGGCGCTCATGTCCTTGAAGGCGCTGGTCAGTTGTTCCGCGAGGTTCGTTTCCCCGGCCATAGGCGTTCCTCAGTCAGGGACGAGGCCGCGCCGGGAAGCTCGGCCTGCGCTACATCTGCATGCGCATGACCTCGCGGTAGGCATCGATCAGCTTGGATCGCACGGCCATCATCATCTGGAAGCTAAGATCGGCCTTCTGGACTGCCAGCATGGCCGTGTGCATGTCTGCACTCTCCCCGACCATCAAGTTCCGTGCCTCATCCTCGGCCTGGGCCGAAGCCTGGTTCACTTCCTGGAGGGCCTGCTTGAGGAGGTCGCCGAAATTCAGATCCCCTTCCGCGCCCGCGCCGCCGCCCAGGCCGGGTTTCGCGGGTCCGGAGACGGGGCTGAGGGGGGAGATCTGGGGGAGGTTCTGGAGTGGGTCCATGGGGTCGGCTCAGGGGGAAGCGCTGTTCACACAATCGGTCGGGGGCGGGGAAGGGGCAAGTCGAAAATCCGACAGGCTACTGCACGCGGAGGATCTCCAGCGCGGAGGCGCCCATGGCCTTGGCGGCGCGGACCACGGCGATGTTGGCCTCGTAGGCCCGGCTGGCCTCAGTCAGGTTCACCATCTCCTCGACGGGGTTGACGTTGGGGTAGCTCACCACCCCATCGGCGTCCGCGTCCGGGTGGCCGGGCTCGAAGCGGGTGAGGAAAGGCTCCTGGCTGGTGCGGATGGCGGAGACCTTCACGCCCGCGGCGGCCAGGGCCCCGGAGAAACCCAGGTCCTGGGACTGGAAGACCGCGTCCTTCCGCCGGTAGGGGCCGCCTTCCTTGGTGCGGGTGGTTTCGCTGTTGGCGATGTTCGAGGCGATGAGCTGGACGCGGAGCCGCTGGGCGGCCATGCCGGTGCTTGCGATGTCGAGGATCTGGGGAATGCTCATCACCGGCTCCCTTCGCGGATGAGGCCATAGAGCTTGCGGAGCTCCACCTGCATGAAGGTGGAGGCCTGCTGGTAGGTGGACTGGGTGCGGGCCAGCAGCATGTTTTCCCGGTCCAGACTCACGTCGTTGCCGTCATTGCGCTCGGCGCTGGGGCGGAGGGCCTCGGTGCTGGATGGAAGGGAGAGGGAGGAACTGCCCTGGAGGTGCATGGGGTGGGTGGTTCGCAGGGAATTGGGTGAATTGTGCCCAGAGAGGGCGGATTTCAGGGCGCCTTCGAAGCTGAAGTCCCGGGTGCGGTATCCGGGCGTATCCAGGTTCGCCAGGTTGGAGGCAATCAGGGTCTGGCGGCGGGAGGCCAGCGTCAGGCTTCGATCCATGGTCTGGATCATGCCGTTGCCACTGGTCAGGTCGAACATGGGACACCCTGCAGAATGGGCCGGGCTGATCCGGCTTCCGCCAAGTGCATGCAGTCCCCGTGCCGGATTGTCCCGCAGGCCCTGGATGTCGCCGGGCTTGCGCCGCACCACGGCACCTTTGCTACACTTACCGCTCACCTCGAGGCCCCCATGATCATGAATACCCGCAAGCACAACGATGTGCTGATCCTCTACCCCGAAGGCAAGATCACCCTGGGAGATGGCGACCAGGAATTGGGTGAGGCTGTGCGCACCTCGCTTTCCACCGGCGCCCGCAAGATCGTGATCAACTTCAGCAAGGTGAGCTACCTGGATTCGTCGGGTGTGGGCGAACTGGTGGGCTGCTTCACGTCCATCAAGGGGAAGGGCGGGGAGCTGCGCATCTGCGGCATGAGCTCCAAGATCTTCAGCCTCATCAAGATGACCAGCCTGCATTCGGTTTTCGAAGTGAAGGACACCGAGGACGAAGCCCTAGCCGGCTTCTAGCGCGGTGCGCTTCCGCGCGGTCTTCGGATACGGCCTCCTGGCCCTGGCTTCCGCCACGGGCCAGGAGGCTTTGTCATCCCGCCCCGTCACTGCCCTCAGGATTGAAGGCGGGAGTGTGGACGACCGGCATTTTGCGGAGGCGGCACTGGGCCTCAGGGTGGGCCAGAGGGTGGACGCGGCGGGCTTCCAGCAGGCCCTTGCCGCGGTGCGCCTGGTGGACCGCTACCGCACGGTGGAAGGCAGCCTTGGTGGGGATGGCGCGATCCTCCTGCGGCTGGAACCGCTGGCGCCGGTGGACAGCTGGCGCTGGGAGGGCGATCCCCTTCCCGGCGACCTGCAGAAGGTCCTGCTGACGGACCTGAGGAAGGGCCAGCGTCTGGGGCCCCGGCGCCTGGCATCTTTGGAGCGCAGCGCCGAACTGCGCTTGCGGGGGGCCGGCTACCGCCAGGCCGACGTGAAGGCCATCGTGGAGGCCGGAGGACGGCAGCTCCGCCTGGTGCTCAGCCTCGGGGCGCCCAGGCTCATCCGGGAGGTCCGCATCGAGGGAGACCCTGCACCGTACACGCGGGAGACCCTGCTGAAAACTGCGGGAATCACGCCTGGCCGCACCCACTGGACACCCGTGGTCCAGCGCGAGGCTCAGCGCCGCCTGCGCCAGCGGCTGGTGAAGGACCGGCGCCTGGAGGGTTCCATCCGCCTGACTCCCGCGGAGGGAGAGGGCGGGGGGCTGATCCTGGAGGTCCGGCCTGGACCCAAGGTCACGCTGAAAGCCAAGGGCCTGGACCTTCTCGGATCGCTATGGGGCCGGCCCCGGCTATCCGAGTTCGTGCCTTTGGCCCGGGCCGAGCGCTACTCACCGAGCCTGTTGGATGAGGGGGATGGCCGGATCATGGCCTATTTCCGCGATCAGGGGTATCCCGAGGTCAAGGTGTCCCATGTCCGGGAGATCACGGAAGGGACGGCGGACCGGCCTGAGGCCGTGACCATTGCCTACCTCGTGGAGCCAGGCCCCCGTCGGACCCTGGGCGTCGTGCGTTTCGAAGGGAACCGGGAACTGGCGGATGATGAGCTGCAGAAGGCCGTGGACCTTCCCAAGCGGTTCTTCCTGCTGCCCCCCCATGCCAAGGCGGAAGCCATGAGGGCCATGGAGGACCGGCTTACCGCCCACTACCTCCAGAGGGGATTCCACGATGTGCGGGTGCGCCGCCGGGTGGAAGGCGGAAAGGATGGCGCGGTGGATGTGCGCTTCACCATCCGGGAAGGGCAGCAGCGTTTCCTGGATGCCCTGGTGCTGGAGCTCCCGCCGGATCCGTCCTTCCCGCGGGAACAGCTGGCCCAGGGCCTGCTGCTGGCCCTTGCTGATCGGCCCGTGCGGATCCCCGGGACGCCCCGCTACCGGTCGGACCGCCGCCACCTCCAGGGGATTGAAGGCATCCTTGACCTCACCCCCGAAGGGGCGCGGCTCAGTTTCAAGCCTTCGCTCCCCCTCGTGCGCAACGATCTGGCCCTGGTGGTCTCCGGCCTCCGCCAGCGGCTTTCCTCCGCAGGCGCAGCCAACCCCCAGGTGAAGCTGGCGTTTGAGGATGAAGCTCAACCCGTGGTGCGCATCCAGGTGCCTCCCCAGCCCTTCGACCAGACACGGCGTCTGGTGGTGCAGGGCAGCGACCGGACTCGAGCTGAAGCGGTGTTGCGGGAAGCGGCGCTGGCTCCTGGCCAGCCGCTGGATCCCGCGAAGCTGGACGAGGGACAAGTCCACCTGGGGGGCCTCGGCGCCTTCCAGCGGGTGGATCTGCTCACCCTGAAGGATCTTCCCGGTCAGGAAAAGGAGCCCTGGCAGCGGGGGGACCTGGCCCTGCGCCTGCAGGAGCGCAATCCCTGGGTGTTCACGGAGGGCTTCGGCTACGACAAGACCCAGGGCTACCACTTCGGATTGAATGCCCAGCGGCTGAACGTGGGCGGCATGGGGAGGACCCTGGATTTCGGCCTCCGCGCCGGGGATCAGACCCTCGACAGCCCCTTCCTCCGGAGGGCCTTCCCCACGGGCGACATCAAGCGGTCCGTCGACAGCTACAGCATCGGCTACACCGATCCATGGTTCCTTCCCGGCGCCCTGGATACGCTGCTGGCGCCCCGGACCCGCTTCCGCATGGAGGGCGCCTACATCGAAGAGGCCCAGGCCGCCTTCTTTGCCCGTCGCCGGAGGTTCACGCCGAACCTGGAATGGAAGCTCAGTGCCGTGCAGGCCGTCCAGCTCGGTTACCGCTTCGAACGGGTGGAGGTGGCGGCGAATACCGACAGCAGCGGCATGCCGCTGATCGCGGACCAGGATCTCTTTCTCCTGGCCCGGACCCCTGCCCGCAGCATCATCTCCGCGCCCTATCTCCAGGTGGTGGTGGACCGCCGGGACCGGCCCTACGATCCCACCCAGGGCACCTTCTTCCTGGGGCGGGTGGAACTGGCGAACCAGCTTTTCGGGACTTCCACCAACAGCAGCTTCGTGAAGCTCGATCTGCGCCACCAGTGGAACTGGCCCCTGGGCTTCCATGCGGAGAACGGGGTGATCATGGCCAGCGCCCGCCTGGGCCTGGCCCGGCCCACGGCCCAATCCGCCAAGGACCTGCCCCTTTCGGAACGGTTCTTCGGCGGCGGCTCCTTCACCGTGCGTGGCGTCGAGCCGGACATGCTGGGCGACATCCAGCGCGAGGATTCCCTCGGCAACAAGCTCGCACAGCCCATTCCCCTGGGCGGCCAGGCCCTGGTGGTCCTGAACCTGGAATACCGCTTTCCCCTGTTCGGACAGAGCGTGTGGGGCGAGGTCTTCGTGGACAGCGGCCAGGTCTACCGCAGCCTGACCCCCGAGGCAGGCGTCCCCTCCCGCTTCCCGGCTCTCCGCACCACCCTGGGGATCGGCCTCATCCTGAAGCTGGGCCTCCCCCTCAAGCTCGAGTATGCCGCCGACTGGAAGCGCATCGTGGGCCGCCCCCGCAGCCAGGACGAGCGCGACAGCCAGCTCAAGAGCCTGCTGATTTCGGCGGGGTTCCAGTTCTGACGCCCGA
>DPRT01000188.1:1031-3102 GCA_003538615.1 Holophagaceae bacterium | reverse complement strand
CTGGCCCGGAAGATCGAACCCGTGGCGCCTTTGACGCCAGGGTGCATCTCCTTGTACACCTGCGGCCCCACGGTCTACAACTACGCACATATTGGAAATTTACGCACATTCCTTTTCCAGGACCTGCTCAAACGCACCCTTCAGGCCGCCGGCCACGAGGTGCGGCACTGCATGAACATCACGGACGTGGAGGACAAGATCATCCGCGACTCGCAGGCGGCCCTGCCCGCGGATGCCGGCAACGAGGCCCGCCACGGGGCCATGAAGGCCCTCACCGAGCGGTTCACGGACACCTTCCTGGAGGACCTGGACACCCTGCGGGTCCAGCGGGCGGATTTCCTGCCCCGGGCCACGGCCTACATCCCCGGGATGATCCGCCTGGTGCAGGCGCTTGAAGCCAAGGGTCTGGCCTATGTCCGCGAAGGCAGCGTGTACTACCGCATCGCCGGCCTGCCCCAGTACGGCTGCCTCGCGCACCTGGACCGGGAGGGCATGCAGGGGGGGACCTCCGTGGACGCGGACGAATACGAGCGCGACTCCGTCACGGACTTCGTCCTGTGGAAGGCCGCCAAGCCCGGCGAACCCTGGTGGGACAGCCCCTGGGGCCCGGGGCGCCCCGGCTGGCACATCGAGTGCTCGGCCATGGGCATGGAACTGCTGGGTGAGCGGGTGGACATCCACAGCGGCGGCGTGGACCTCATCTTCCCCCACCACGAGAACGAGATCGCCCAGAGCGAGGGCTGCCTGGGCCACCGCTGGGTAAACCACTGGGTCCACGGCGAGTTCCTCATGGTCGAAGGCCAGAAGATGTCCAAGAGTCTGGGGAACTTCTTCACCCTGCGGGACCTGGTGGCCAAGGGTGCGGACCCCGTGGCCTTCCGCTATGCCATCCAGAGCAACCACTACCGCAAGGTGCTGAACTTCAGCTTCGAGGGCCTTCGGGCCGCGGAGAATTCCCTCAAGCGCATCCGGGCCTTCCGCAAGCGCATGGAAGGCGAAGGCCAGGGCGGCGGCGGCCCCTGGGCCGAGGCCATCGATCCTGCGGCCCGCCTGGAACAGGCCCGGGAAGCCTTCTGGGCGGCCATGGCGGACGATCTCAATACCCCCGAGGCTCTGGCAGCCATCTTCACCCTCATCAGCGATCTGAACGCCCAGGACGACCGCATCGCCCTCACCCGCGAGGAGCGGGATGCCGTGCTGGCCTTCCTGGACGAGGCCGATGCCATCTTCGCCGCCTGGCCCCATGAGGAGGCCAGCCTGGACGCCGAGGTGGAAGCCCTCATCGAGGCGCGCCGCGCCGCCAAGGCCGCGAAGAACTGGGCCGAGGCCGACCGCGTGCGCGACCAGCTCAAGGCCCTGGGCATCGTCCTGGAAGATCGCAAGGACGGCACGGTGGGATGGCGCCGGGGCTGATTCCCCGGGTCCCCTTCGCAACGCAAAATGGCCCCCGCGCTGAGGCGCGGGGGCCATTTTGCGCGAGGGCCTACCGGCTGAGCCGCTTCAGGGCGATGGTGATGAACTCCGGCGGGCCGGGGAGCAGACCGGAATCCGCGACGGCGTTCTGGCCTTCCTGCATCAGGAGGAAGTGGATCACTTCGTTGACCGGCACGGGAAGGGGCTTGCCGGGCGTGCGGTTGAGATAGGCGTAGAACATGCGCGGCATGGGGTATTTGCTGGTGGTGATGGCGTCCTGGTTCGGGAACCGGGCCTCGTCGATGTGGTAGGGCACCACCGGAATCACCTTGTTGGCGAAGTACCAGGAGGCCATGGTGCCGAAGGCGATGCCGGCCCGGTCCGTCATGACGGCCTCGGCCAGGGCCGAGGAGTCGCCCCGCTCCTGGATGCCGGCCCGGTATTCACCTTTGAGCATGGCCTGGGCGGCGAAAGAGGTGCGGGTATTGGATCCTTCCGCACGCGCATAGGCGGTGATGGGCATCTTGGCCCACTCGCCCCGGAGCCCGAGGTCTCCCCACACCATCGCAGGGGCTTTGGCGCCGCCGAGCCTCGTCCTGGAATAGATGGCGTCCAGCTGCTCCATGGTGATGGAGGTGAGCGGGTTCGCCTTGTTGAC
>DPRT01000188.1:0-856 GCA_003538615.1 Holophagaceae bacterium | reverse complement strand
AACCCCTTAGTTCTGATGTCGAAGACCGCTAGGATTGCCCCCCGGCAGGTCCCCTGAATGTGCCCTGGCTAACTGGCAATGACCTGGAAAGATGTCAACATAAATGCCCTACAGGTCATGATCGTACACCTGAACGGCGGATGGCCCGTTCTTTGGTCAAAAACGTGATACAGATCACGCCAGAACCATAATTGCCCTCCAGGTCTATATCTACGAACTGGTCTGGAACCCTTCCTCTGAGAAGGAATTCCAGCCTCTTGTAGACTGCTCTGGAACCCGGCGGCCCATCCCGCCGGGCGTCCGAGGGATCGCCATGACACCTGCCCGTTCCATTGCCAGCCTGATCTGCGGCCTGCTCGTGGCGGCTTCGTCCATGGCCCAGGAATCCGCCGGGCGCAAGCTGCCCGAGCATCACGCGAAGGCTGGCGTCCACTGCTTCGACTGCCACCACGAGGAGAAGCCCACCAAGAAGGCGGTGGCTTCTGATTCATGCATGAACTGCCATGGCGACTATCCCGCCATGAAGGCCCTGACCAAGGATGCGAAGCCCAATCCCCATGATTCCCACCTGGGGGAGGTTCCCTGCATCGAATGCCACCGCCAGCATCTGCCGCCCGTCGTGAAGTGCCTGGAATGCCACGCGGGCAAGTTCAAGTTCCGGATCCACTGAGCAGGCCCGTCGGGGTTTTGCTGGGCCCACTCAGCGCGCTTCGCACCACCTGCGCCAGCCCGTCGGCGCTGAAGGGTTTCTGGACGAAGCCCGCCAGGTCGCCCTGCACGAACCGGTTGATGGCTTCCTGCTCGTTGTAGCCGCTGGTGAGCACCACCCGGACGTTGGCATCCAGGGCGCGCAGGG
>DPRT01000138.1 GCA_003538615.1 Holophagaceae bacterium | reverse complement strand
GGTCCGGTGAGCTTGGGTCGTTAGGCCCTTCGATACATCTTCATGAATTGGTCCACTCTTTGGCGCTCATCCGTGAAAACGCTCTGGAATGCGTATCTCACCCAACCATTTTGGACATCCAAGATGGTCACGGGCGGGAAGGGGCTCCTTGGCCAAGGCTCTTTTGGGCATGGATCAAAAATCCACTTCTCTCCTGGGCGCGGGTCTAACTTTTCGCTCAACCCGGACCCAATCTGCACCGGCTCCTTCTTGAATCTCTTGAACCATCCGAACATTTGTCCTCCGTTGAAGATTTGGCCGCAGATTGGTCCGGTTAGCTGCTTTCGTTAGGGCTTCTCGATGGTTTCAACGAGCAGCAACTCGGTGAGCCCCGGATGCCGCTCAAGGTTTCGCTTGATCTCAGTCCAGACGCCCTCGGCGGGCCAGGGCATATGGCCTACCTCGTCTACGGCAGCGGCTCTGGCCTCAGGCGGGAACCTCTTCAGGGCCTGGGCGAAAGAGATGATTGGAACGGTTGTGATGCGCTTAAAATGCTGGGCCATCTTCAGCGTCGGAGTGATGTAGACCACGGCCACACCGAGCTTTTGAAGGCGCTCCAGCGTCCCGAGGGCCATCGTTGTCTTACCGCTTTGGGCGGGTCCCTTGATGTGGTGAACGATGCAAGTCATAAAATCCTTTCGTTATGTGAAGCCCTAACCATGCCAATCAACGCGGACCCAAGCTGCGCTTGGTCCGGTTATTGGCGGCGTTAGCCAGCCTCGAATAGGCCCGCTCCCGGGACGTTGGGTGAAAGCCAAAGCACCTCCATCCGGTCACCCGCAGCGTCGGCCTTCGTGTTTCGGAAGGTCCGGCGCCACCCGGGGAAGAGGTCTGCGTAGAGGGGGGATTCGTAGCCGCTGAGGATCACGAACCCCTTCAGCGTGCGAAGGAACTCGGCAAGCCGGATGTGGTCGGCGTCAACCATCTCGTGGCGGTAGTCGCGCCCCTTGTCCCGAGTGGATGCCACGTAGGGCGGGTCCACGTAGTGGGCTGTTTCCAGGCTGTCGTGGGCCCGCATCACCTCCAGCGCATCGCGGTTCTCGATGGTCACGCCCTTGAGGCGCTCGATGATGGGCATGAGGGCAAAGGGGAAAAACCGAAGATCGTTGGCTGGGGTCTGACCGTTGCGGGTTGAAGAGGCTCGAAACCCTGTGACTTTCCCAAGGCTCGATGTTCCGAACCCCATTGCAGATCGAACAACCGTGCGCCTGGCCTGCTCCAGCGGGTCATTGGACAGCTCATAGCTGAGTTTGAATTCCTCGCGGGCGAATGGGGTGAGCGAAAGCATCCGTGTCAGCTCGTCGCCATGATCGCGGGCCACGCGGAACAGGTTGACCACCTCGCCGTCCAGGTCGTTGTAAATCTCGGCGTAGCTCCTGGGCTTGCGGAGCAGGACCGACGCGGCGCCACCGAAGGGCTCCACATAGGTCCGATGGGCCGGAAGGTGCGCGATAATCCAGGGGGCCAGTTTCCACTTGCCACCGTGGTATCGAAGTATCGGTCGGGTTGGGTTCATTTTCCTCTCGTTGTTCGGCTGGCTAACCAAGTCGCTCAGCGTCTGACCCGTGTGCCACGGGCCGAGCTAGCTCCGAAGTTAGGCCGTTGGTGGCAGATTAAATTTTCGGCGTATCTCGGCGGCCACCACTGGATGGCACACCAGATTTGTTTCCATGAGCAGGTAGGTTGTGCGGCTGGGAACCTGCACCACAATGACTTTGGTTTTTCTGAAGGGGTTCCACGGCCATGACCAAAGCCGCTCCCTAATCGTGCGCTTCACAACCCGGTCCTCGGGATCTGTGAGTAGCGCATTTTCGAGAATGTTATAGGGGAACGGCCTAACCCATCGCTCAAGTCGGACCCCGCCTGCGTTGTCTTTCGTCATCTCGTTCCTCCAGGCCCACGGCGGGGCCGGTTAGCTTCAATCGTTGGGCGCTACTCGATGTGAATAGAGCCGACGCTGTGCATCCCTGCGTAGATTCGGCCGTGGTTGCCCTCCACGATGCACTCGATCCCCTGGCTCATCAGGGCTCCGTGCTTGCGGACCTGCTTCACCAGCCAGGCGTGGTTCAGATCCTTCTCCTCTACCTCGGCCGTCCAATTTTTCTTCTGCCTGCCCACTTCTTCAAATCGCACTTTCATCGTTCGCTCCTCCGCCCAACAGGGCGCTCAACCTCGCTCGTTTCACTCGCTGGACCCCTGCGCTTCGCTCCGGGGCCGGTTAGCTTTTCGTTAGGGCTTGCGGAAATGTTTCAGGTAGATCCCGTAACCAAAGGCAACGGGCCAGGCAAAACCCATGCAGATCGCCGCAAGGGTGTTCTTCCATCCGGTGTGCCCACGCTCATCCTTGCGCCCCATGATGTAAAAGGCGTAGTTAAGTGCCACCAGCGCGTAAAACTGCTTCCATTGCATCCTGTCCTCCGTGTTCGCGGCCTAACCCAGCGCGGGATGTTGCTGGTTGCGGCTCTCCACCCACGGCCGCGCCTGGCGGCAGAGGGGGCAGCCGCAGACCGTGGGCAGGCCCAGCGTCGGCCAGGCCTCGGCCAGCTGCGCCTGGTGGCGGTCGTGGGTCTCCACCAGGTGGATGGCCACCCAGCGCAGCGTCGTCAGCTCGGCCTGCGCGTCCATGCGTTCGGGCATTCCTGTGAGGCCGCTCATCGCCGCAGCCTCACGGGCGGCTGGCGGTAGACCTTCGGCACCACGCAGGGCGGGCAGCGCTTGAAGACCATCGGCGGGTTCTCGCGCTTCCAGAGCTCGTGCTCCAGCTCGCGCCAGGTCGCCGACCAGGCCAGCCGCACCTCGTAGAAGGCCTTGCCCGCCGGGGATGACGGCAGGAAGGGCGTCGGCATGACCGGCCGCGCCAGCAGGTGGTCCTCCAGCCGGGCCCGCAGCTCCGGCAGGGAGAGGGCTTCGAGGTCAGCCACGGGCCACCTCCGGGAATCCGTTGTGCTCCACCCCATCCAGCAGGCGGCCGGCGGCCTTCTTGCCCAGGCGCTTCACCCATTGGATCGGGAACCCGTTGCAGGCAATCCGGCCGTAGAGACCAGACTTTGGATGCTCCTTCCCTGTCCAGAAGTCCATGCCGCCGTCTCCCTTGACCGGGGCTTCGCAGGGGGACCAGGTTCCCCACTGTTTCAAGAAGAAGGGGATGCCGGCCGCCTGACATTGGTCGCGCAGGCCCCGGGCCCAGTCCGGGTGCATGGGGCGGCATGGGGGCCAGACTCCCCGCCAGCGATGACCCAGTGGATCTCCGGGAACTGGTCCGAGTCGCGGCCATCCGTGGATCCGATGCGGCCCTCGGCGTCCACCCAGAAGGCGAGGTCTGCGAGGTCCACGGGCCCCAGCAAGGGCTCGCAGGACAGGAACCGCACGGCCGCGGGAACCGCCAGCAGGGCCGGGATCCGCTGGTCGGCCCGCTCCTGGTCCTCCACCGTGGTGCCCAGCCAGGCGTTGGCCGGCGCTTTGCCGGAGAGCCACCACCCCAGCCACTCGCTGAGGGCGTTGGTCCCGGGGCTTGTGAAGGCGAAGCCCATGTCGCCCTCCAGGGCGAGGCTCTGGGCCTGGGCCAGCAGGGGCAGGATCTTCTCGGGGCGCTTGGTGAGAATCAGCCAGTCCAGATGGGGGGTGGCCATGATGATGTCCAGGGCCTCCTGCCGCGCCTCCACCAGATCGGCGCGGTCCTCGAAGAAGTCGCTCATGGAGTTCGTGAACACCCGGAACCGGCGGCCTTCCTTCACGGCCCGGCGCTCGTAGCGCATGGCTTCCTTCCGTGCCTCATCCGTGCGGGTCAGGCGTGGTGCGTCATCCCCCCAATGGGGCTGCTCATTGGAAAAGCGCCCCTGCTTGTCACAGCGGATAGCGCCGTCGAAGGGGTGGAACCGCTTGTCCATCGCCTCGGCGTAGCAATTCGCGCAGGCCGGGCTCACCTTCGTGCAGCCCCACCAGAAGTTCACGGTGTGGTCGGTCCACTCGATGGGGGAGTTCTCAGCCACGGCCGCCCCCGAAGAAAGGCCGGATGACCCGGTACCACAGGTCGGCCAGGTCGATCCAGAGGATCCGCCCACGGCGGTGGTGGCGGCGGTCAAGTCGGCGGGTGATCATGCCGTCCTCCGCGCGATGAGCTTCCCGCCCAGCACCAGGGCCTCGGCCAGCAGGTCCATCTCCTCGTGGGCGGCCTTGGCCGCGTCCTGCTCCAGATCCTCCAGGTCCGGCAGCAGGTCCAGCGCCTGGCTGCGCAGGGCGCGGATGCGGGCGGCCGCAGGGGTGCGCTCGTCGTAGAAGTACACGGCCTTGATGGCTGGCGGGAGATCGACGCGGGCAGGCTCTTCCGCCCGCTCCAGGGGCCCAGCCACCTCGTCAGCGAGCAGGGCTCGCGCAGGCATAGACCGCAGAGAACCCCCACCAGCCGGGATCTTCACGGTGCCGCCCGTCCTGAACTTCTTCGGGCAGCTGTCCACCTGGATGGCCGCCTCCTCGGGCATCGGCAGGCCGTCGGCCTCGCAGTGCCGCCGGATGTTCATGCGGGTGATGCTGGCCGCCTTGGCTTTCTTCTCGGCCAGGTTGGTCACCAGGCGTTCCATCAGCGTGGCCAGCCTGGCCTGAGGGGCAGAATTGGGGCGTGCCATGGGCTTCTCCTGGGCCGCGGGCGCGGCCGGCTTGGGTTCGGGGGTGGGCGGCGGATCGGGGCGCCGGGGTGGCGTCGGCAGGGTCAACCGGGGGCGCTCAGGCACCGCCTGGCCCTCCAGGACGGCGATGTCATCCAGCAGGGTCTGGTGCAGCACCTCGTACAGCGCCGGGTCGGTGTAGGCCTTGCCCTGCTCCAGCTCGGCCAGTTCGAGGCGCTTCTCGCGGAGTTCGGTGGACTCGCTCATGC
>DPRT01000099.1:244-17137 GCA_003538615.1 Holophagaceae bacterium | reverse complement strand
TCGGGCGCCACGACCGTGATGAGGGCTGCCCCCGTCTCCACGGTGGCGCCCTCCTGCACATGCACGGTCGTCACGGTCCCGGTGATGCTGCTCTTCAACTCGTTCTGCATTTTCATTGCCTCCATCACGAGGAGGGTCTGGCCCTCCTGGACGGCGTTGCCGGGGGCCACCAGCAGCTTCACGATCTTGCCGGGCATGGGCGAGGACAGCAGGCCGCCTCCGGCGCCAGGGCCGCCGGCGCCGGCCAGCAGGGCGCGGCGGGGATCCACCAGGGCGAACTCATAGGCGCCGTCGTAGAGCATGGCCCGGTAGGCGTGGGTTTCCGCGTCCGGGGCCTTGGCCGCGTCCAGGCGGACCTCCACGGAACGGCCCGCCATGAGGATGGAGTAGCAGCCCGGTTCCAGTTCCAGGATGTCGACGGGGTGGGTCTGGCCCTCCCAGACCAGCGTGGTCACGCCGTCCTGGTGGAGCAGTTCCACGTCATGGGATTCCTTGCCGACGATCAGGGTGCGTTTCACCAGATTCTCCCTACAGCCGGTTGAACCGGCCCCAGTGTTTCCAGGCATCGGGCTTTCCGTCGGCGCCAGCCGCGGGCTGGGCGGCACGCCGCTGCTCGGTCTCGAGCTCGTGCAGCAGGGCGGCGGCCACGGCGAACTTCAGGTCGGGCCCCTGCTCCTTCTTCTTCCAGAAGGGCTTGTCGAGCATGCCCGTGTGGAGGGCCCCTTCGCGGAAGGGCCCATGCTCCATCAGGGCTTCGTGGAAGGCGATGTTGTGGCGGATGCCGCCGATGCGGTACTCGCCCAGGGCCGCGCGCATGCGCTCGATGGCCTCCAGGCGCGTGGGGCCCCAGGTGCTGAGCTTGCTGATCATGGGGTCGTAGAACATGGGCACATCGGCCCCTTCGTACACCCCGCCGTCGTCCCGCACATTGCGCCCGCTGGGCGTGCGGAGGAAGGTGATCCTTCCAGGACTCGGCATGAAGTTCTTGTCCGGGTCTTCCGCGTAGACGCGGCATTCCATGGCCCAGCCGTTCAGGGGGATCTCCTCTTGGCTCATGGGCAGCTTCTCGCCCCGGGCCACGAGGATCTGCCACTTCACCAGATCGAGCCCCGTGATCCATTCCGTGACGGGATGTTCCACCTGGAGGCGAGTGTTCAACTCCAGGAAGTAGAAGTTGCGGTCCGCATCCGCCAGGAATTCCACGGTGCCCGCGCCCACGTAGTCCACGGCCTTGGCCACCTTCAGGGCCGCCTCGCCCATGGCCTTGCGCATCCCTGGCGTGACGTGGGGACTGGGCGCCTCCTCGATGACCTTCTGGTGGCGCCGCTGCACCGAGCATTCCCGTTCGTGCAGGTAGACGTGGTTGCCGTGGGTGTCCCCAAAGATCTGGATCTCGATGTGGCGGGGCTGGACAATGGCCTTTTCCACGTACACGCTGTCGTCGCCAAAGGAGGACAGCGCCTCGCCCCGGGCCCGGGCCAGCGCCGAAGTGAACTCCTCGGGCTTGTGCACGAGCCGCATGCCCTTGCCCCCCCCGCCCATGGCGGCCTTGAGCATCACGGGGAAGCCGATCTTGAGGGAGGCCGCCAGCAGCGCGTCATCCGCCATGGTCTCCTGGATGCCCGGCACCACGGGACAGCCCGCTTCCAGGGCCACCACCCGGGCGGCGGTCTTGGAGCCCATGCTCTCGATGGATTCGGGCCGGGGCCCGATGAAGGTGATGCCTGCGGCCGCGAAGGCCCGGGCCGCCCCGGCGTTCTCGGACAGGAAGCCGTAGCCCGGATGCACGGCGTCGGCGCCGCTGCGCTTGCAGACGTCGATGATCTTCTCGATCACCAGGTAGCTCTCGCGGGCGGCGGCGGGCCCGATGCAGTAGGCCTCGTCCGCCATGCGCACATGGAGGGCGCCGCGATCGGCCTCGGAATAGACCGCCACCGTGGGAATGCCCATCTCGCGNNATTTCGCCTCGGTTCGCGATCAGGATCTTGGTCACAGGCATGTTGTCATCCTTCCTTCATGTTCTTTCTGGGCCGTCATCCCGGTCACGCCCGGGGCGAGATGCCGGTCCCCGATCGCTCCGCTCCCGCTCCCCGCTCCGCGGGATCGCGGAGGGGACCTCGCATCTCGCGACAGGTGCGGATCACGCGGACCGCGATTTCGCCTCGGTTCGCGATCAGAATCTTGGTCACAGGCATGGATGGACCTCGGGGGCAGGCATATCGGGCATGATGGATGGCGATGCGATCCCCCAGCCTAGCAAACCCGCTGCTTGCCATCACGCTCTGCTTCCTGGCAGTCCACTGCGGACGGAAAGGGGATCCTGTCCCCCGGCCCCGGGCCGCGGCCCAGGCCATGGAAGCCCGCCTCGAAGGCCTCCGCCAGGTCCGGCTGGTCCTGCCCACGGCGGATGTGACGGGCGACTCCCTCGTGGGCGTCGAGGTGGTGCGGGTCCTCTACCTCCCACTGGAACTGGCCAAACCCACTCCCCAGGAGGTTTTCAGCCGGGGCGAGGTGGTGCTGGAGCGCCGCCGCCCGGACCTGCCGGGCCCCGGTGAGACGCTCCTCATGGACCTGAAGTCCCTCCAGCGGCCCCGGGGCTGGATTGTCGTCGTGGCCGTGCGCCTCGGCAACGTGGCGGGCCGTCCCAGCGACGTGCTGCCCTGGATGGACCCCGCGTTCTGAGGGCTGAGGCCCGGTTCGGCCAGGGGCGGCCTACCGGCCGCGTTCCGTGGCCTCCAGCCGATGGCCCCACCACTGCACCACGGCCCGGGCCAGCTGATCCTTGGGGAGGGGCCCCATGGGCGGCTGCGGCCCCTGGGCGGTGACCGGCGTCAGGGTGTTGGCCTGGGCCCCGAAGGCCCGGCCGCCCTGGACATCGTTCACCAGCACGGCGTCCAGATGCTTCTTCTGGAGCTTGGCGGCGGCATGGGCCAGGTGGTTCTCGCTCTCGGCGGCGAAGCCCAGGATCCATTGATCGGCGCGCCGGGCCGCCGACAGGGTGGCCAGGATGTCCGGAGTGCGGACCAGCACCAGGGTTTCCGGCCCATCGCCCTTCTTCACCTTTTCGCAAGCAGAGGATTCCGGGCGCTGATCGGCCACCGCTGCGGCCCCCACGAGGCCATCGGCGCCACCCCATCGGGATTCACACGCCGCCAGCATCTCCTGGGCGCTGCGGACGCGGACGGTGTCCACGCCCCACGGGGCCAGAAGGTCGCCCCCCAGCACCAGCTGGACCCGCGCCCCCACATCCCGGAAGGCCCGGGCCAGCTCGATGCCCATGGCGCCGGTGCTGCGGTTGGTGAGGGTGCGCACCGGATCCAGGTCCTCCCGCGTGGGGCCCGAGGTGATGAGAATCCGCCTCCCGTTCAGGCTGCGCAGCTTGGGCGTGCCGTGGACCTGGATGGCCTCGGCGATGGAAGCGACGTCAGCCAGCTTGCCGGAACCTTCCTCCCCGCAGGCCAGGACGCCCTCGCCGGGATCCACCACCGCATGCCCGAAGGAGCGCAGCCGGGCGAGGTTGGCCTGCACGGCGGGATGCTCCCACATGCCCGTGTTCATGGCCGGGGCCCACAGCACCGGGGCCCGGGTGGCCAGCAGAACGGTGCTGAGGAGGTCGCTGGCGAGCCCATTGGCGGCCTTGCCCAGGATGTTGGCCGTGGCGGGCACCACCGCCACCAGGTCCGCCCACCGGGCCAGTTCGATGTGCTCGATGCTGGGATTGGCCCGCCACTCCCCCTGGTCGGGGTTGGCGCCGTAGCAGGGTTCGCCCGTCAGGCTGCTGAGGGTGAGGGGGGTGATGAACCGGGCGCCCGCCTCCGTGAGGATGCAGCGGACCCGGTGCCCCTGGTTCGCGAGCAACCGGGCCAGATCAGCGGACTTGTAGGCGGCCACGCCGCCGGTGATGCCGAGGATGATCTGCATCGGATGCGCTCCAGGAACCCTCCATGCTACTCCAGGCGCATTGATCAAAGCTTCACCAGGTGCTATGCTTCCTGGTTCGGAGTGGCCCATGACCCAGCGCACCATCGTTCGCGTCCCTGATGAAATCGCCAACAAGTACCGCTTCGTCGTCGTGGCCGGTAAGCGCTGCGAGCAGCTCCAGCGCGGCGCCTTCCCCAAGGTCGAGGTGGTCGTGCCCGTGAACAAGCACGGCCAGGCCCAGGATGCCCCCAAGCTCGCCTCCTTCTGGGGCCAGGTGGCCGTGGCCGAAGTCGAGGAGAACCGCATCGCCTTCGAAGAGGCCGAGATCCTCACCATCGAGGACACCACGGTGGTGCCCATTTCCGGCGAATAACCGCCAGAGCTCTTTGAAAAAGCCCCCTCCCCGGGGGCTTTTTCGCGGTCACGCCATAATTCCACGTGCGATGAAATAAGCCTTGCCAAGTTCCGGTCGGGGCAGCATGATTCAACATTCGTTGAATTGGAGCCCCATGCCCTCTCCAGCCCGCCCGCCCCGCGGCCCCAAGCCCACCCGGATGGATGCAGACCAGCTCCTGGATGCTGCCCAGGAGGTCTTCGGGCGGGAGGGCCTCCGCGCCGCCAGCTTGCGCGCCATCGCCCGGCAGGCCGGCTGTGATCCGGCCCTGATCTACTACCACTTCGACAGCAAGGAGGCCATGTTCACGGCCCTGCTGGCCAAGCGCTTCCCGCCCCTCGTGGAGGATCTGCGGCGCCTGGCGGATCCCGCCGATGAACGCCACACGGCCCTCCGGCTCTGGGATGTGCTGGGTCTCTACCATCGCCACCTGGGGGGTGATCCGGGTCTCCGGGGCCTCATCCGCGGCGAGATCGTCCGGGGGGCCGAAGGGATCCAGGAGCTGATCCAAAGCCGCGTGATCGGCGCAGCCACCCAGGTCCGGGCCCTGCTCGAACAGGGCATCGCGCGCGGAGAGGTGCGGAAGGACCTCCACACCCTGCTCTCCACCTTCTTCCTGCTGAAGCTGCAGCTGGAGATCCTCGACGTCTTGCCCGTGATCGCACCCCGGATTCTGGGCCTGCCGCCGGAGCAGGCGGTGGCCGAGGGCGAGCGGGCCTGGCTCCAGCTCTTCTGGCGCGGCATCGCCGCGGACCCCACTGCCCCCCTGCCCCCCCTTCCCGCCATCCACGACTAGCTCTGTGAGGATTCCCATGCGCAAGGCCCTGCTGCTGCTTCCCCTGCTCCTGGTCGCCTGCCACCGCGACAGCCGTCCCCTGCTGAATGGCCGCGTGGAGGCCTACCTCACGGATCTGGGGCCCCGCGCCGGCGGGCGGCTGGTGGAATTGAACGTCCGCGAGGGCCAGCGCGTGAAGGCCGGCGACCTGCTCGCCCGCGTGGCGGCGGAGGAACTGGAAGCGGCCGTCCTCCGCGACGAGGCCGGATTCGACAGTGCCGACGCCAGACGGCTGGAACTGGACCGCGGCGCCCGCGCCGAGCAGATCGCCCAGGGCGAGGCCCGGGTGCGGGACGCCGAGGCCGCCGTGAAGCTCGCCGAGGAGAACCTCCGGCGGACCACGAAGCTCTCCGGGGAGCGGGTGCTGTCCCAGGCGGACCTGGATCGCGCCACCGCCGAGCGGGACCGCGCGGCCGCCGCCCTGAACCTCCAGGGGAAGGTCCTCGCCGAATTGAAGGCCGGGGCCCGCATCGAACAGCGCCAGGCGGGTTCCGCCGAGGCCCGGAAGGCCCGGGCCGTGCTTCAGCAGAGCCGGGCCCAGGCGGGCTTCACGGAGATCCGCGCCCCCTTCGACGGCATCGTCACCCACCGGCTGCGGGAGCCCGGCAGCGTCATCGGCGCGGGCCAGCCCGTGCTCACCCTGGCCCGCCTGGACCAGCTCTGGGTGCGCATCTACCTCCCCCAGCCCATCCAGGGACAGGCCCGGATCGGCTCCCCGGTCACGGTGCTGACGCCGGACAAGCGCCTGCTGGACGCGACCCTGGACGAGGTGGGCAGCGAGGCCGAGTTCACCCCCAAGATGGTCGAAAGCCGCGAGGAGCGCGTGAACCTGGTCTACCCGGCCCGCGTGACCCTGAAGAACGGCTGGGACCTGGGCCTGGTCCCCGGCGTGGCGGTGGATGTGCGCCTGGGCGCGGGTCCCCGATGACGCTGATCGAGGCCCGGGGGCTCACCTGCCGTTTCGGTGTCAAAGAGGCCGTCAAGGGGCTGGACCTCAGCCTCTCCGAAGGCGAGCTGGTGGGCCTGGTGGGCCCCGATGGGGCCGGCAAGACCACCACATTCCGCATGCTGATGGGCCTCCAGGCGCCCACCGGCGGCACCCTGGCCCGCCGCCTGGCCCGGGAAAAGGTGAGCTACGTGCCCCAGACCTTCAGCCTGGCCCCGGAGCTCACCGTGGCCGAGAACATGAGCCTCCAGGCCCAGCTCTTCGATCTGCGCGATCCCGCATCCCGCATTGAACGCCTGCTGGAATCCGTGGACCTGGCGGCCTTCCGGGACCGGCCCTCCGGCGCCCTTTCCGGGGGCATGAAGCAGAAGCTCTCCCTCTGCGCCGCCCTCCTCACAGAGCCGCGGCTGCTGCTGCTGGACGAACCCACCACGGGCGTGGATCCCGTGAGCCGCCGCGAGTTCTGGGCGCTGCTGCACCGGGTCCACGACGACGGCGTGGCCATCCTCTTCTCCAGCCCGTATATGGACGAGGCCGAGTACGCCCACCGCATGCTCCTCATGCACGAGGGGCGGGTCCTCCAGGAGGGCGATCTGGCCTCGTTCCGCCGGGGCCTGCCAGGCCTGGTGGTCCGCCTCGTCAGCACTCGCCGGCGCGAGGCCCATAAGGCCATCGCCGCCCTGGAGCCGCTGGACCTCTTCGCGGAAGGCGAGATCATCCGCGCCCGCTTCCCCGCCCAGGACCCGGCCCCGCTGCTGGCCCGCCTGGCGTCGCTGCCGGGGATCGAGCAGGCCCGTCTTTCCGAGCCGAGCCTGGAGGACGTGTTTCTCCATGCCCTGGCCGAGGCCGGAGGCGGCCATGGCTGAAGCCATCCTGGAAGTCCGGGGCCTGACCCGCCGCTTCGGGGACTTCACCGCCGTATCGGACCTCAGCTTCGAGATCCGGCCGGGAGAGATCTTCGGCTTCCTGGGCCCCAACGGCGCCGGCAAGAGCACCACCATCCGCATGCTCTGCGGCGTGCTGGCTCCCAGCGCGGGCGAGGCCCGGGCCCTGGGCCGCGATCTGTTCACGGACGCGGACCGCCTGCGGGCCCGCATGGGCTACATGAGCCAGAAATCCAGCCTGCTCACGGACCTCACCGTGGCCGAGAACCTGCGTTTCTTCGGGGGGCTCTACGGGCTCGAAGGCGAGGGCCTCCAGTCCGAGGTGGCCTTCCGCCTCCACGAAATGCAGGTCTGGGATCAGCGGGACCTGCTGGTGTCCGCCCTCTCCACCGGCGAGCGGCAGCGCGTGGCCCTGGCGGCGGCCACCCTGCACCGGCCCGAGATCCTCTTCCTGGATGAGCCCACCAGCGGCGTGGATCCCCTGCGGCGGCGCCTCTTCTGGGAGGCCATGGACGAGCTGGTGGCCGAGGGCATGAGCATCCTCGTGACGACCCACAACCTGGCCGAGGCCGACCAGTGCGACCGGCTGGCCTTCATCCTCGGCGGGAAGCTCATGGCCTACGGCCGGCCCCGGACGCTCAAGGAGGACCTGGGGCGCCAGGTGATCGAGCTGCGCGCCGAGCGCTTCCGGGAACTCCAGGCCTCCGCCAGGGAGATTCCCGGCGTCCTCTCCGCGGAGCTGCTGGGCCGCAGCGTGCGTGTCTCCCTGTCCGCGGGCGGGGATCCGGCCGCCCTCCTGGCGGCGCTGCGCCAGGCGGGCCATGCCTTCGAGGCCCTGCCGTCCGAACTCCCCTCTCTCGAAGATCTGTTCGTGGAGCTGGTCCAACGCTCCCGCACCGCCTGAGGAAACGACCATGTGGAACCGCATCAAAGCCCTGGTCTGGAAGGAATTCCTGCAACTCCGCCGGGACCGGATGACCCTGGCCTTCACGCTGGGCATGCCGCTCATGCAGCTGGTCATCTTCGGGTACGCCATCAACTACGACGTGAAGCACATGCCCGCTGCGGTGCTGGATGAGTCGCACAGCCAGGAGAGCCGCGGCTTCGTGGACGGCCTGGTGGCCAGCCAGTACTTTGATGTGAAGGTGCGGGTGGATTCCGAGGCGGACCTCCGCGCCGCCATCGACCGCGGGAAGGCCCAGGTGGGCGTGTGGTTCCCGCCGGACTACGCCCGCCGCATCCGCTCGGGCCAGACCGGCCAGGTGATGATCCTGGTGGACGGCTCCAGCCCCACCACGGCCTCCAACGCCATGGCCACCGCCCAGGGCGTGGGCCAGCTGCGGAACACCCAGCTGCTCTATGACCGCATGGGCTACGGCGGAGCGGCCAAGCCCGTCATGCCCGTGGAGGTGCGGATCCGGCCCTGGTACAACCCGGACCTCCGCAGCCCCACCTTCATCGTGCCGGGCCTCGTGGGCGTGATCCTCTCCATGACCTGCATCATGTTCGCGGCCAATGCCATCGTGCGGGAGAAGGAGCGGGGGACCCTCGACCAGATCATGGTCACGCCTGTGCGGCCCTTCGAGCTCTTCGCGGGCAAGGTGCTCCCGGTGGTGGCCATGGCCTACGCCCAGATGACCGTGCTGTTCGGGGTGGCGAACCTCTTCTTCAAGGTGCCCGTGGCGGGGTCCGTGATCCTGCTCTACCTGATGGCCGGCCTCTTCATCATCCCCATGCTGGGCATCGGCATCACCATCTCGACGAAGGCCCAGAGCCAGGGCCAGAGCGCCCAGATGAGCATGCTCACCTTCCTTCCCTTCGTGTTCCTCAGCGGCTACATCTTCCCCCGCGAAGGCATGCCCCTGCCCTTCTACCTGCTCGGCGAGCTCATGCCGCTCACCCACTTCATCATCATCATCCGGGCCATCATGCTGCGCGGCGTGGGGCTGGAGGCCTTCTGGCCCGAGGTCCTCAAATTGCTGGGGCTCTCCGCCCTCATCTGGACCATCGCACTGCGCAGCATGAAGCGCGCGGAGGCCTGAGGCTCAGGAGAACCGGTAGCTCGCCAGGCTGAGGCTGCCCAGCTGCCAGCCTTCGAAGACCGCCTCGGGCGGGCCCCCAGCCGCGCCCATGGCCACAAACAGGGGATCCAGATGCTCGGACGTGGGCACCGATTCCGCCGCGCCGGGAGCCTGCCTCCAACCCGCCAGCCCCTCCAGGTCCCAGGCCGCCAGGCGCTCCTGGACCCAGTCCTGGAAGGCCAGGGCCCAGGGCTGCGGGCCCGAGGCATCCTCCCAGTCCAGGCGCCGGAGGTTGTGGACGATGCCGCCGCTGCCCAGGATCAGGACGCCGGATTGCCGCAGGGGCGCCAGGGCGCGGCCCGCGGCCAGGAGCAGCTCCGGAGTCCGGGGCCGGGGCAGTGAAAGCTGCACCACGGGGATCGCAGCCGCTGGCGCCAGGTAGCGCAAAGGTACCCAGGCGCCATGGTCCAGGGGTCGCTGGGCATCCAACTCCACCTCCAGCCCTGCCGTCCGGAGCAGGGCCGCGGCTTCGGCGGCCAGCATGGGCGATCCGGGAGCGGGGTAGTCCAGGGCATANNGCGGAACGGGCCCGCGGCTTCCCAGTGGGCCGAACAGACCAGGATGCCGCGGAGCTGCGGCAGCGCAGGCCCGAGGGCCGATACCGCCTCACCCCAGGCCCCGCCATCCAGGGCCAGCATGGGTGAACCGTGGGCGGTAAAAAGCGAGGAGGGCATCCCGGGCTGTTCCATGAGATCAAGGGTGTCACCTCAGATTGAGTGTTTCAACTCCTTTCTCGAAAGCTTGTGCTGGGCCCGGGAGCCGCCGATGAAATCCGCAGAAGGTAAGCTAAGCTGGATCAGTCCCTGGAGCCCGCGTTGAACCTCAGGCTAGGCGTGAACATCGATCATGTGGCCACCCTCCGGCAGGCCCGGGGCGGCCATGAACCGGAGCCCGTGGCGGCCGCCCTGCTCGCGCAGAGCGCCGGAGCCCATGGCATCACGGTCCACCTCCGCGGGGACCGGCGCCACATCCAGGACCGCGACCTCCGGGTGCTGAAGGAGGTCCTGGCAGTCCCCCTCAATGTGGAATGCGCGGCCACCCCCGAAGTGCTTGAATCCGTCATTCCCTCGCGACCCTCCTGGGTGACCCTGGTGCCGGAAAGCCGCGAGGAGCTCACCACCCAGGGCGGCCTCGACGCCATCTTCCTCCAGGGCATGCTGCGCCCCGTGATGCGGGAGCTCCACAGCGCGGGCATCCGCGTGAGCCTCTTCGTGGATCCAGTACTGGACCAGGTGAAGATGGCCGCCAAGCTGGAGGCGGACGCGGTGGAGCTGAACACGGGCATCTACAGCGATCTGCCCATGGATTCCGATGCTTCCATCGAGCTGGGCCGGATCCGCGATGCCGCCCGCCTGGGGAACCGGCTGGGCCTGCGCGTCCTCGCGGGCCACGGACTGGACCTCCACAATGTCGGCCCCATCGCCGCCATCCCCGAGATCGAGGAACTGAACATCGGCCACAGCCTCATCGGGCGGGCCGTGCTGGTGGGGCTTGAGCGGGCCGTGGAAGAGATGCTCACCGCCATGTCGGAGACCCGCCCTTGAGCAACCTCCGCGGCACCCTGGAAAGCATCGCCCTCACTGACGTCGCGCAGCTGCTCCACGTCAATCGCAAGACGGGGATGCTCCAGGTGACGTCGGGAAAGGTGAGCGGCGTGCTCTACTTCTCCCGGGGCGAGGTCATCCACGCCGAGACCCTCTCGGCCCGCGGCGAGCAGGCCGCCTTCGAGGTCCTGGAATGGGTCTCCGGGCACTTCGAATTCCTCACCACCCAGGTCCAGATCCCCGCTTCCATCCGCCGCACCGTGCCGGACCTGCTCATGGACTCCGCCCGCCTCCAGGACAGCCGGAAACGCCTGCACAGCATCTTCCCAAGGCTCACCGCGGTGCCCTGGCCCACCATGCGCCCGCCCCAGCTGCTCGAGGGCCTCAAAGTCTTCGCCGAAGACCGCCGGATCCTCCCCTTTTTCGATGGCTACCGCGATTTCCAGGACATCATGGCCGCCACGGGGCAGCACGATGTCGCCGTGCTCCAGGCGGCCTCGCTCCTCAAGGATGCGGGCCGGCTCGAGGTGCTGGAACCGGACGCCCACGTCACCGTATCCGAGCTGAAAACCGGCCTCTTCAAGAAGGCCGACTACCTGGGGCTGCCCACGGCCATGGAAGGCTGGTGGACGGTCCTGGGGCCCTACCGCCACGGCATCAACCATCTGCGGGTGATCTGGCCCAAGGGCCCGGCGGTGGAACGGGTGGCGTTCATTCCGGGACTGCCGGAGAAACATGTCGCCATCCCGCGGGAACTCATGCAGGCCTGGGATCTGGCCGAAGGAACCCACGTGAAGGTGCGGCCCGCACCCTGATGGAGCCCTGGGAGTAACCATGACCGATGTCCCAGATGATTCGATCTCCACAGGCACTCCCGACAGCCTGGTGGCCGAGTTCCAGGCGCGCCGAGAGCGGCTGGATGAACGCCTCGTCAGCCTGGAGTCCCTGATCGGCGAACTCCGCCAGGAACTCCAGGGGGACTCCCAGGCCAGCCTCTACCGCCTTGCCCAGGCCGCCCAGGACATGGCCAACGGCCGGGTGTACCAGAAGGTCGACATCGAGGCCAAGGGGGAGCTGGGCGCCCTGGTGACCAGCATCAACCAGACCCTGCTCAACCTCCAGCAGCTGGACGCCTCGGTGAAGCAGCAGAGCACCCAGGTCCCCGAGCTTGCCGCCCAGCTCGACGCCATCACCTCCGACACCGAGGAGGCCACCCAGAGCGTCATGAACCGCCTGGACACCCTGATGGCCGCCTGCGACGATGCCAGCCGGGCGATCCAGGGCTGCCAGGAGGGCCTGGGGCGGCAGAACGACCATCAGGCCGCCCTTCAGAAGGGGGTGGAGGGATTCCTCGAACGGGCCGCCAGCGGCGCCGACCAGGCCGCCCTCGCCCAGGAGGTCCTGGAGTTCCTCTTCGCCCACCAGGTGGCCACCCCGGCCCAGCCCGTGGACCTCGGCCCCACCAAGGCCCTGCTCCAGCAGGTGAGCGATGAGGCGTTCGAGATCCTCAATGTCCTCCAGTTCCAGGACATCACGCGCCAGAAGATCGAGAAGGTGGTGATCCTCCTCAAGAAATTCCAGAACGGACTCAACCGCCTGCTGGTGATCTTCAACATCCATACCGGCGCCGCGATCACGGAGAGCTTCGGCGAGCGCCGGGTGGCCACCCAGGACCGCATTTTCGACACCAGCCTCGAGGCCGACAGCCGCAAGGACAGCGTCGACGACATCATCGCCCAGTTCAAGAAGGGCGGAAGCTGAGGCCTGGCGGGGTCAGACCAGGGCGATCTCCAGTTCCCCGACGCCCTGGATGCCGCAGCGAACCCGGTTTCCGCGGACCAGGGCACCCACGCCCGAGGGCGTCCCCGTGAAGATGAGGTCTCCCGGGGCCAGGAGCATGTAGGCCGACAGGTGGGCGATCACCTCGGCCACATTCCAGGTCATCTGGGCCAGGTCGCCCCGCTGGCGGTCGGCGCCGTCCACCGACAGCCAGATGGCCCCGGACGACGGATGGCCACTCCGCTCCGCGGGCATCAGGGCCGACACGGGCGCCGACTGGTCGAAGCCCTTGGCCATCTCCCAGGGCTGCCCTTTGTCCTTGAAGACCGCCTGGAGGTCTCGGCGGGTGAGGTCGATGCCCACCGCGTAGCCGTAGACGCAGGCCAGGGCCTGCTCCACGGGGATGTCCCGGCCGCCACCGCCCAGCGCCACCACCAGTTCCACCTCGTGGTGCAGGTTCGACGTGAGCGGCGGGTAGGCGATGTCGCCGCCGCCGGGCACCACGGCATCCGAAGGCTTGCCGAAGAAGAAGGGGGGCTCGCGGTCCGGGTTTCCGCCCATCTCCCGGGCATGGTCCGCATAGTTCCGGCCCACGCAGTAGATCCGGCGCACGGGGAACAGCCCGTCGGAATCCGCCACGGGAAGGACCGGCGCGGGAGGGGTGGGGATGACGAAGGCCATGACAGAACTCCGGTGGGCGTGGATTCAGCTCTTGGCCCGCGGGTGGGCCTTCTCGTAGGTCCTGGCCAGTTCCTCCAGGCCCAGGTGAGTGTAGCGCTGGGTGGTGCTCAGGCTGGCGTGGCCCAGCAGTTCCTGGATGGCGCGCAGATCCATGCCCCGGTTCAGCAGGTGCGTGGCGAAGCTGTGCCTCAGGGCATGGGGGCTCACCCGGGAACGCAGCGCCGCGGCCTCCATCGCCGTCCGCAGCAGGGCCCGGACGCTGGTGGGCGTCAGGCGCCCGCCCCGCTGGTTGAGGAAGAGGGCTGGCGTGGGCGGCAGCGCCTTCTGCGCGAGGAAGGCCGACCGGTATCCGAGATAGCCGCCCAGGACTTCCGCAGCCTGGGGATGATAGGGCACCAGGCGCTCCTTGCGCCCCTTGCCCAGCACCCGCAGCGTGCGCTGCTCCGCCAGCAGATCCTGGAGGTCCAGCCCCACCAGTTCCGACACGCGCAGGCCCGAGGCATAGAGCAGTTCCAGCAGGCAGGCCAGCCGCGCGGTGGGAAAGTCCACGGCAGGTGGAAGGTCCAGCAGGGACTGGCTCTCGCCTTCGGTGAGGAAGGCCGGGAGCCGCTTGGGCTGCTTGGGATTCCGCAGGCCCGAGGCCGGATTCAGCGGAATGCGCCGGGTCTCCCACAGCCACCGGAAGAAGGACCGCGCCGTGGAAAGGATGCGGGCCTGGCTGGCCGGATCCAGACCCCGGTCCCCCAGTTCCAGCGCAAAGCCGCGCACGGTGCGGGGGCTCACTTCCCAGCCGCCCCACTGGGCCCGGACCGCATGGTCCAGCAGCTTCTCCAGGTCGCCGGCCTGGGCCCGCGCCGTGTGGGGCGACACCCCCCGGGCCCGCTGCTCCAGGTGGAAGGCCTGGATCCCCTCGCCCAGCGGCGCTGTGCCCTTCCCTGCTACCATGCCTGCACATCCCCCAAGCGTCCGGAGTCATTGTGGCCCAGCCCATCGAAACCATCGCCCAGCTTTTCTATGCCGCCACCGGGAAGAACCTCCCGGATGCCCTTGCGGCCAAGCAGGACGGCATCTATGAGCCCCTCTCCCACGCGGAGGTGGCGGCCCGGGTCGAGCGCCTGGCGCTGGCCATGGCCGCCCGCGGCCTCCAGGCCGGAGACCGGATGGCCATCATGTCGGAGAACCGCCCGGAATGGGCCATCGCCGACTTCGCCTGCGCCATCCAGGGCATCCCGGATGTCACCATCTACGCCACCCTCAACGGCCCGCAGGCCGCCTTCATCCTCCGGGACAGCCAGTCCCGGTGGGTGCTCTGCTCCACCCGCGAGCAGCTGGACAAGGTGCTCGCCCACTGGGACAGCCTGCCGGATCTCGAGGCGGCCGTGCTCATGGACGGCGACCTTCCCACCGGCACGGGGCGGACCCTCGCCCTGTGGTCGGAACTTCAGCGGGAGGGCGAGGCCATGGAGGCGCGCCGTCCCGAAGTCCGCGCCTGGGGCGAGCAGCGGAAGGCCTCGGACATCCTCACCCTCATCTACACCTCCGGCACCACCGGCGATCCCAAGGGGGCCGTGCTCACCCACGGCAATCTGGTGTCGAACGTGGTCTCGGCGGCCGAGGTGGTGGACCTGACCTCCAATGAGCGGGCCCTGAGCTTCCTGCCCCTCACCCACATCTTCGAGCGCATGGCGGGGCACTTCCTGATGTTCCATGTGGGCGCCGCCATCTACTACGCCGAGAGCGTCAACACCGTCGCGGCGGACCTGCTGGTGGTCCGGCCCACGGTCCTGGCCTCGGTGCCCCGCATCTACGAAAAAATCTTCGCCAAGATCTACGACACGGTATCCGCCGGCAGCTTCCTCAAGCGCCTGATCTTCCACTGGGCCATGCTGGCGGGCCGCCAGGCGGCGCCCTACCTGATGAAGGGCGAAGCGCCCCCCTCCTGGAAGGGCCTGTGGTACCGAACCGCCCAGGCCATCGTCTTCGAGAAGATCCGCCAGCGCACCGGCGGACGCCTCAAGGTCGCCATCAGTGGCGGGGCCCCCCTGGGCGGGAAGATCATGGAGTTCTTCTGGATCATCGGGCTGCCGATCCTGGAAGGATACGGGCTGACCGAAACCAGCCCTGTCATCACCGTGAACCGCCCGGGCGAGGTGGTTCCCGGCTGCGTGGGCCGTCCCCTCTACACGGAATGGAACGGCCGCCCCTTCGTGAAGATCGCCGAAGACGGCGAGATCCTCTGCCAGGGGCCCAACGTGATGGTGGGCTACTGGAACAACGAGAAGGCAACCCAGGAGGCCATCGACGCCGAGGGTTACCTTCATACGGGCGACATCGGACATTTCGACGACCAGGGACGCCTCTACATCACCGACCGGAAGAAGGAGCTCATCGTCACCAGCGGCGGCAAGAAGGTGGCCCCCCAGCCCATCGAGAACCTGCTCAAGGGCGACAAGTACATCTCCCAGGCCGTGCTCATCGGCGACCAGCGGAACTTCATCTCCGCCCTCATCGTCCCCAACTTCGACAGCCTGGTGCGCTGGGCCGGCTACAAGAAGATCGGCTTCAAGACCCACGCCGAGCTCATCCAGCATCCCCAGGTGATCGCCAAGGTGGGCAGCCGGGTGGAGCGCGTCAACGAACACCTGTCCAACTACGAGCGCGTCAAGAAGATCGTGCTGCTGGACCAGGAGATGACCCTCGAAGGCGGGCAGCTCACCCCCTCCTTGAAGGTCAAGCGGCGGGTCGTGAATCAGATGTACGCTTCCCAGATCGAGGCGATGTACACCGAATCCAAGGGCTGAACCCCGCCCGACAGAACGCCATCAAGTCCGGGCCCGCTGGGTGATGTAGCGCCGGACCGCCCCCTCCGTTTCAGGCAGCTTCAGCCCGGCCTCGGCGGCAATCCGCATGGCTTCGGCCAGCGGCATGCCCTTGTCCAGCACCAGCCAAGGGCAGACCGCGGCCGCAGCCCGGTTCCCGTTGCTGCAGTGGAGCACCACCTTGGCGCCCTTCGGCAGATCCCGCAGCAGGGTCCTCAAAAATTCGAAGTCAGCATCAGGCGGGGCCTTGCTGATGGCGTAGCGCTGGTAGTTGATGCCCATGTCCTGCAGGCGCGAGGCTTCCGACTGGCAGTTCAGGTCCGGTTCCTCATCCCGGCGCAGGTCGATGACATGCGTGATGCGCTGGCGTTTCATGGCCACACAGGTGGCCTCGTTGGGCGCTCCCCGGAGGACGAAGACTCCAGAGCGCACCTCCACGGCATTCGGAATGGCCGGATCCTCGGCCTGAAGCATCAGGGCCGGAAGCAGCAGGAACAAAGCCCGGGACATGGAACCCTCCGCGACATCGCCTGGAACACCAGGCCGGTTCACGAAGACCACCACAGGGGCTGAGGCTGGGAGCCCGTGCCCCAGCGGGCGGGTCTCCACAGCCTCAATGTAGGCCTTTGGGTCAGCTATTCAATGCCTGACGTCACACTGTCCTGGAAAACGGCGTCTTGGCGCTGAGCTGGGCCAGGTAGGCATCGAAGGGCTGCACCAGATTGCGGACGAAGCGGCGCCCCAGCTCGGTGATGAAGATGCCCCCGGGGCGCACCTCCACGGTGCCCTGGGCGACTTCCTCCTGCAGCTGGGCCACCGCATCGGCGAAGAGGACGGGACCGTCCACGCCGAAACGCTCCTTCAGGTCGTCCCACTTCAGCTCGAAGTGGCCCATGAGGTGGTGGATCATCCACCTGCGCAGTTCGTCGTCCTCGGTGAGGCGGTGGCCCTTGTGGACGGCCAGGTGGCCATCGGTGATGCTGCGCTCCCACTTGGCCAGGATCTTCTC
>DPRT01000099.1:0-155 GCA_003538615.1 Holophagaceae bacterium | reverse complement strand
AGCTCCAGGGTGGATTCCAGCGTGCGCTTGAACGTGTCCATGGTCTGGCCCGGCAGGCCGTAGACCAGATCCAGGTTCACGCCCTCGAAGCCCAGATCCCGGCACTGGCGCATGGCCGTGAGGGTGTGGTCCCAGGTCTGGCCGCGGGTGATGAG
>DPRT01000162.1:2856-8057 GCA_003538615.1 Holophagaceae bacterium | reverse complement strand
GGGGCCATCGTGGAAGCGTGGCGGATCATGCGTCAACCGAGGATTCGAGGCGGAGGAGGCCGGGGACGTCGAGGATGAGGGCGACGCGGCCGTCGCCGAGGATGGTGGCGCCGGAGATGCCTTCGACGCGGCGGTAGTGGGTTTCGAGGCTCTTGATGACCACCTGCTGCTGGCCCAGCAGCTCGTCCACGGCCATGGCCGCCCGGCGGCCCTCGGATTCCACCAGCACCAGCAGGGCCCGCTCCGACCCGCTGGCCTCCCCGCTGCCCCCCATGAGCCGCTGCAGCCGCACCACGGGGATGAACTCGCCCCGCAGGCTGATCACCTCCCGGTCCCCCTTCACCGTCTGCACGTCCCCCGCCTGCCGCTGGAAGCTCTCCAGCACCGACGCCAGCGGGAACACGTAGGTCTCCTCCCCCACCCGCACCGTCAGGCCGTCCAGGATCGCCAGCGTCAGCGGCAGCACCAGCCGGATCGTCGTGCCCTTCCCGGGCTGGCTCTCCACTTCGATGCGCCCCCCCAGCGCCCGCACGTTCTGCTTCACCACGTCCATCCCCACGCCCCGCCCCGACAGGTCCGAGACCTGGTCCGCCGTGGAGAACCCCGGCTCAAAGACCAGCAGGTTCAGCTCCTCGTCCGGGGGCCGCGTCCCCGCGGGCACCAGCCCCCGCTCGATGGCCTTCCGCAGGATCCGCTCCCGGTCCAGGCCCTTCCCATCGTCCTTCACCTCGATGTGGATGTGCCCGCCCCGGCTCGCCGCCCGCAGCAGGATCGTCCCCGTGGCGCTCTTCCCGGCGGCCGCCCGCGCCCCCCGCTCCTCCATCCCGTGGTCCACCGCGTTCCGCACCAGGTGCGTCAGCGGATCCACCAGCATCTCGATGAAGGTCTTGTCCAGCTCCGTGGCCTGACCCTCCATCACCAGCTCCACGTCCTTCCCCAGCTGCCTGCCCAGCTCGTGCACCAGCCGCGGAAACCGCGAGAACACCATCTCCACGGGCACCATGCGGATCCCCATCACCCGCTCCTGCAGCTCCCGCGTCTGCCGGTCCAGCTGCAGCAGCGCCGCGCTCATGCGCTCCTCCCCCTGCAGCGTGTCCCCCAGCTGGGAGGCCTGCGCCAGCATGGCCTGCGTGATCACCAGCTCTCCCACCAGGTTCACCAGCCGGTCGATCTTCTCGGTGGCCACCCGCACCGTCGACGCCTCCGCCTGGCTCCGCTTCTTCTGCTGCTGGTCCAGCGCCTTGCTCACCGCCTCGGGCTTCACCTTGCCCATCTCCACCAGCAGCTCGCCCAGGGGCTTCTGCTGCGCCAGCGCCTCCCGGATGTCCTTCGGGCTCACCCCCGCTTCCGTCTGCAGGAACTCCCCCAGGGGCGGCACGGCCCCCTCCGGCGGCAGCGCCTGGATCCGCAGGTTGTCCCCCTCCGCCACGAACTCGAACACCTCCTCCACGTCCCCCTGGGCCGCCGCCGTCTCCAGCCGCAGGTCCCAGGCCAGGTGGCAGTCCTCGGGATCCAGCTTCTCCAGGGCCGGGATCCGCGCCGGGTCCAGCCAGACCCGCAGCGTCCCCAGCTTCCGCAGGTCCCGGAACAGCCGCTCCAGGTTCACCCCCCGCCGGAACGCGTCCACGGGCGCCTCGAAGCGGATGGCGTAGCCCGTGGCGCCCTTCGGGGCGGCGGCGGCCGGTGCCATGGCTGTCGCTGCCGCCACGGGGGCCGCCCCCTCGCCCTGGAGCTTCGCCACCAGGGCCGCCTGGGCCTGCTGCTCCCGGCCGGGCAGGGCCTCCTCCCGCTGCGCGTGGTGCAGGTGGCTCCGGATCAGGTCCACCCCCTGCAGCAGCAGCTCCCGCAGCTCCTCCGTCAGCGGCCGCGCCCCCTGCCGCACGGGCTCCAGCGTGTTCTCCAGCGTGTGCGTGAACGACGCGATGGCCGGAAACCCGAAGGTCCCCGCGTTGCCCTTGATGGAATGCGCCCCCCGGAACAGGCTGTGCAGGTCCTCCGCCTCCACCGCCGCCAGATCCAGCGACAGCAGCGTCGCCTCCATCCCGTCCGCGAGCTCGGTGGCCTCCTCAAAGAAGGCCGCCCGGAATTGCGCCATGGGATCAGACATGCGGTACCTCAAATGACCTTGTTCACGACATCCAGGAGCTTCTCCGGGCTGAAGGGCTTCACGATCCACCCCGTGGCCCCCGCCTCCTTGCCCTTCTGCTTCATGTCCCCGCCCGATTCCGTCGTCAGCACCAGGATCGGCGTGAACCTGAACTCCGGCAGCGCCCGCAGCCGCTGCACCAGCGTCAGGCCGTCCATCCTCGGCATGTTCACGTCCGTGATCACCAGCGACACCTGCTTCCCCGGCGCCACCTCCAGCGCCTCCACGCCGTCCCCGGCCTCGATCACCTCGAAATCCGCCCCCTTCAACGTGAAGGCGATCATCTGCCGCATGGTGCTCGAATCGTCCACCGTGAGAATGCGTTTGCCCATGAAACCCTGCCTCGTCAGAAAAACCTTCGCCGCCGCTAGAAAAGATCCACGTCGCCCGCGGCCAGGTCGCCGCGCTTCACCGCCTTGAACTGCACCCGCGCCGCCTCCACCTCCGCCAGCCTNNGCCGCCGCCTGCTGCGCCAGGTTCTCCAGCTCCTGCATGCAGGCCTGGAGCGTCTGGTGCACCAGATCCTCGAACTGCAGGCTCCGCACCACGTGCCCCACCTGCTCCCCGATGGTCCGCGCGTTCGCCTCCAGCTCCCCCACCAGCCCCTGCACCCGCTGGTTGCTCGCCTCCAGCGCCCGCACCAGGGCCTCCGACTCCCCCTTGGACTGGATGGCCACGTTCAGGTCCTTGCTGGCGATCAGCTGCACCTGCGCGTCCGTCCGCTCCAGGGCCTGCCGCGTCCCCGTGATCTGGTCCTGGATCGTGGCGCTCAGCGCCGTGCTCCGGTCCGCCAGCTTCGAGACCTCCCCCGCCACCACCGCGAAGCCCGCCCCGAACTGCCGCGCGTGCGCCGCCTCGATGCTGGCGTTCAGCGACAGCAGGTGCGTCCGGCCGGCGATCTCCGACAGCTCCCCCAGCATCCCCTCCATGCGCTCCGAACGCCCCCGGATGTCCTCGATCTCCCCCACCAGCTGCATGGTGGATTTCGAGATCTCCAGCATGTTGTTCACGAACCCGTCCAGCGTCCCCATGATCGACGCGCTCACCGCGTCCATCCCTTCGCCGCCGCCCCCCTCGCCGCCGGCCAGGGTGATCTGCATGGCCCGCTGCACCTCCTTCGCCAGGTGGTGCTGGTGCTGCACGCTCCGGTCCAGCGTCCGCAGCGCCTGCTCCAGCGTCCGCGCCGCCTCGCCCACCAGGTTGTCCACCTGCTGCAGCTCGGGCTTCAGGAAGTCCACCTGGCCTTCCAGCATCCCGGCCTCCCGGCCCGCCAGACCCAGCAGCAGTCCGTGCATGGCGATATCCGCCCCCGGCATGGCGGCTCCGGGCAGAGCCCCCTCCAGGGCCGCCGGGCCCGCNNCCAGCTCCAGCCTTCCGCCCTTCGCCCGCAGGTCCCGCTCCAGCGCCGCCAGAAGCTGCACCCCCGACGCGTCCAGGTCCCCCGCCCCCGACACGTCCACCCGCACCACGCCCCCCGAGCCCCGCTCCCGCAGCCCCTCCCACTGACCCTGGATCGAAAAGAGATCCAGATCCCCCAGGAGGATCAGGGGATCGGGGGTGGGGGGGACGGGTGGACGGGGCGGCGGGGTGGTCATGGGGGTCCTTCGGGGACGGCCTGGCGGATCGGCTAGTGGTGGGCTTCGGCTTTGGCGGAGGCCGGAGCCACTTCGGGAAGGAAGACCACCTTCCCTGTGGCGAGATCGTAAATCGCGGGGACAACCTTGAGTTTCCCGCTGGCGCACAGGTGCTGGACGATGCTGCTCCGGGCCATGACGATCCCGGCCTGACGCACGGCATTGGCTTCCACCAGGTGGGCCATGTGCTGGGTCTCGCTTTCCCCAGCCTTGCGGGGGGCGCTGTCGAGAAGGCCCGCCATGGCGGCCTGGAGGCTCCACAGGTTGCCCGGCAGCAGGGCGGCGCCGGATTCCCGGACGGCCTTCACCGCTCCGCAGGCGTCGTGGCCCATGACCACCACGACCTTGGAGCCCAGGTGCTCCACCGCGTATTCGATGCTGGCCAGCCCCTGGAGGTCGGGGGCGTTGCCGGCTTCGCGGATGGTGAAGAGGCGGCCCAGCTCCTGGTCGAAGATGTAGTTGTCGGCCAGGCGGCTGTCGCTGCACGTCACGATGACGGCGAAGGGCGACTGGCCCTTGGCGAGGGTCTGCCGGAGGGCCGCATCGTTGAACCCCATCTGGCTGCGGGTCCGGGTGCCCGCGACGAACCGCGCGTTGCCGGATTGCAACTCGGCGAGGGCGCCGTCGGGCGTGGCGGATTCAGCGCCGGCCGCGGAGGCGGCGGCCCCGCCCTTGGCGGCGAGTTCCTGGCGGAGCCGGAGGTTCTCCTTCTCCAGGGCCTTCAGCCGGGTCTCGGTGTCGCGGGAGGGGGCGGCGGCGGGCTTGGCCTTCCGCGCATCTTCCCTGAGCGGCCCCTTGCGGGATTCGCCGTAGCGATCCGAGGCGGCGGCCGGAACCAGCAGGGCCATGGCGAGCAGGATGGGCATGGATTTCATGGACGTCTCCCGAAGAAGAGGCCCGCGCCCCGGCGGGCGCGGGCAGGCAGTTTCACGAACCTTCAGAAAGCTTCCCACTGGCCGTCGTCATCGGCCTTGGGGGTGGGAACGGGCTGCTTGGAGGCCGAGAGTTCGGGCTGGGCGGGGCCGCGCCGCACGGCCGCGCGCACCGGCTTGGGCGCCTGGAGGCGCGTGGCGGCGGCAGGCTTGGCGCGGGGCGCTTCGGCGCGGCGCACGTTCACGCCGGTCTTGAAGCGGGCCACGATCTCGGTCAGGGCGTGGGCCTGGGAGTCCATGGATTCGGCGGCCGCGGCGGATTCCTCCACCAGGGCGGCGTTCTGTTGCGTCATCTCGTCCATCTGCACCACGGCCTTGTTGATCTCGTTCAGGCCCGTGCTCTGCTCCTGGGTGGCGCCGGCGATATCGCTGACGAGGGCGGTCACGCGCTGCACATTGGCCACCACTTCCTGGATCGTCTCCCCCGCATGGGCGGCGATCTTGTTGCCGTCCGTGGATTTGGTCACGCTTTCGCGGATGAGGACCTTG
>DPRT01000162.1:572-2707 GCA_003538615.1 Holophagaceae bacterium | reverse complement strand
CGGCGGCTCAGGTCCGTGTTGCCCACGGAGATCTCGCCGGAGGCGGAGGCGATGGCCTGGGCGCTCTCCTGGATCTGGAGCACCATTTCGCGGAGCCCCTCGTTGGTGGTGTTGAGGATGCGGCCCAGCTCGCCCAGCTCATCCTTGGAGTGGATCTCCACCCGCTGGGTCAGGTCGCCCTGGGCCACGGTCTCGATCACGGCGCCCACGGCCTTGAGGGGGACCGTGATGCTGCGGGTGATGAAGAAGGCCAGGGTGATTCCGACCACGAGCGCGACGATCGAAATCCCGACCATGAACAGGGTGGCCTGGGNNAGATCCAGGACCTTGGTATTGGCGGGACGGACCTTCTCGATGGAGCCCTTGATGGTGGCGAACAGCGCCTTGGACTCATCAGACTTCAGGGTGCCGAGCAGCCGGGTGGCGGCCTCGTCATAGGCCTTCCGGGACTCATCAAGCTTATCGTCGTACTTCTGCTTCTCGGCGGCCTCGGCTTCCAGGATGATCGTGCGCATGAGGCGCGCGACGACATGCTGCTGCTCGGCCATGTCGTAGGCCAGCCGCTCCTGCAGGTTGTAGTGCTCGACNNAGCAGGGCGAGGATGAGGCCGAAGCCGACGGCCAGGCGGGTTCCGATCTTCAGGTTGGTGAGCATGGTCTGATCTCCTGGTTCAGGCGGTGGCGGAATCGAGGGCGTGGAGTTCGTGGTCGGACAGCAGGTGGTCGAGGTCCAGCAGGATCAACATGGAATCCTCGCCCGTGGCGCCGGGCAGGGAGGCCAGGCCCGCGATGAACTCGCGGCCCAGCGCGGTCTGGGTACCCAGCTCCGGGGCGGCCCGGATGGACGCGGGCTCCAGGTCCAGCACGTCCGATACGGAATCCACCCGGATGCCGATGGTGCGGCCCTGGACCTCCACGATGACCATGACGGGGCGCGTGTCCTCGGGCGCTTCCCCGAGGCTGAAGCGGTGACGGAGCTCCAGGATGGGCACGATGGCCCCCCGGAGGTTGATCACGCCGGGCATGTAGGGCGGGGCCTTGGGGATGCGCGTGAGCGTCGCCTGGGCCTGGATCTCCCGGACCTTCATGATGGGGATGGCGTAGGCCTCGCTTCCGAGGGCGAAGCAGAGGACCTGCTGAATGCCTTGGGAACTGGCTTCGACGGTGGCCATGCTGGACGCTCCGTGGGATGAAAGGGGTGGGATCGCCCGGCCCCGGGGCAACGATGGAAAAGGGGAAAAACGAAAAGGCGCAACCGCCCGGGTCCAACGGACCCTGCTGGTTGCGCCTTCGACTTGCAGACCGGATGCCTGCCCGACAAGGCGTTCTGCCCCGGAGGCAGAACTCTCGACGTGGATGGATTCGGCAAAGGAAATTGCTGTCTTTAGAAAAATCTTCCCCGTTGTGATTTAGGCCCGAAAAGGCGCCTTCGAAACCCTGAAGGCGGCTTAGCGGAACCTGCTTTCATTTCGGTTTTTCGAACTGCTCCAGCCGTTCCCGCAGGCGCCCCAGTTCCTTGGACTTGAAGGCCTGCCGGGTCTGCTCCAGCACCTCGATGGTGTCCCGGATGGCGCCCTGGTAGCTCTCCAGGCGGGGGCAGCGCTGGAGGGCGCAGAGGTCGGCCGGGGCATCCTTCGCCAGGGTCATTTCGAAGAGGGCCTTCATGTCCAGCAGCACGCCCGCGATGTTGCCCAGGGCCAGGCCCAGCACGCTCCGGGCGGTGTCCTGGTCCACCCCCTCCTGGGAGTGCCCGATGGCGGACTGGAGCTGGTCCAGGTCCTCCATCCAGTGGGACAGCCGCCCCCGGGACCGCCGGATGGCGCGCGCGGCCCGGATGCTGCCGGCCGTGTGGTGGATGTGTCCTGCGAGGGTTCCGGCGTCCACCGGCTTGGTGAGGTAGGCGGCCACGGGCAGGTGGACGGCCTGCACGGCGGTGTCCACGGAGGGATAGGCCGTGAGGAGGATGACCCGCAGATCGGGATTCAGGGTTCCGGCTTCCCGGATGAATTCCAGATCGTGGTTGCCGGGCATCAGGATGTCGGAGACCAGCACGTCGTAGCGATGGGACTCCAGCCGTTCCCGGCCTTCGAAGGCGTCCCGCGCGGTATCCACCACGAACCCCTCCCGGCGGAGGAG
>DPRT01000162.1:0-441 GCA_003538615.1 Holophagaceae bacterium | reverse complement strand
ACGGTTCCCTCCGGGGGCGTGGCTTCGATGGCGTTCTGGAGCAGGTTGAAGAGGATGTGGCGGAGCAGGGGCGCTTCGCGGAGGGGCTGGGATTCCGGAATCTCTGTTTTCGGATCGAACCGCACCCGGCCCGCGAGGAATCGGGATTCCAGCAGCCGCTGCTGGTCCTGGAGCAGGGTCGAGGCGGTCTGCTCGGCGGGTTCCTTCCCCTCCCGGCGGTGCAGGTCGTACATCAGGCGCAGCAGGGCGCTGATGCGGTCCACCTCCCGGTCCACCAGGGCGGCGTACCCGTGGTGGGGATGGCCGGCGGGCACCGCCAGGCCCAGGAGGGCGACGGCGCTCTTGATGCCGGCCAGGGGGCCGTTGATCTCGTGGGCGGCGAAGGCCGCCAGCCGGGCCTGGGCGGCCAGACCGGCCCGGAGCTCCCGGAGGGCCTCGGCC
>DPRT01000100.1 GCA_003538615.1 Holophagaceae bacterium | reverse complement strand
CCCGGGGGGCGGCCCTTTCCATCGCCGGGCAGGAGGCTATTTGGTGAAGGGGTGCTCGAAGCTCACGTAGAGGAAGATGGCCTTCTCGCCGCGGCTGGCGCCCACGCCGATGGGCACGGCGATGCCGGGGACGACCTGCAGGCCGCTGGGGAAGTCGTAGGCCCAGCGGATGCCGGGGCTGATGAAGGAGGCGCCCTGGCGCTGGGTCTGGCCGGGACCGGCGATCACTTCGGAGTTGGTGTAGACGTATTCCAGCATCACGTTGAAGCGGGGCTTCACCAGCCAGATGAGGCCCTGGCCCAGGGCATAGTCCCGGGTGGTGGCGCGGTCGCCGTCCACGTTCCGGGCCCGCGGCGTGATGGTCCCGCCGGCGTTGAAATGGCCCACGAAGGCATCGCCCATGGTGAAGCTCACGGGCAGGTTCACCTGGTAGCCCGTGGTGCCCTTGCCGTAGCCGCGCGTCTCGTCGCCGGTGGGCAGGAGAACACTGATCCGGGGGGAGAAGGCCACGGGGGTGGTGCCGTCCCCCACCGCCTGATAGCGCCAGTTCAGGGCCACGTCCCCGAAGGCCTGCTTGCCGTCCAGGGAGGCGCCCAGCCGCTGCCAGGGCAGGGTGAAGCTGAACTGGTTCTTCTGGCTGAAGACCGGCCATTCCTGGGTGAAGGTGTAGATCCAGTCCTTGGATTCCTGGAACCGGGTGAAGGTGCTGATGTGCTGCACCACCCCCGTTTCCTGGTTGTAGGCCTCTTCCACGAGGAAGGAGTTGTCCTGGATGGGGGGGAGCCGCTTTTCCTGGGCCGCCAGGGAGGTGGCGAAGAGGAAGGCGGGAAGGAGCCGGGCGAGGGAGGAGGGGGTGGGTGTGTGCATAAATATGATATTGAGTCTCAGAAATGGACGATTCAAGACCGTCAGGTTGAGAAGTGATTCCCATCACCGGAACCCGCTCCAGGCGGGCCCTTTCCCCTCTATCGAGCCAAACCATGGCCACATGATTCCGGGCGCGGCGGGACCGCCGGGAGGAGGGTCCGATATGTAGTGATACGATGGTTGTTCCATCCTGTGCGGAGTCGCCATGCCTGTTCGAGCCCGATCCCTGACCCTTTCTCTGTTGGCTTTCGCCCTGGCTTCGGCCTCGCTGCGGGCCGAGGAGGGAATGTGGACCTTCGACAACCTGCCGACCAAGAAGATCGCCGAGGCCTACCAGTGGGCGCCTGACCAGGCCTGGCTGGACCACGTGCGCCTCTCGGCCCTGCGCTTTCCCGGCGGTTCCGGCTCCTTCGTGAGCAAGGACGGCCTGGTGCTCACCAATCACCACGTGGGCCGCGGCTGGATCCAGCGGGTGAGCAGCAAGGAACACGACTACGTGAAGAACGGCTTCGCCGCCGCCACCCGCGAGCAGGAGATCAAGGTCCCGGGCCTGGAGCTGATGACGCTCATGGCCATGGAGGACATCACGGGCCGCCTGGCCCAGGCGGTGAAGGCGGGCCTGCCCGAGAAGGCGGCGGCCAAGGCCCGGGAGACCGAGATCGAGAAGATCAAGAAGGAGATGCAGGAGAAAAGCGGTCTCACCTGCGAGCACGTGACCCTCTACCAGGGCGGCGAGCACTGGATCTACAGCTACAAGAAGCACACGGACGTGCGCCTGGTCTTCGCGCCGGAAATGCAGATCGCCTTCTTCGGCGGGGACAACGACAACTTCACCTACCCCCGGCACAACCTGGATTTCTCCGTCTTCCGGGTCTATGAGAATGGCAAGCCCTATCAGCCCAAGGACTTCCTCAAGTGGACCGGGACGGGGCTGAAGGCGGGCGATCTCACCTTCGTGACCGGCCACCCCGGCCGCACGAACCGGCAGAACACCCTGGCCCAGATGATCTACGCCCGCGACGTGGCGATTCCCCAGAACCTGAAGGCCATGGAGCGCCGGAAGGCCGCCATGGTGGCCTACGCCAAGACTTCCCCCGAGGCCGCCCGCCAGGTCAACACCCAGATCTTCGGCATCGAGAACGGGATCAAGGCCACCACGGGCTACTGGTCCGGCCTGAAGAACAAGGAGGCCATGGCCCGCATCGAGGCCGCGGAAAAGGAGCTGCGCGCCAAGGTGGCCAAGGATCCCAAGCTAGCCGCCGAGGCCGGCCAGAGCTGGGGGAAGATCGCCACGGCCGTCGATGTCGCGAAGGGCTTGGCCCAGGACAGCCTCAACGTGGGCACCGCCAACTCCACCCTGCTGGGCTACGCCCTGGCCCTGGTGCGCATCGCCGATGAGGAGGCCCTCCCCAGCGAGAAGCGCCTGCCCGAATACAGTGATGCGAACCTGAAGACCACCAAGGCCCGCCTCGGCATCTCCGGCCCCTACTACAAGGAGCAGGAAGTCTTCATGTTCACCCGGGGGCTCGAAGATGCCGCCCGGGAACTGGGCCCGCAGCACCGCTTCGTGAAGGCCATGCTGGGCGGCAAGCCCGCCGCCGACGTCGCCAAGGCCGCGGTGGAAGGCTCCAGGCTGGCCGATGCCGAGGCCCGCAAGGCCCTGCTGGCTGGCGGCAGGAAGGCCATCGCCGAAAGCCAGGATCCCATGATCCTCCTGGCCCGGAAGCTGGATCCCATCGCCCGCGAGCTGCGCAAGAAGACGGAAGACCAGGTGGCCAGTGTCATCACCGAACACGGCGCCCGCATCGCCAAGGCCCGCTTCGCCGTCTACGGCAAGAACACCTACCCCGACGCCACCTTCACCCTGCGCCTCAGCTACGGCGCCGTGGCCGAATACCCCGCCAACGGCACCCTGATCCAGCCCTTCACCACCTTCGGCGGCCTCTTCGACCGCCACGACGGCTGGGGCGGCAACGCGGCCAAGGCCCACCGCGGCGACTGGGGCCTGCCCCAGAGCTGGGTGGACAAGCGCGGCGCCCTGGACATGTCGCTCCCCTTCAACTTCGCCCACGCGGTGGACATCATCGGCGGCAACTCGGGCTCGCCCGTGATCGACAAGAAGGGCGAACTGGTGGGCCTCATCTTCGACGGCAACATCGAGATGCTCCCCGGCAACTACTTCTACGACGGCACCGCCAACCGCGGCGTCTCCGTGGATGCCCGCGCCATCATCCATGCCCTGGACAAGGTCTACGGCGCCACTGGCCTCGTGGCCGAGCTGACCGGCAAGTAAAACCGTTCACCACGAAGACGGGAAGACCACGAAGGAATACACCTGCAGGTTTCGTGGCCTTCCTGTCCCCGTGGATCCTCTTCATCGGGAGTCCCCATGCGCCGCCTCTCCGCCCTCGCCCTCCTCCTCGTCCTTCCCGCCCTCCGGGCCGAGGAGGGCATGTGGACCTTCGACAACCTGCCGCTCAAGCAGCTCAAGGAGAAGTATGCCTTCGAGCCCGGCAAGGAGTGGATCGACCACGTCCGTCTCTCCACCCTCACCCTGGGCGGCTGCACGGGCTCCTTCGTGAGCGCCGAGGGGCTGGTGCTTACCAACCACCATTGCACCCGCGGCTCCATCCAGCGCCTGTCCACCAAGGACCGCGACCTCGTGAAGAACGGCTTCGTGGCCATGAGCCGCGACCAGGAGATCAAGATCCCCAGCCTCACCTACCGCACGCTCATCGCCATGGAGAACGTGACGGAGCGCCTGGCCAAGGCCGTGAAGCCCGGCCTGAGCGAGAAGGACGCCAGCCTGGCCCGCGCCAAGGAACTGGACGTTATCAAGGCCGGGCTGGAGAAGGCCAGCGGGCTGGCCTACGACGTGGTGAACCTCTACCAGGGCGGCGAGACCTGGATGTACGGCTTCAAGGTCTTCAAGGACATCCGCCTGGTGGCGGCGCCCGAGATCGCCGTGGGAGCCTTCGGCGGCGACTACGACAACTTCACCTACCCCCGCCACGACCTGGACTTCTCCATGGTCCGCGTCTACGAGAATGACAAGCCCTACCGTCCTTCCCACCACCTGACCTGGAGCACCGAGGGCCTGAAGAACGGTGACCTCACCTTCGTGGTGGGCCACCCCGGCCGCACCAGCCGTCTGCAGACCTTCGCCCAGATGACGTTCGACCGCGACCTGGGCATCCCCACCTACCTGAAGGGCGCGGAGCGCACCCGCGGCATCCTGGAGGAGTACGGCCAGCGCAGCCCCGAGCACGCCCGCCAGGTGCAGACCCTGATCCTGGGCGTCAACAACGGCGCCAAGGCCAACGAGGGCTCCCTCATGGGCCTGAAGGATGCGGCCGCCATGAAGCGCATCGAGGATGCGGAAAAGGCCCTGAAGGCCGCCGTGGCCAAGAATCCCAAGCTGGCGGCCACCACCGGCCAGAGCTGGGCGCGGATCGAGCAGGCCATCCAGCTGCAGAAGGGCTACCTCAAGGAGGCCCAGCACCTGGGCTCCGCCCGCTCCACCACCCTGGGCCAGGCCCTGGCCCTGGTGCGCCTCGCCGACCAGCTGGACCTGCCGGTGGAAAAGCGCCTCGCGGAATACCGTTCCGAGGGCGGCCTCAAGACCCTGAAGACCCGCCTCGCCGGGCCCGCCATGGGCATGATGGGCCAGGCCCCGAACCCGGAGCAGGAACTGCACCTGTTCACGCGGGGACTGGAGGACGCGGCGAAGGAACTGGGCGCCAAGCACCCCTTCGTGCTCGCGGCGCTGGCCGGGAAGAAGCCTGAGGAGGCAGCCAAGGCCGCCCTGGAAGGGACGAAGCTCAACGATCCCTCCGTGCGCAAGGCCCTGCTGGAAGGCGGGAAGAAGGCCGTGGCCGAGAGCGCCGATCCCATGATCCAGCTGGCCCGCAAGCTGGAGCCCATCCTCATGGGCCTGCGCAAGAAGCAGGACGACGTCCGCGCCATCCTGGAAGAGCACAGCGCCCGCATCGCCAAGGCCCGCTTCGCCGTCTACGGCAAGACCCTGCCGCCGGACGCCACGGGCACGCTCCGCATCACCTACGGCCCCGTGGCCACCTACCCGGCCAATGGCACCCTCCAGCAGCCCTTCACCACCTGGGCCGGCCTCTATGACCGCCACTTCGGCTGGGGCGGCAACGAGGCCAAGGCCTACAACGGCGAGTGGATGCTGCCCCAGCGCTGGCTGGACCGCATGGGCCAGCTGGACCTCCGGACGCCCCTCAACTTCTCCCACGCCGTGGACACCACCGGCGGCAACTCCGGCAGCCCCGTGGTGAACCGCAAGGGCGAGCTGGTGGGCCTTCTCTTCGACGGCAACATCGAGGGGAACGCCGGCCGCTACTACTACGACGACAAGGTGAACCGCAGCGTCTCCGTGGACGCCCGCGCCATCCTCGAATCCCTCGTCAAGATCTA
>DPRT01000097.1:13389-13654 GCA_003538615.1 Holophagaceae bacterium | reverse complement strand
AGGGTCTCGCGGTTGTAGCGCTTCCCCTTGCACTGCTCGCAGGTGACGTAGACGTCCGGGAGGAAGTGCATCTCGATCTTGAGGACACCGTCGCCCTCGCACTTCTCGCAGCGTCCGCCCTTCACGTTGAAGCTGTAGCGGCCCGGCGCGTAGCCGCGGGCCTTGCTTTCGGGCAGCTGGGCGAAGAGCTCCCGCAGAGGCGTGAACAGGCCCGTGTAGGTGGCGGGGTTGCTTCTGGGCGTGCGGCCGATGGGGGCCTGGTCGA
>DPRT01000097.1:2802-13372 GCA_003538615.1 Holophagaceae bacterium | reverse complement strand
CCGCGCTTGGCCTTGCGGCGGGTGCGGGGCACGGGGATGGCGTCCCGGCCCGAGAGGAAGTCGCCGGTGATGGAGCCTGGCGTGCGGCCGATCTCCTCCGGCGTGCCCTGGGCCACGGCGTAACCGCCGTGCTCGCCGGCGCCGGGGCCCATGTCCACCACGTGATCCGCCGCCAGGATGGTCTCCAGGTCGTGCTCCACCACCAGCACCGTGTTGCCCAGGTCGCGCATCTCCTTCAGCGTGTGGATGAGCTGCAGGTTGTCGCGCTGGTGCAGGCCGATGCTGGGCTCGTCCAGCACGTAGAGGACGCCCTGGAGCTTGGAGCCGATCTGCGTGGCCAGGCGGATGCGCTGGCCTTCGCCGCCGGACAAGGTGGCGGCGCTGCGGTCCAGGGTCAGGTAGCCCAGGCCCACGTCATCCAGGAAGCCCAGCCGCTCGCGGATCTCCTTCAGCACCTTCTCGGCGATGACGGCNNCCGCCCACATAGACCGCGAGCACCTCGGGCTTGAGCCGCTGCCCCCCGCAGGCTTCGCAGGGGATGACGCGCATGGACTCCTCCAGCTCCGCCCGGATCTCCTCGCTGGTGGTCTCGCGGTAGCGGCGCTCCAGGTTGCCCACGATGCCTTCGAAGTGGTGGACGAAGTCGTAGCGGTTCTTCTTGTTCTCGTACGTGAACCGCATCTCCTTGTCGGTGCCGTGCAGCAGCAGGCGGCGGATCTCCGCGGGCAGCTTCTTCCAGGGCATGTCCAGGCTGAACTTCGCCTTGCGGGCCAACTGATCCAGCATCTGCGACCGCCACCCGTCCTCGCTCACGCTCTTCCAGCCGCTGGCCTGGATGGCCCCCTCGTTGATGGAGAGGGCCGGATTGGGGACGATCAGCTCCTCCGCGAACTGGCGCTTGAAGCCCAGGCCATCGCAGGTGGGGCAGGCCCCGTAGGGGCTGTTGAACGAGAAGGAGCGGGGCTCCAGCTCCGGCAGGCCCTGGCCGAACCTCGCGCACTTGGTGTTGTTGCAGGCCAGCTTGCTGGAGAAGAGCTGCTCCGTTCCGTCCAGATCGACGAGGGCCGAGCCCTCCGCCAGGTTGCAGGCGATCTCGAGGCTGTCCGCCAGCCGGGACTGGATGGCGGGGCTCACCTTCAGGCGGTCGATGACCACTTCCAGCGTGTGCTTCTTCTGCTTGTCCAGGTCGGGGATGCCCTCGGTGAGGTCGAGCATCTGGCCGTTCACGCGGGCCCGGATGTAGCCGCGCTTCATGAGGTCCTGGAGCAGCTTCTTGTACTCGCCCTTGCGGCCCCGCACCACGGGGGCGAGGATCTGCAGCTTCGTGCCCTCGGGCCGGGCCAGGATCTGGTCCGCCATCTCCTGGATGGTCTGGCTGGCGATGGGATCGCCGCAGGCCACGCAGGTGGGCTTGCCCGTGCGGGCGAAGAGCAGGCGCAGGTAGTCGTAGATCTCCGTGACGGTGGCCACGGTGGAGCGGGGNNCGGCGCTGGCCCTCGGCGTAGAGCGTGTCGAAGGCCAGGCTGGACTTGCCCGAACCCGACAGGCCCGTGATCACCACCAGCTGGTTGCGCGGCAGCGAAAGGTCCAGGTTCTTGAGGTTGTGCTCCCTCGCGCCCTTGATGTGAATGTGTTCCATAGACCTTCCAGATTACGCCATTTTTTCGCTTCCGCGAAATGCGCTTAGACTTGTCAGATGCATCCAGCCGAGCTGGCGATCCTGCTTCACCGTGCCTTGGAGGTCCGTCTCGCGGGGCTTCAGGCGCTGCTGGCCGCGGAGGGCTGGGCCGAGGACATGGAACAGCTGCACCTGGTGCGGGTTTCCGCCCGGCGCCTGGGCGCGGTGCTGGACCTGGTGGATCCCGAGGCCTACCCCGGCCACAAGGGCCAGCGGCGGGCCCTCAAGCGCCTGGTGGACACCCTCGGCCTGCCCCGTGAGCTCGACGTCCACGCGGACCAGCTGGTCCGGCACCGCGAGGCGGCCGCCACTCCCGCGCAGGGCGCCGTGCTCGAGCATCTGCTGGAGCGCCTGGACCGCTCCCGCGCCAAGGCCCGCCGCGCCATGCGCGAGGAACTCAACGACCTGCGCCTGCCGGACCTCCGGAAGCTGCTGGAGGTACCCAGCCTTCCCGCCCCCTTCCAGCTCGCCTCACTCCAGGAGGCGGCCTGGGCCTGCCTCGAACCCCGGGCCGAGGCCGCCCTGGGGGATCTCGCCACCCTCGCCATCCAGGAGGATGCGTCCGCCCTCCATAAGGCCCGGGTGCGCATCAAGAAGCTCCGCTATGCCGTGGAGGCCCTGGAAGGCGCCTTCGCCGCCGCGCCCGAAACCCCGCTCAAGGCCCTGCGCGCCCTTCAGACCGCGCTGGGGGAGCACCACGACCTCGCGGCCCTGGAGGCCCTGCTATGGGAGGAGGAGGGCCAACTCCGCGCCCGGGATCGCGCCACCCTCGCCGCTGGCGTACTCGAGTTGCTGGGCGAGGTGGCCGAGGCCCGCCGCGCGGCCTTCGACCGCTTCATCGCCGCCGCCGCGGGCCAGAGCCCAGCGGCCTTCGCCCGGGAAGTCCGCCCCGCCCTGGGGCTGCCCTCGCCGGGGCCGCTGCCCCGATGAGCTTCTGGCGCGTGCGGATCCGCCCCCTGGCCTGGCTGCGCAGCGTGCACGCCAAGCTCTTCCTGCTGCTGGGCCTCGTCACCAGCGTGCTCACCGTGGCCGTGGCCTACTCCATCACCCGCAACTTCCGCCGGGAGTTGGAGGTCTATTCCAGGAACCTGGTGATCGAGGCCGCGGGAACCGTCGAAACCGACATCGTAGAGCGGGACCACGGCTTCAGGGACCCCGAGAAACTGGACCAGGTGCTGGACAGCATCGCGGGCCCGGACCGCAGCATCTTCCAGATCGACGTCTTCAAGCGGGTGGGCAAGGGCAGCGAGGTGGAGCTGGTGCGCTCCTCCGGCGACGAGCAGGCCGTGGACTGGGGGCCGGAGATCGGTTCGTACCTCGCCATCCCGGCGCCCCAGGTCGAGCTGGTGGCCCTGAACACCGGCAGCCGGGCCTGGAAGGTCTACCTGCCCATCCGCGCCCGCAAGCCAGGGCAGCCGGCCACCGGCCTCATCCGTGCCTACTGCGACCTGGAGCGCTGGGAGGTGGTCTGGGACAACAACCTCAAGCGCACCCTGGACACCCTCCCCGGCGTCCTCCTCGGCGAATTCATCCTGCTCTGGCTCATCCTGCGGATGCTCATCAGCGATCCCATCGAAGCCACTGTGCTGGCCATGGAACAGCTGGAGCGGGGCGAGACGGGGGCCCGGGTCCCCGTGAAACGCAGCGACGAGCTGGGTCTCATCGCCGCCCGGTTCAACGGCATGGCCGTCCAGCTCCAACGCGCCGGCGAGGAGCGCGAAACCCTCATCCGCGAGATCCGTGGCCTCAACACCAGCCTCCAGGACCGCATCGACGCCGCCCTGTCCGAGCTTCAGGCCAAGAACGCGGAACTGGCTGCCATGGCCGAGCGCAACGCCCTGCTGCGCGAGGAGCTGGGCGCCCAGGAGCGGCTTGCCGTTGCCGGTCAGCTCACCGCCACCTTCGCCCATGAGGTGGGGACGCCCCTCAACCTGGTGAACGGCCATCTCCAGCTCCTGGAGGGACGGAAGGACCTGCCCGAGAAAGTGCGTGACCGCCTCGGCGTCATCCAGGCCCAGATCCAGCGGGTNNCCCTTTGCCGACCTCCTCGAGGATCTCCAGCACCTGTGGGCGCCCACCCTTGCGGCCCATGGCGTCGCCGTGGCGGCCCAGTCCCCCCCGGATTGCAGCCTCGACGTGGACCGCAAGCAGATGGAGCAGCTCTTCCTGAACCTCATGAACAACGCCGTGGACGCCATGCCCAGCGGAGGCACCGTGCAGCTCACGGCCCAGCCCGCCGAGGAGAGCACCCCCAGCGGGCCCTGGTGGGAGCTGCGCTTCCAGGATTCCGGCCAGGGCATCCCCGCGGATCTCATGGGCCAGGTCTTCCGCCCCATGTTCACCACCAAGCCCGAGGGCAAGGGGACCGGCCTCGGCCTCAGCATCTGCCGTGAAATCGTGCGCGGACACGGCGGCGAGATCCGCATCGAAAGCACCGAAGGCGCCGGCACCACCGTGGTCTTCACCCTGCCGGGAGCGGCGCCGGCCTCAAGCGTTCCAGGGGAAGCCTGAAGCCGAAGACCGGCAGCGCGCCCTGGATGAAATCCAGCTCCGGCGACCGCTCGAAGCCCAGCCGCTCGTAGAGGCCCCAGGCGATCCGCATGGCCTCGGTCGTGTGCAGGATGACCTCGGCATGGCCCGCGTCCTTCGCCCGCTGGATGCAGGCGCTGGTCAGGGCCCTGCCGACCCCCAGGCCCCGGAACCGGGCATCCACCCCCAGCAGCCGGATGCCGGAAGCGTGCGTGGCAGCCGTCGCTGCGCCCCCCGAGCCGTACTGGGCCATGTGCCCGAAGTAGACCACCCCGCCCATCAGCTGGCCCTCCGCGGAGACCGCCACAAGCACCTGGGCGCCCGGTTTTTCGGAGAACTTTCCGATGCTGGCCAGCATCGCGTAGTAGGTCGGCTGCTCCTGCGGCGTGGGGAAGCCGTCGAGCCCGGAATAGACCGCGACCAGCAGTTGGCCCAGCGCCTCGGCCTCTTCGGGGCGGATCTCGCGGATCTCGGGGTTCACCGTCATGTCGCGGGTCGCATCCACACTGAAGACAAAACCTAAATTTCCACGACTTCCACATCCCCCAGCGGCTCTTCCAGGAACCGGCTGCCCACCTCCTTCAGGCGGCTGCTGGCATCCGTGAGCTGGATGCGGAGGGTGCCGCGGGCGCTGGCGGTGCGGTAGCCGAGGCTGCCCTGCAGCAGGCGGTCCACGGCCCTGGCGGTGACGTGGCCGCTGTCGATCCAGCGGGTGCCGGGACGGCAGCGCTCCAGGCTGGGCAGCAGGGTGGGGTAGTGGGTGCAGCCCAGCACCACGGTCTTCACCTCGAAGGGCAGCTGGTTCAGGTAGCGGCGGCAGATGCTGTCGGTGACGGGATCGTCGAACCAGCCCTCCTCCGCCAGGGGCACCAGCAGGGGGCAGGCCACGCTGTGGATGGCCTTGGCGGGGTCGCGGCGGTGGATGGCCAGGTCGTAGGCGGCGCTGCCCACGGTGGCCAGGGTCCCGATGATGCCCACGGGTCCCGCATGCTCCGCGGCGGCTTCGGCGCCGGGCTCGATGACGCCGATCACCGGGCAGGGGCTCACGGCCTGGAGGGCCGGCAGCCCGTGGGCGCTGGCGGTGTTGCAGGCGATGACGATGAGCTTGGGGTCGTGGCGCTGGAGCAGCTCCCCCATCTGCAGCGTGTAGCGCTCGATGGTGTGGTGGCTCTTGGTGCCGTAGGGCAGGCGCGCCGTGTCGCCCAGGTAGACCAGCTCCTCCTGGGGCAGCATCTGGCGCAGGGCGTGGATGACCGTGAGGCCGCCGATGCCCGAGTCGAAGACCCCGATGGGGTGGTCCGCGCGGCTCATGGTTCCCGCACCGCGAGTACGGCGATCCACTCGCCTTCCTTCAGCACCTTCTCGGGCTTGAAGCCGTGCGAGACCAGGCTCACCAGCGCCTCGTCCGTGCGCTCGGCCAGGATGCCGCTGGCCACGAGCCAGCCGCCGGGCGCGGCCACTTCGGCCATGCGGGGCAGCAGCTCCTGGATGGTCTCCAGCAGGATGTTGGCCAGCAGGCCCGCATAGGGGCCCTGCACCTTCGGATGGTCCAGGGTGCCCACGAAGCTGTCGTAGGGAATGGCGCCCTTCAGCAGATGGGCGTTCAGCTCCATGAGCTCGGTCATGGCGGGCCCGCAGTCGGGATCGATGTCGAAGGCCGTGAGCCCCCGTCCGCCCAGCAGGAAGGCCGCCAGGGAGAGGATGCCCGTGCCCGCGCCGATATCGAGGACGGGGCCCTTCAGGCGGCTGGTGGCGGCCAGCTCCTCCAGCAGCTCCATGCAGAGGCGCGTGGTCTCGTGGCCGCCGGTGCCGAAGGCCAGCCCCGGATTCACCACCAGGTCCATGCGGTCCGCGGGGCCCGGCGTCTCGTCCCAGAGGGGCCGCACGTGGAAGCTCGAGCCCACCGCGAAGGCGCCGAAGCCCTCACGGCTCTTGGCCAGCCAGTCCTCGTCACCGAAGGCCTCGGCCTCGATCAGCCGCACGCCGGGAAAGGCCGCCAGACCGGCGACCTCCGGGGGGGCCTGGTCCGGCGGAAAGTAGGCGAAGCAGGCCCGGGGNNCTCAGGCCTCCGCCGCCTCGGCGCTGTCCCCGTCTTCCAGATCGAGGCGCTTCATCTTTTCGAGGAAGGTGGTGCGCTTGAGGCCCAGCAGGTCGGCGGCCCGCTTCTTGTTGCCGCGGGTGATGGCCAGGCTCTGCAGCATGAGCGTCTTTTCCATGTCGGAAACCACCTGGTTCAGATCCAGCCCCTCCGCGGGCAGGTCCATGCCGAAGGCCGCGGAAGGTGCCGGGGAGAAGGCGCTGGCGGGCAGGGGCGTGAAGTCCACCTTCGTCCCCCCTTCGGCGGCGGGCGCCTCCGACATGCGCTCCGCCAGGAAGGCGAAATCCTCCCGCGTGAGCACGGGGCGGGTACCCGACAGCACGATGGCGCGCTCGATGGCGTTCTCCAGCTGGCGCACGTTGCCGGGCCAGGGCAGGGCCATGAGCAGGGGGTCCACCGAAGGGTGCAGGGCCTTGGGGTAGAGGCCGTGCTCGCGGGCCTTGCGGTTGAGGAAGTGCTGGGCCAGGAAGGGGATCTCCTCGGGCCGCGCCCGCAGGGGCGGCATGGTGATGGGCACCACCTCCAGGCGGTAGAACAGGTCCTCGCGGAAGCTGCCGTCCTGCACCTTCTTCCACAGGTCCACGTTGGAGGCCGTCACCACGCGCACGTCCACCTTCACGGGGGCGCCGCCGCCCAGGGGCTGCACCTCGCGCTCCTGCAGCACCCGCAGCAGGCGCACCTGGGCGCCCAGGGGCATGGTGCCCACTTCGTCGAGGAAGATGGTGCCGCCGTGGGCTTCGCGGAACTTGCCCGGCGTGTCCTTGCGGGCGTCCGTGAAGGCGCCCTTGTTGTAGCCGAAGAGCTCGGATTCCAGCAGGTTCTCCGGGATGGCGCCGCAGTGGACGGCCACGAAGGGCTGGCTGGCGTCGGCGCTCATGCGATGGACCGCGCGGGCGATGACCTCCTTGCCCGTGCCGCTCTCCCCCAGCAGCAGCACCGTGGCGCGGGTGGCGGCGGCGCTGCGCGCCCGGGCCAGCACGTCCTGCATGGCCACGCTGGTGCCCACCAGGCCGAAGGCCAGGGCCTGGGACGCGCTCAGCTGGGTGGTGGTGCCCGAGCGGGGGCGCAGGCCCGGCATGGGCGGCTCGGGGCCCAGCACGCCCCAGCGCACACTGCCCAGCGAACCCCATTCGGACAGGGCCTTGGGATCCATGGGCGCGGACTCGGGCTTGAGGCCCAGCAGAATGGGCAGGGCCGCCACTTCCGCCATCATGCGGTTCAGTTCCGGCGGCGGCCAGGCGCCCTTGGCGCTGATGACCCACAGATCCACATCCCGCGGTGCCAGGGCCGGCGAAGCCCCCCGGTCCACGGTCACATCCCACAGGGCCGCCCACCGATGCTCCAGCCCCCCGGTGTCGTCCCCGAGGGTGGACCAGTGAAGGCGGGGCAGCTGAGGCATGGGCTCCTTGGATGGAACCAGCCTAGATGCAGGGCGGTAGGGGTCAAGTCAAAAAAATGACGGAGAAAAAATCCCGCTTGCCCGCAGGCGTACGATGAAAGGTGCACCCCGGAGGTATCCATGGCCCTGACGGAATCCACGATGATCCCGCTGGGTTCTGCCTGCCCCGACTTCACGCTGCCGGGGGTGGACGGCCAGCTCTGGTCGCGGGATGACTTCCACTGCCCCGCCCTGCTGGTGGTGGTGATGTGCAACCACTGCCCCTACGTGCAGGCCATCGACGACCGCCTCAACGCCCTGGCCANNGGGCCCGGGCCAAGGCGAAGGGCTATGTGTTCCCCTACCTGTGGGACGAGGAACAGGCGGTGGCACAGTCCCTGGGCGCGGCCTGCACGCCGGATTTCTTCCTCTTCGACAGCCACCGGAGACTCGTCTACCGCGGACGCCTGGACGACAACTGGAAGGATGCGGCCCACGTCACCCGCCATGACCTGAAGGAGGCCATCGACCGCGTGCTGGCCGGCGGGGATCCCCTGGAGATCCAGCACCCCAGCATGGGCTGCAGCATCAAGTGGAAGGCGCGGTCCTGACCACCCGGAGGGTATGATCGGTGCTTTCGCCGGAGCCCTCCATGCGCCTCGCCCTCCTGCCCCTCTGCCTCGCCGCCGCGCCCCTGTGCGCCCAGTGGGACCTGCGCCTGGAGCTGCCGCGCCCTTCGGGCCAGAGCCTGCCCCAGACCCTGATCTCGGGCACGGGCCAGCTGGCCGGGGGGGACTTCGACACCGGCAAGGGCTTCATCGCCACCGTGAATCGGCAGATCTTCCAGGTGGGGCCGCTGCTCAGGCTTGAAGGTGGGCTGGAGTACTCCCAGTTCGCGGCGGACGGGCAGCTGGCCACCGGCAGCGCCGCCCAGGGCACGAAGCTGAAGCAGCAAGGCCTGGGCGTGGGCCTCAACGCCCAGCTGTGGGTGCCCTTCGTGGGCATCGCCGGGGAGATCGGCCTCATCCAGCGCTTCCAGCGCTACACCCTCGACACCAACGGCGCCGCCAGCGCCCAGGACCTGAGCCGCACCTGGCTGCGGGTGGGCGCCCGCTGGCGCATCCCCTCCGTGGTGGTCCATCCCTACGTGGCCGCCAGCTACCAGCAGCCCGTCACCAAGGACCGGCCCGTGAAGCTGGGCAGCGCCGCGGATCTGGGCGCCTACTTCGCCGCCCAGGGCAACGGCCAGGAGTTCGAGCGCATGTGGACCTTCGGCGTGGGGGTGACGTTCTGATGCCGCGCCTCCCCATCCTCGCCGCAACCCTGGTCCTGGCCCTGCCCGCCGCCGCCCAGGCCGCCCGGCCCAAGCTCGTGGTGGCCATTTCCGTGGACCAGCTGTCCACGGAGCTCATGCAGACCTACGGCCCGGAGCTCACCGGTGGCCTGGCCCGCCTCATGCGGGAAGGCGCCTACTTCGCCGAGACCTACCACGACCACGCCTTCACGGAGACCGGCCCCGGCCACTCGGTGCTGCTGTCGGGCCGCTTCCCGGCCCACACGGGCATCGTGGAGAACCGCTGGCTCGACCGCGCCACGGGCCGTCTCGTCTACTGCGTGGAGGACCCCGCCGCCNNGTCCTCATGGCCGGGCGGAAACCCACGGCCGCCTACTGGTTCGCGGGCGCCGCGGGCTTCACCTCCTCCACCATCTACGCGGATCGCCTGCCCGCCTGGCTGGTGCGCTTCGACGCGGGGCTGAAGGAGCGCTTCGCCACCCGGAGCTGGCTCTGGGCCAAGGAGCCCACCACCCCCGAAGGCCGCGTGGCCACCTGGACCTTCCCGGGCCAGGTGATCCGCAACGGGGCCCTGCCCCGCCTCATCCAGGGCGCGGGCATGCCCCTGGACAGGACCTTCGAAGCCCGGTTCCGCCGCTCCCCCTTCCTCGATGACGTCACCCTCGAGGCCGCCGAGGCCCTGATGGAAGCCGAGCAGCTGGGCCGCGGCCCCGCGCCGGACCTGCTGTCCGTGAGCTTTTCCGCCACCGACTACATCGGCCACGCCTACGGCACCCTGGGCACGGAGATGCGCGATCAGATCCACCGCCTGGACCGCACCCTGGGGCGCCTGCTCGAGGCCATCCGCCGCCGCGACCCCGGCGCCTGGGTGGTGCTCAGCGCCGACCACGGCGGCATGGACCTTCCCGAAGCCCTGGCCGAGAACGGCTTCCCCGCCCGCCGCGTGGTGGCCGGGCCCTTCTTCCAGGAGCTGCGGGCCCACCTGAAGGCCGCCTTCAAGGTGGAGGCCGACCTCCTCCTCGAGTCCCCCGAACCCACCACCATCTACCTGCGCGACGCCGCCCTCCTGGCCGCCAAGCTGGACCGCCGGACCGTGCAGGGGGCCATCCTGGCCTGGCTGAAGGCGCGACCCGATGTGGCCGGCGCCTTCACCGCCGAGGAGCTGGCCGCCACGGATCCCGCCGCCGCGGGCAGCCCCCGGGACACCAGCCTGCGCGTGCTGCTGCGCCGGAGCTTCCACGCCGGGCGCAGCGGGGACATCCTGGCGGCCTTCCAGCCCTGGATGGGCTTCGGCACCCCCCCCACGGACTACCCCGCGGGCCACGGCTCCCCCTACGACTACGACCGGCGGGTGCCCCTGATCTTCTGGGGCCCCTGGAAGCCCGGTCTCCGACCGGAACCCGTGCGCACCGTGGACCTGGCCCCCACCCTGGCCCGGGAGCTGGGCCTCAGGCCCGGCCCCGTGGACGGCAAGGCGCTGGACCTGGCGGGAAAGACCTCCACCAAGGACACCAAGTAAGAACGGACAGAGCCCGAAGGCTCGCCAGTTCAGCCCCAAGGGCCTGAAGGGCATTGGCCACAAAGAACACAAAG
>DPRT01000097.1:0-2780 GCA_003538615.1 Holophagaceae bacterium | reverse complement strand
GATCGCCAGACCTCCCTGTGGATGCTTTCCCGGAGTCCCCATGGCCCTCCCCCGCGATGCCTCCATCGTCATCCTCACCGGCGCGGGCATCTCGGCGGAAAGCGGGCTGCGCACCTTCCGCGATGGCAACGGCCTATGGGAGAACCACCGGGTGCAGGACGTGGCCACGCCCGAAGCCTTCCACCGCAACCCCGCCCTGGTGTACCGCTTCTACAACGAGCGGCGGCGCAGCCTCCCCGGCGTGGAGCCCAACGCCGCCCACCGGGCCCTGGCGCGGCTGGAGCGGGAGTGGCCCGGGGAGGTCCTGCTGGTCACCCAGAACGTGGATGACCTCCACGACCGGGCCGGATCGGTGAACCTCCTGCACATGCACGGTGAGCTGCTGAAGGGCCGCTGCCTCGCCTGCCGGAAGGTGCTGGACTGGCCCGGCGACCTGGACGCCGACAGCCGCTGCCCCGCCTGCCGCCGCGGCCAGGTTCGGCCCCACATCGTCTGGTTCGGGGAGATGCCCCTGGAGATGGACCGCATCTACCGGGCCCTGGAGCGCTGCGCCCTCTTCGTGGCCATCGGCACCAGCGGCCACGTGTATCCCGCCGCGGGCTTCGTGGAGGCCGCCGCCCCCGGCGCCCGCACCGTGGAGCTCAACCTCGAACCCAGCCTCGTGGCCGACGCCTTCCGCGAGCACCGCAGCGGCCCCGCCACGGCGCTGGTGCCCGCCTTCGTGGAGGAAGTGCTGGGCGGCTGAGCGCCGAGACTGCTAGGCCTGCCCCATGGCGCTCACGATGTAGCCATCCTCCGCGCCGCCCTGGCGCCAGATGGCGGCCACCTGGCCCCCGGGGGACAGCACCACGCCTGGGCTCTGGACCTCCCGGCGGCTGGGCGCGCCCAGCAGGACCGGATGCGCGCTCCAGGCCCGGCCGTCGAAGCGCCGCACGCAGACCGTGGACTGGGTCTCCTGGTTCTGGAACCAGAGGACCAGCGCATGGCCCTGGGGGTTGACGGAAAGGGCGTGGGCCTGGCTGTCGCCCAGGTCCTCCACCAGGGCCAGGCGCTGCTCGTCCCAGCGGCCGCCGGAGAAGTGCTTGGCGAAGAGCTTCATCACCCCCGCCGCCTCCTGCCGCCACACGGCGTGGGCCCGTCCCTGGCTGTCGAGGCCCACCTGGGGCCACAGGATGGCGCGCCCGGCGCTGAGCAGGGGGGCCTGCCGCCATTCGATGGCCACGCCATCCAGGTGGCTGGCGTGGAGGGTGGTGACGCCCGCGTCGCCCTTCTCCACCCACAGCACGATGGCGTTCCCCCGGGCATCCATGGCCATGCGCTGGTAGGTCGAGCGGCCCCGGGCCACCAGGGTGGGGCGGTCGCTCCAGCTGCGGGCGCCCAGGTCGTAGTGGCAGGCCACGAGGCGGGCCTCCGGCGCCTCCGTGCTCCAGACCGCCAGCCCCTGGCCCGCGTCGCTCACGGCCAGCTGGGGGAAGAGCGGATCCGGGGACGCCTCGCCCAGGGGGATCGCCTCCAGGTCCCAGGCCCCCTCGTCGACGTGGTAGCCGCTGGCGTAGACGCGGTACTCCCCGGGCACCCCGAGGCACCACACCGCATGGATGTTCCCCGACAGGTCCATGGCCGCATGCAGGCTGTGGATCTCCCCCGGAGCCACCTGGAGGGTCGCGGGATAGGGCACCCAGGTCTCCTCCGACCCCAGCATGTGCCGGGCGCAGACCCGCACCCGGCCCTCCTCCTGCTCGTGCCACACCACCGCCAGCTCGCTCCGGTAGTTCATGGCGATCTCCGGAGCCTGCGCCTGGGTGCGGGCGCTGTCCAGGCGCCGGGGCACCACGTCCCAGCCCCGCTGGTCCGCGTGGTAGCGGCAGATGTAGACCCCCTCGTCCGCCTGGTTCCGGTGGTGCCAGGCCGCCAGGGCGTTGCCCTGGTCGTCCATGGCGATCTGCGGCCGCCCCACCCGTCCCCGGTCCAGGACCCGGGGACGCTCCCATCCCCCCGTCGGGGCTCCCGATGTCCCGGGGATCAGTCGAGTCAGCAGCGAGCGAAGCGACACGGGACTCCTCCATCGGGGGCGGGCATCACGCTTGGGGCATCCACCATCCTACCCCTCCATCCCGGCGCGTTGGATCCACCCTTCCCGCCGCGGGCCAGGGGGGATCCAGCCGTCCGGGCCGGGGCTTCGACCATTAGAGTGCCTAACAAAACCCCGACGGGGCCGCGCGAGGGCCCTGTGTTTGTTTGCGGCGGGGCGAGGTCAGCAGCGCAAGGGCAGCATTGAGGAGGAACACATAGGCGGCGAAGGCGGTGGTTTCCACCGTGTGGGTTTGAACCGACAGGAGGCTGATGCCGAAGCCGAGGGCGCTGAGGGCGTAGGCCCCCCAGCTTTCGGAGTGGGGGTGGCGGTAGGCCTTCACAAGCGTCGGCACGCTCGCCAGGACATCCGCCAGCAGGGAGAACAGGAGGGCCAGGTTGGGCCTGTCGGTGATGGCCCAGAGGACGATGCCCACCATGGCCGCGGCCATCAGGAGGTAGTCCTGCGGCTCGCTCTTCCAATAGGCCTTCCGGTTGAAGAAGGAGGCCGCGAACACAAGCAAGGGCGTGAAGCCCGCGGCAAAGGACACCCACGAGATGCCCCCGACCCCCTGCACCCGTTGCGCCGCAAAGATGACCAGGGGGAAGACCCCCCAGAGCAGCCAGGTGACCCGGTTGGGCTGCGCCTTCCCGGCGAGGGTTTCGACGAGGTAATAGACCCCCCCGAGCGCGCCGAGGATCGCACCAAC
>DPRT01000157.1 GCA_003538615.1 Holophagaceae bacterium | reverse complement strand
TCTACCAACTGAGCTATAGCGGCACGACATCCAGTCTACCCGAAGCTTCAGCGCGGATCCCCGGCCGGATCCCGCTTGAGCTCTTCCAGGAACGTCTCCATCCACTTGGTGGAGAAGGTTCCGGCGATGAAGTCCGGGTGGTCCATGATGCGGCGGTGCAGGGGGGCGGTGGTCTTGATGCCTTCGATCACCAGGGTGTCCAGGGCGCGGCGCATGCGGGCGATGGCTTCGGTGCGGTCGGCGCCGTAGGCGATGAGCTTGGCCACCATGGAGTCGTAGTGGGGGGGGATCACGGCGTCCTGGTGCATGGCGGTGTCCACGCGGATGCCGGGGCCGCCGGGGAAGTGCAGGGCCGTGATGCGGCCTGGGCAGGGCGTGAACTTGAAGGGATCCTCGGCATTGATGCGGCACTCGATGGCGTGGCCCTTCTGGACCACGTCCTCCTGGCGGAAGCTCAGCTTCTGGCCCGCGGCGATGCGGAGCTGCTCCTTCACGATGTCGATGCCTGTGACCAGCTCGGTGACGGGATGCTCCACCTGGACGCGGGTGTTCATCTCCATGAAGAAGAAGTCGCCGCGCTTGTCGAGGAGGAACTCGATGGTGCCCGCGTTGTAGTAGCCCACGGCCTTGGCGGCCCGCACGGCGGTGTCGCAGATGCGCTGGCGCAGGGCGGGATCGAGGACGGCGCTGGGGCTCTCCTCGATGAGCTTCTGGTGGCGGCGCTGGATGGAGCACTCGCGCTCGCCCAGGTGCACCACGTTGCCGAAGAGGTCGCCCATGATCTGGACTTCGATGTGGCGCGGCTCCAGGAGATACTTCTCCATGTAGACGCTGTCATCGCCGAAGGCACCCTTGGCTTCGCTGCGGGCGTTGTTGTAGAGATCGGGCAGTTCCTCGGCGTTGTTGCAGATGCGCATGCCGCGCCCGCCGCCGCCGGCGCTGGCCTTGACGATGACCGGATAGCCGATCTGCTCGGCCACCACCAGGGCTTCTTCCACGGTCTCGACCAGTCCATCGCTGCCGGGCATGAGGGGCACGCCTGCTTCCAGCATGGTGGCCTTGGCCTGGGCCTTGTTGCCCATCTTGCGGATGATCTCGGGGCTGGGGCCGATGAAGGTGATGCCGCAGGCCTGGCAGACTTCCACGAAGTGCGCGTTCTCGCTGAGGAAGCCGTAGCCGGGATGGATGGCCTCGGCGCCGGTNNACGGCCACGGTCTGGATGCCCATCTCCTTGCAGGCCAGGATCACGCGGAGCGCGATCTCGCCGCGGTTGGCGATGAGCACCTTCCTGAAGGGCGGAGCGTCGGAAACGACCGTCGCGGGAGCTGATTTGCGCTTGATGGCTGCGGCCATGGCTAGCCGATCCGGACCGCGAAGAGGCGTTCGCCGTATTCGACGGGGGTGCCGTTCTCCACCAGCACCTTCACGATTTCACCAGCCACGTCGCATTCGATCTCATTCATGAGCTTCATGGCCTCCACGATGCAGAGGGTCTGGCCGGGCTTCACGAAGTCGCCAGGGGAGGCGTAGGGCGTGGCGGTGGGGTTGGAAGCCCGATAGAAGGTGCCCACGATGGGGCTGGTGACGTAGTGGATGCCAGCCTCGTCGGCGGGGGCCGACACCGGAGCAGCAGCGGCAGTCACGGGAACCGCGGGGACGTAGGGGGCCGCCGGTGCGGCCATCATCACCGGGGCCGCCTGGATCAGGGGCGCCGGACCGTCCTTGCGGATGCGGAAACGCATGTCGCCGGCTTCGAACTCGAATTCCTGGAAGGGCTCGCGTCCCACCAGGGCGATCAGGGCCTTGATTTCCTCCAGGCCCAGGGGGGCGCCCGTGGCGGCGCGAGGACCAGCGGCCTTGGAAGCGGCCTTGGGAGCGGGGGACGTGGCGGCCGGGGCAGGCTTCTTCGGGGCAACGGGCTTCTTCGGGGCAACGGGCTTCTTGCGGGAGGTGCTCATCAATGCTCCAACGGTCGGATCGGGCTGGGGAAGGGATCGAGCATAGCAAACCAGCCGGGGAGGGTCAGGTCATGATTCTTCGGATGGATCGGCGGACAGGGCTTTTTTCCGGAGGCGTGGGCCGGTTTCTTCAGGGCGGAACTCTTTTCGCGCCGCATCCAGGATGCCATTCAGGAATTGCGTGCCTTCCTGATCGCTGAATTCCTTCACGATCTCCAGGGCTTCGTTGATGACGATGGGGAAGGGCACTTCCTTCACGTACATCAGCTCGAAGAGACCCAGGCGCAGAAGGTTGCGGTCCACGGCGGCCATGCGGTGGATCTTCCAGTGCTCGGCGTACTTGGTCAGGGCGGTGTCGATCTCGTCCAGATGGCCATGGACGCCATCCACCAGGCGGCGGGCGTAGTAGAAGGCATCCCGGTTCAGGTCCTGGATGGCGTAGAAGCCCGCGAACACCTGGTCCGGCTGGTAGCCGGTCAGGTCCATGGCATAAAGCATCTGAAGGGCGTACTCGCGCCCCCGGCGGCGAACACCCATCTACTTCTTTCCCTTCCTGGCACCGAGGGTGTGGGCGAGGTCCACCATCTCCAGGACGCTCATGGCGGCTTCCCAGCCCTTGTTGCCCATCTTGGCGCCGGCCCGGTCGATGGCCTGCTCCACGCTGTCCGTGGTGAGCACGCCGAAGGCCAGGGGCAGGCCCGTGTCCAGGGCCACCTGGGCTGCGCCCTTGGTGACTTCCGCGGCGATCATGTCGAAGTGGGGCGTGCCGCCGCGGATCACCGTGCCCAGCACGATGATGCCGGCGTAGCGGCCGCTCTGGGCCGCCAGCTTGGCCGCCTGGGGCAACTCGAAGCTCCCCGGGACGCGGATGAGGTCCATCTGGTCTTCGTGGCCCCCATGGCGGAGGATGCAGTCCTTCGCGCCCTCGATGAGGCGCTCCACGATGAAATCGTTCCAGCGCGATGCCACCAGCGCGAAACGGTCGCCGTCGTGGACGCGGATGTGGCCCTCAAAGATCCCCATGGGAACCCCCCGAAAGGTGGTCAAGAATTGTAGAGGCTAACACACGCCTGTGGGACGGTCACTCCGAAAAGCCCGGAAGCTGCGCTTCCGGGCTTTTCGGAGATGGAAAAGAATCTAGATCTTTACGGTATCCGCGACTTCGGAGAAGTCGCGGATCTGATCAAAGTTCATGTAGCGGTAGATGTCCTTCGCCTTGGCGTCCACGAGGCCGATCTGGGCCTGGTATTCCGCCACCGTGGGGATCCTCCCGAGCAGCGAGCAGATGGCCGCCAGCTCCGCGGAACCCAGGTAGACCCGGGTGTCGATGCCCAGGCGGTTGGGGAAGTTGCGGGTGGAGGTGGACATGGCGGTGCTGCCCTTGCGGATCTGGGCCTGGTTGCCCATGCACAGCGAGCAGCCGGGCATCTCCATGCGGGCGCCGGTGCGGCCGAGGATGCCGTAGTAGCCCTCCTGGGTGAGGACGTACTCGTCCATCTTGGTGGGCGGGGCGATCCAGAGGCGCGTGGGGATGTCGCTCTTGCCATCGAGCAGCTTCCCGGCGGCGCGGAAGTGGCCGATGTTGGTCATGCAGGAGCCGATGAAGACCTCGTCGATGGTGTCGCCCGCCACGTCCGAGAGCTTCTTGATGTCGTCGGGATCGTTGGGGCAGGCCACGAGCGGTTCTTTCACGTCGGCCAGGTCGATCTCGATGACGGCGGCGTACTCGGCATCCGCATCGGGGGCCAGGAGCTCGGGCTTGGCGATCCAGGCCTGCATGGCCCGGATGCGGTTCTCCAGGGTCTGCCGGTGCTCGTAGCCGTTGGCGATCATCCACTTCATGAGCGTGATGTTGGAGGTCATGTACTCGATGATCGGTTCCTGATCCAGGCGCACGGTGCAGCCCGCGGCGGAGCGCTCGGCGGAGGCATCGGACAGTTCGAAGGCCTGCTCGACCTTCAGCTTGGGCAGGCCCTCGATCTCGAGGATGCGGCCGCTGAAGATGTTCTTCTTGCCCTTCTTCTCGACGGTGAGCAGCCCCTGCTGGATGGCGTAGTAGGGGATGGCGTTCACCAGGTCGCGCAGGGTGACGCCGGGCTGCAGTTCGCCCTTGAAGCGCACCAGCACGGATTCCGGCATGTCCAGGGGCATGACGCCCGTGGCGGCGGCGAAGGCCACCAGGCCTGAGCCGGCGGGGAAGGAGATGCCGATGGGGAAGCGGGTGTGGGAGTCGCCGCCGGTGCCCACGGTGTCGGGCAGGAGCAGGCGGTTCAGCCAGCTGTGGATGACGCCGTCGCCGGGCTTCAGCGAGACGCCGCCGCGGTTGGTGATGAAGGGGGGCAGCTCGCGGTGGGTCCTCACGTCCACGGGCTTGGGGTAGGGCGCGGTGTGGCAGAAGGACTGCATCACCATGTCGGCGGAGAACTGGAGGCAGGCCAGATCCTTCAGCTCGTCGCGGGTCATGGGGCCGGTGGTGTCCTGGGAGCCCACGGTGGTCATGTGCGGTTCGCAGTAGGTGCCGGGGCGGATGCCTGTCACGCCGCAGGCGCGGCCCACCATCTTCTGGGCCAGGGAGAAGCCCTTGCCGGTGTCCTTGGGGATCGCCGGGAGGCGGAAGATCGTGGAGGGAGGCAGGCCCAGGGCGGCGCGGGCCTTGGTGGTGAGGCCCCGGCCCACGATGAGGGGGATGCGGCCGCCGGCGCGGACCTCGTCGAAGATCACGTCGGACTTCACCTTGAACTCGGCGATGACCTGGCCGTTCTTCAGGGCCTTCCCTTCGTAGGGGCGCAGCTCGATGACGTCGCCCATGTCCATGCCGTTGACGTCCAGCTCGATGGGCAGGGCGCCAGCGTCCTCCATGGTGTTGTAGAAGATGGGGGCGATCTTGGATCCCAGGCAGACGCCGCCGAAGCGCTTGTTGGGCACGAAGGGGATGTCCTCGCCCGTGAACCACAGCACCGAGTTGGTGGCGGACTTGCGGGAGGAGCCCGTGCCCACCACGTCGCCCACATAGGCGATGAGGTGGCCCTTGGCCTTGAGGGCCTCCAGCTGCTTGAGGGGGCCCACCTTGCCGGGTTCGTCGGGCTCGATGCCGGGGCGGGCGTTCTTCAGCATGGCCAGGGCGTGGAGCGGGATGTCGGGACGGCTCCACGCGTCGGGGGCCGGGGACAGGTCATCGGTGTTGGTTTCGCCCGTGACCTTGAAGATGGTGAGCGTCAGGCTCTGGGGCACTTCGGGGCGGCTGGTGAACCACTCCGCCTCGGCCCAGGACTTCAGCACGGCCTGGGCGTTCGTGTTGCCCTTGTCGGCCTTGGCCTTCACCTCGGCGAAGGCGTCGAAGACCAGCAGGGTCTTCTTCAGGCCCTCGGCGGCGATGCCACCCACCTGGGCATCGTCCAGCAGGTCGATGAGGGGCTTGACNNTTGAAGCCGCCCAGCATGGTGCCCAGCAGCTCCGTGGCCTTCTCGCGGGAGACCAGAGCCACCTTTTCCCTGCCGCTGGCCACGGCGGCCAGGAAGGCGGCTTTCACCCGGGCGGCCTCATCCACGCCAGCGGGCACGCGGTGGATCAGGAGCTCGACGAGGAAGGCTTCTTCGCCCTTGGGCGGGTTGGCCAGGAGGTCGGTGAGCGCGGAGGTCTGGGCTTCAGTGAGCGGCAGCGGCGGGATGCCCANNCAGAACGCCGCTGGGCGCGGTCCGGATTTCCATTCTACATCCGGGGATGCTGAGGGCGGCAGAAGGGCATCCCGGGCATGTGTCCTCCGACCGCCAGCCCACTGATTGGTTGTGCCGGGTTCCTGATCCGGGACAAGAATGGCCCCTGCTCACCCCGCGGCCCCCCCTCGCCGATGGGGGGAGAAGGAAGGCGAGGCGTGGAATGGCGATCAAACGGGTGAGGCT
>DPRT01000032.1 GCA_003538615.1 Holophagaceae bacterium | reverse complement strand
GGCCGCAGGGCCGCCTTGTGGACGAGCATCTCCCAGGCCGTGAGGAAGACCAGCGGAAAGGCCGCCGCCTGCTCGAAATCCCAGTTCGGGGGGATGGGCAGCAGGTTGGCCGCGGGCACCAGCACATGGGTGGCGGCCGTGCCGTCGCACACGTGGCCCAGCACCCCATAGGATGGGCAGAGCATGTCATCGCCCCGCAGGCAGGCGGGGCAGACACCGCAGCTGAGGCCCGGCGCAATCATCACGCTGCCGCCCGCCGCCACGCCGGGCGGAAGGACGGTGCCCTCGCCCACGGCCTCCACCGTGCCGGCGCCGTCGCAGCCCGGCGTGAGCGGCAGGGGCAGCGGGAAGCCCGGCAGGCCGAAGGTGGTCCAGAGATCCAGGTGGTTCAGGGCCATGGCCTTCAGCTCGAGCCGGACCCAGCCTGGCCTGGGCTCCGCCGGAACGAAGACCTCCCGCACCGGCGATCCCGCCTCACCGTGCTGGAGGATGCGGAAACGGAACGGCGTGGCCATGGGGCCTCCCTACTCGGACTTCAGCGATCGCGTCATCAGCCGCCGCACGGCCTCTTCGGGGGGCTCGCCGTTGAGCAGGCGCTGCACCTCCGCCGCGATGGGCAGGTCGAGGCCGTGGTCCCCGGCCAGGGCCAGGGCCGCCTCGGTGGTGAACATGCCTTCGATGACCTGGCCGCCCAGGGCGTCCCGGGCCGCCTCCACGCTGCTCCCCTTCCCCACCAGCTCGCCGAAGGTGCGGTTCCGGCTTTGGGGCCCCGTGGCCGTGAGCAGCAGATCGCCCATGCCGGCGAGGCCCATCACCGTGGAGGGCTGGCCGCCGAGGACCTCCACCAGGCGGGCCATCTCGGCCAGTCCCCGGGTGATGAGGGCCGCCCGGGCGTTGTAGCCCAGCTGGAGGCCGTCCACCAGGCCCGCGGCGATGGCCAGCACGTTCTTGAGGGCGCCGCAGAGCTCCGTGCCCACGACGTCGCGGCTGAGGTAGATGCGCAGCTTCTCGGAGGCGAGCTGAGCCTGCAGGGCCGTGGCCCGCGCGTCGGAGATGGTGCCTGGCAGCGCCAGCACGATGGCGGAGGGGACCCCCCGGGCGACCTCGTCGGCGAAGGTGGGTCCGGACAGAGCGCCCACGGGCACATCCAGCACCCCCGTCAGCGCCTGGGACAGGGTCTGGTGCGTGCTCTGGAGGATGCCCTTGCTCACATGGATCACCAGTTCGGGCGCCCTGGGCGCCTGCGGGCGCAGGGCGCGCCAGGCCTCGGGCGTCACCTGGGTGGGCATGGCGGAGATCCACAGGGGCGCGGCAAAGGCCGCGGACGGATCGTCCGAGGTCTCCAGCCCATCCGGGAAGGCCACATCCTTCAGGCGCAGGTGGCGCCGCGTGGCCGCCATCTGCGCCATTTCGTCGGGGAAGCTGCCCCAGAGCGCCACCTTCGCGCCCGCCCGGGCCCAGGTGATGGCCAGGGCCGTGCCCCAGGCGCCGGAGCCGAAGACGCCGATATCGGCCCGGCTAGCCATTCGCATGCTCCTTCTTGGCGCCCCAGAGCTTGGATTCCGTGCCCTCTTGCAGACGCTTGATGTTCTCGCGGTGCTTCCAGATCACGAGGGCCACCAGAACCAGCCAAGAGAAGAGTTCCACCGGTTTAAGGGGGCCGAAAAGCCTGAAATTGGCCATCAGCAGCGGCACCGGCACCATGGCGGCGGCCAGGATGCTGCCCAGGCTGACGTGGCGGGTGAGCCAGAGGGCCAGGATGAAGACACCCATGGGCAGGACCATGAGCTGTGCGTCGACGGCGAGGATCACGCCCAGGGCCGTGGCCACGCCCTTCCCGCCCTGGAATTTCAGCCAGGGGGTGAACACGTGGCCCAGCACCGCCGCCAGGGCCATGAGGGCCAGCAGATCCGCTCCCATGCCCGCCTTCTTCGCCAGGAATACGGGCAGGAATCCCTTGAAGATGTCCAGCAGGAGCGTGACCACGCCCAGGGCCTTGCCGCCCACGCGGCTCACGTTGGTGGCGCCGATGTTGCCGCTGCCGTGGGCCCGGACATCGCCCTTCCCCGCCAGCTTCACCAGCAGGAGGCCGAAGGGGATGCTGCCACAGAGGAAGGCGGCGAGGCACTCGAGGATCAGGGACTGGGAACCGGAAGGCATCATGGATGCAGTGTATCAGCCGTTCCGGATGGCCCGGCGCAGCAGGTCCAGCGCCCAGGCTGTGCTGCGCAGCTGCACATCCGCCCGGTCCCCGGGCAGGTTGTAGGCCTGGCAGACAGTGCCGCCGGGGCCCGCCAGGGCGATGAACACGGTGCCCACGGGAGCCTCGCCTTCGGCGCCGGGGCCCGCATTTCCCGTCAGGCCCAGGCCCCAGGTGGCGGCGAGCTTCGTGCGCACGGACTCCGCCAGCGCACGGCTGGTGGCCTCGGACACCGTGCCGTCCCGGGCCAGTCGCCCTGCCTCCAGNNATGGCCGAAAGACGGGCCGCCAGCAGGCCGCCGGTCATGCTTTCCGCCACGGCCAGGGATTCCCCGCGGGCCTTCAATCCGGCCAGCACGGCATCCTCGAGGTTGCCTGTCCCCACACCCACGAGATCCTCGCCCAGCACCGGCAGGAAGTCCCTGCGGGCGGCCTCCAGGGCCGCGGGGTCCGCGCCCCGGGCCAGCAGCTCCACCTGGGTGAGGCTGGCGAGGATGGTCCAGTCCAGGTGCCCGTGGCGCTCGCGGACGTCGCGGGTGCGCTCGTCCAGGGCGCTCTCGGGCACGCCGGCCACGACCATCCGCAGCGTGTGGACGGAGTCGCCTGCCAGGGCCCGCAGGCGGGGCTCGACCTGCTCCTCCCACATGCGCTTCATCTCCCGGGGCACCCCCGGCAGCATGATGATGCGCACGCCGGGATGGGACGGCGGATCCTGCCACCACACCCCGGGGGCGGTGCCCACCGGGTTGCGCAGGGCCTCCGCCCCGGCCGGCAGCAGGGCCTGCTTGAAGTTCGAAGCGGGCGGCACCCGCTTCCGGGCGGCGTAGAAGGCCAGCATGTCCTCGCGGCTCTGGGCGTCCTCCTGCAACGCCACGCCAAGGACCTCCGCGAAACATTCCTTCGTGAAGTCATCGAAGGTGGGGCCCAGGCCGCCGGTGGTGACGATGAGATCCGAGCGCGTCATCGCCTCGCGGAACAGCCCGGCCAGGTCCTCGCGGCTGTCCCCCACGGCGGTCTTGCGGTGGAAGGCCAGGCCCAGGGCAGCGAGGCGCTCCCCCAGCCATACGGAATTGGTGTCGAGGCGCCGCGTGGTGAGCAGCTCGGTCCCGATGGCGATGCATTCGATGCGCATCGTAGAATCATGCCCCAGAAGGAGCCCCCATGATCATCCCGGACCTGGACGACCTGGTATTGGAGTCCGACGAGGAGTCCGGCATCCAGGAGCTTGGCCGCCGCTTCCTCGCCCGGGGCCCCTGGACCACCGTGGCCTTCCTCGTGAAGACCAGAATGGATCCCGAAGGGGACTGGGAAGGCCCCTTCCTCTGGCTGCACCGCTACCAGAAGGTGGCCCAGGGCTGGAAGCTGGTGAGCCGCTTCCGCACCACGGAAACCGCCCAGCTGGAGAAGCTGGCGGGGGCGCTGGAAGACTGGAAGGGCTACTTCAGCGCCGGCAGGTAGCGCTCCCGGACCACCCTCAGGTGATGGGCCGCATGGCCCAGGGCGATGTAGGGGATGCAGCGGGCGGTGAGGGTGCGGTTGTTGGTGGTGCCCTGGTTCCCCCAGGCCCCGTCCGGCAGGCCGTGGAAGAGGGTGAGACTGGCGGTGCGCACCGCTCGCCAGTCCGCGACCAGGCTGGCCATGCTGCGGGAATCGGCCCGGGCGGCGGCCACGTAGGCATCCTCGTCGAATCCCGGCATGGGGGTCGCATCGCCCCGGCCGATGCGCAGGCAGCGGTAGGCGAAGATGCGCTCGGCATCGCTGAGGTGCAGGAGCAGGTCCTTCAGGCTCCACTTCCCCGGGGCGTAGCGGAACCCGCCCTGGGATTCGGACAGCGCCCCGAACAGGACCGCCGCCTCCTCCAATTGGCCCTGGAGCTGGACCAGCACGTCGCCCTCGCCAGCCTCGGCGATGTAGGGTGCATAGCCTTCTGCGTACTCACCTGGAAGCGGCCGGCTCAAGCTCATGGGGATCTCCTCTGCTAGAAGGTCATCACCTTCATCGTATTCGTGCTTCCGGTCTTCCACAGCGGCAGCCCCATGGTCATGACCACGCGGTCGAAGCTCTTCAATTCATGCTTGGCCACCAGCAGCTCCCGGACCACGGCCACCATCTCGTCCGTGCTGCTGACCCGGGGGATCAGCAGAGAGGTCACGCCCCGCAGGAGCCCCATGCGCCGGGCCGTGACCTCGTCCACGGTGGCCCCCAGCACCGGGGTGTGGCCCGCCAGGCGGCTCACCATGCGGGCGGTGCCGCCGCCCTCGGTGAAGGCGACGATCCAGCGGGCGTTGATCTCGTCCGCAGTGCGGCAGGCCGCGAAGGCCACGGAGATGTCCGTGCGGGAGAGCACCTTCTCGGCCAGCTCCGCGGGCAGTGTGGGTGTGCGCTGCTTCACGTTGGCGTCAGCCTCCTCCGCAATGCGGGCCAGCCACTGGATGGCCTCCACCGGGTGGGCCCCCGTGGCGCTTTCGGCGCTGAGCATCACCGCGTCCGTGCCATCCCAGATGGCGTTGGCCACATCGCTGGCTTCGGCCCGGGTGGGCTGGGCGTGCTCGATCATGCTCTCCAGCATCTGGGTGGCGGTGATCACGGGCTTCAGCGCCCGCCGGGCCGCCTTGATGATCTGCTTCTGGAGGCCGGGGACGCGCTCCACCCCGAGTTCCACGCCCAGGTCGCCCCGGGCCACCATCACGCCCCAGGATACGTCGAGGATCTCGCCCAGGTGGGCCAGGGCCGTCGGATGCTCGATCTTGGCGATGATGGGCTGGGTGCCCCCCAGGTGCTGGATGATGGCCTGGAGCTGCTGCACGTCCGATGCGCGGCGGACGAAGCTCTGGGCGAAGAGGTCCACCTCGTGCTCCACGCCCCACCGGATATCCGCATGGTCCTTCTCCGTGAGGGGATCCACGTTGATGTCCATGCCGATGGGATGAACGCCCTTCCGCGCCTTGAGCGGCCCGCCGATGACCACGACCGCCTTCAGGAGCTCTGGTTCCTTGGCGAGGATCTTCACCGTGATGGCACCGTCATCCAGCAGCCAGTGCTGGCCCGGTTCGGCCCCTTCAAACAGTTCAGGATGCGGCAGGGGCGCCGCCCAGCTGAATCCCCCGGGCACCGGATTCCCCGGCGCATAGAAGCAGCCTTCACTTCCATCAGCCAGGTCCAGGGGCGCGTCCAGCAACCCGACCCGCCACTTCGGACCCTGCAGGTCCAGGAACACCGGGATGGATCGCCCAAGTTCCCGGGCCAGGGTCCGCACCTTCTGGAGGGCATCCAGCCGGGTTTCGAGATCCCCGTGGCTGGCATTCAATCGCACCGCATCCGCCTCGCGGAGGGATTCCCGCAGCCGGTCGCCCTGCATCAAGGCAGGTCCCAAGGTCATCACGAGTTTGGTCTTGCGCACGTCATCTCCCATCGCCTGCACAGGCATTCCACACACTTTTCCACAGTCTGCGCCTGCCTCTTGAAGTTGTCACGGGGCTTTCCCTCCGGGCACCGCGGTGCTACCTTCGTGATCCCGATACGGTTGATGGAGAAGACGGAATGCGCGAAAAGCTGCGGACCCTCGTGGCCGAAATGGTGCGTGGCGGGGTCTCCCTGGAGCTGGCCCGCCGCGAGTTCGAGCGCGTGTACCTGGAAGAGGTGCTGATGGCCCACGAGGGCAATCACAGCGCCGCGGCCCGGGAACTGGGCATCCACCGCAACACCCTCGCCAAGAAGCTCGAGGCGCCGCCCAGCCGGCTGAGGCGCGTGAGCCTCGCCAGCTGATTCCACCTTGCCCATCTGTCAAAGCCCGGCGCTGCCGGGCTTTTTCTTTCGACAGGATCTGCGCGGGCCGATACAACTGGGGATTCGGAGGGCGCCATGAAGAAGGTGGCCATCAACGGACTGGGACGGATCGGACGGCTCGCGCTGCGGCACCTGATGAAGGTCCCGCACGTGCAGGTCGTGGCGGTCAACGACCTCACGGACGCCGCCACCCTGGCCCATCTGATGAAGTACGACTCGGTCCACGGCCCCGCGGATTTCCCCGTGGCCTCCGACGGGAACTACCTGGTGCTGGACGGCCGCCGCATCCGCGTCTACGCAGAAAAGGACCCCCAGCTCATCCCCTTCGGCGCCCAGGGGGCCCAGGTGGTGCTGGAGTGCACCGGGAAGTTCACCAAGCGTGCCCAGGCCGCCGCCCACCTCCAGGGCAGCGTGAGCCACGTGCTCATCAGCGCCCCGGCAGGCGATGCGGACCGCACCGTGGTCATGGGGGTGAACGAGGCGGAGCTTGACCTCGCCAAGGACCATGTCATCTCCAACGCCAGCTGCACGACCAACTGCCTGGCGCCGGTGGTGAAGATCATCGACGGGGCCTTCGGCCTGGAATACGGCTTCATGACCACCGTGCACAGCTACACCAACGACCAGCGCATTCTCGACCTGCCCCACAAGGACCTGCGCCGGGCGCGCGCCGCGGCGCTCAGCATGATCCCCACCAGCACCGGCGCCGCCAAGGCCATCGGGCTGGTGCTGCCCCACCTCAAGGGCCGCCTCGACGGCATCGCCGTGCGCGTCCCCACGCCCGACGTGAGCATCGTGGATCTGACGGCGACACTCAAATCCGATGCCACCCTCGAATCGATCCAGGAAGCCTTCCGCCAGGCCGCCACCAGCGGGCCGCTGGCGCCCTACCTCGAGATCCTCGATGCCGAGCTGGTGAGCGCGGACCTGGTGGGGCGGACCGCCAGCACCCTCTACGATCCCTACCTCACCAAGGTGCTCGGCCCCCGGCTGGTCAAAGTGTTCGCCTGGTACGACAACGAGTTCGGCTATGCGGCCCGGCTGAAGGATCTCTGCATCCACGTGCTGGAGCGGATCTAGCCGATGGGCCGGATCGCCCTGAATGGCCTGGGCCGCATCGGCCGGCTGGTGGTGCGGCAGCTGGGCGCCGCCCGGCCCGGACTCCTCGGCGCCGTGAACGATCCCGCGCCGCTGGACCAGCTGGTGCATCTGCTTCGGCACGATTCAGTGCATGGCCCCAGCCGCCAGCCCATCGAGGGCTTCACCGAGGGCGGGCAGGACTTCCTCCTGCTGGGGGACCACCGCGTGCCCCTCTTCCATGCGACGGATCCCGCCGCCATCCCCTGGCCGTCCCCCCTCCGCCTGGTGGTGGAGGCCAGCGGACGCTTCACCCGGCGGGATGATGCGGCCCGCCATCTCAAGGCCGCCGTGACCCACGTGGTGATCAGCGCCCCCAGCCCCGATGCGGACCTCACCGTCATCGCCCCGGTAAACGGCGCCAGCCTGGACCCAGGCCGCCACCGCGTCATCTCCAACGCCAGCTGCACCGCCCACGCCACCGCCCCCATGCTCAAGGTGCTGGACGACGCCTTCGGCCTCGAGCACGCGGGCATGAGCACCGTCCATGTGGTCACCAACGACCAGCGGCTCCTGGACCTGCCCCACAAGGACCGGCGCCGCGCCCGCGCCGCCTTCCAGAGCATCATCCCCACCACGTCGAGCGCCTTCGGAGCCCTGCACCGCGCCCTCCCCGGCCTGCCCCCGGGCTTTGACGGCGTGGCCCTTCGCGTGCCCACCCTGAGCGTGAACCTGGTGGACCTGGTGGCCACCCTGCACCGGGATGCCGACGCCGCGGGCCTGCGGGCCGCCTACGAATCCGCCGCCGCGGCCTGGCCCGGGATCCTCGGCATCGCCGGCCCCCATACGGTCAGCTGCGACATCACCGGCCGCTCCGAGAGCGTGCTCATGGACCTGGACCTCACCATGACGCTCGGGCCCCGCTTCGTGAAGGTCTTCGGCTGGCACGACAACGAGACCGGCTATGCGGCGCGCCTGTGCGACCTGATCCTGGATCTGGCGGGAAGAATCTAGAGGCTGCCCGCCGCGTAGCCCGTGCTGAAGGCCGCCTGCAGGTTGTAGCCGCCCACGGGGCCGTCGAGGTTCAGCAGCTCGCCGCAGATCCGCAGGTTGTCCCAGCCCCGCACGGCCATGCTGTGGGGATCCACCGTCGGCAGATCCACCCCGCCCGCCGCCACTTCGCCCCGGGCCAGGGGCACCGGCTGCGGGTCGCCCAGAGGCAGCGCCGTGGCCAGGTCCACCAGCGCCCTCCGCGCCGCCTTCGACAGGTCCTTCAGCATGAGGGCCCGGCCCACGCCCGTCTCCTGNNGCTCAGTTCCAGGGCCGCGGGGCCGGTGATACCGGCCTTCGTGAAGAGGATGTCGCCGGCGAAGACCCCCAGACGGCGGCCGCCGGGCCCCGCGGCAAGGCGCAGCTCGCCACCCCGCAGGGCCACCCCCTCCCAGGCCGGGCGGGGACGCTGGAGAGGAACGGGCGCCAGCGCGGGAAACCAGGGGCGCACGGGCAGCCCCAGGCCCTTCAGCCATCCCAGCGCCTCGCCCCGGGTGCCGGTTTCCGGGTAGCTCGCGCCGCCGGTGGCGAGGATGAAGGTGTCCGCGGTGATGCGCTCCTCGCCCACTCGCAGCGCCACCAGCCGCGGGGCCGCCCCCTCCAGCGCCACCACGCGGGCGCCCGTCCGCACGTCCACCCCCGCCCGCCGCACCAGGGTCTCGAAGGCGGAGACCACCGCCCCCGCGCTGCCCGGACGGTCCCGGGGAAACACGCGGCCGTTGTCGCGCACGTAGGTCTCCACGCCTTCGCGGCGCAGCAGCTCCAGCACGGCCCCGTTGTCGAAGGCATGCAGCGAAGGCCGGAGGAACCGCGCCTGGTCCTTGGAAAAGGCCGCCAGCAGGGCCTTCGGGGGCCCCTCGTGGGTGATGTTGCACTTGCCGCCGCCACTGATGCGGAGCTTCACACCCAGGCGGCCGTTGGCTTCCAGAAGGATGACTCTGTGCCCCAGCGACGCCGACCGCCAGGCCGCCACCAGTCCCGCCGCGCCTCCCCCCACCACGATCACGTTCGACATGGATCCATCATGACCGGGCGGGCGGGGGCTACTGGAACATCCCCTTGAAGAACTTCCGGAGCTTGCCCTCGCCCTTCTTGCCCTTGGGTTTCTGGAGGCGGATGGGGTCGGGCAGAGCCTTGTGCCGCTCGGGCACGCCCACCCAGGGCTGGTAGCCCTCCAGGTGGAGCCGCAGCTGGTGGCTGCCTTCGCCGGGGATCTCGATGACCGCGGGCGTCTTGCCCCGGGGTTCGCCGTCCAGGGAGATCGCGGCGCCCGGAGGGTCGCTGGCCACCCGGACACTGAAGGGCGCCGCCTGAAGCTGGAGGACCAGGCCCTTGTCTTCGGCCTTCAGCCGGTGCTCCAGCGGCAGGTAGTCGGACTTCTCCAGGCGCAGGGCATCCGCTTTGCCCTTCACCACCACCTGGCGCAGGGGCGTGCGCCCCAGGGAGGTTCCATCCAGGAAGACCTCGGCGCCGCTGGGCTTCGATTCGATGGAGAGGATCCGGCTGGGTTCGGACCGGAGGGCCAGGAACCACAGGCCCAGGACCACCACCAGGGCGCCGCCACCCCACAGCCAGGGGTTCCGGCCCCCGGAGGCCTTGTGCAGGCGCCCCAGCCGCAGCGTGGTGGTGGCCCTCACCGGCGCTGCAGAGGCCAGCTGGGCGAGGTGGGCCGCCCGGCGGTCCGGCTCCAGGGGAAGCGCCTCGATCAGGGCCCTCAGGAAGGTGGGGAGGTCCGGGAACCGCTTGCCCGGGTCCTTGTCCAGGGCCTTGCCGAAGACGGCGGCCAAGTCCGGTGTCAAGTCCGACGGCCAGGCTGGAGCCTCGTGAACTATGCGGTAGAGGGTGGCGCCGACGCTTTCGGCCGCAAAGGGCAGCTGGCCCGTCAGCATCTCGAAAGCCATGAGCGTGAAGGCCCAGCGGTCCGAGGCGGGCGTGGCCCTGGCACCGTTCAGCACTTCGGGCGCGGCATAGGCGGGAGTGCCGAGAAAGGTCGACGTCGCGGTCAGGCGTCCGTGATCGCCCAGGGCGATGCCGAAATCCATGAGCTTCAAACGGCCGTCCTTGGCCACCAGCATGTTCTCGGGCTTGATGTCGCGGTGGAGGACCCCCAGCCCATGCACCGCCGCCAGGGCATCCGCGGCCTGGATCAGGAGGCCCGCCACCTCGTCCGGCGACATCGGCCCGCGCGAGATCAGACTCGACAGGGACTCCCCCTCCACGTATTCCATGACGAGGTAGGGCCCCAGTTCCGGCGCCTCGCCCACATCGAAGATCGTGATGGCATTGGGATGGTTCAGCCGGGCCGAGATCTCGGCCTCGCGCTTGAAGCGGAGCAGCACCTCCGCATCGCCGGTGCCCTCGCGCACCACTTTGATGGCCAGGGTCCGCTTCAGCAGGGGATCCTCCGCCAGATACACCGTGCCCATCGCCCCGGCGCCGAGGGTTCCGAGGACCTTGAAGCGGCCGATGGTGGAAGGATCGAGGCTCATCCTCCCTTGATCATGCCAGAGGCAGGCTGCGGGCGGCGCCCGGCTACACTCGGAGCATGTCTGAAGCCGGCTTCTCTGTCTCCCGCCCCGCCCAGCTCCGCCGCTTCGGGCGGGTGTTCTACCCGGCGGGTCTCCGCCTGCAGAAGGCGCTGGCGGCTCACGTGGCCGCGGGGGGGAACCCGGATCAGCTGGTGATCCTGGAGCATGATCCCGTCTTCACCCTGGGCCGCAACGCCACCCCCGCCGACATCCACATGAGCGACGACTTCCTCGCGGCCCAGGGCGTGAGCGTCCACCGCACGGACCGCGGCGGCGAAGTGACCTACCACGGCCCCGGCCAGATCGTGGCCTACCCCATCTGCAACCTGCGTGGCGGTCGGGAGGATGTGGGCCGCCTGGTGCGCGGCCTGGAAGAGGCCATGATCCGCACCGCCGCCGAATTCGGCATCGTGGCCGACCGCCTCAAGGGCGCCCCGGGCATCTGGGTGGAGACCCCGCGGGGGCTGGAGAAGCTGGGCGCCATCGGCCTCCACCTCAGCCGCTGGATCACCACCCACGGCATCGCCTTCAACGTGCGCCCCAACCTCGACCACTTCCGCTGGATCACCCCCTGCGGCTTCACGGACAAGGGCGTGTGCAGCCTGGCTTCGCTCCTGGGCGAGGGCTCCCCCACCTGGGAGGAGGCTGCCGACCGCCTCCAGGCCCACCTGGTCCAGTGCCTGGCCCTGGATCTCCAGCCCGTCCGGCCGCCCAGCCGCAGCGTGTCGGCCATGACCTGGCGCCGCGGCGCCGATGGCCCCGAGATCCTCATGATGCTGCGGGTGCCCGAGCACGGCCTCTGGTGGCAGAGTGTCACCGGCATGATGGAGCCCGGCGAGACGCCCGAGCAGACCGCCCATCGCGAGCTCATGGAGGAGACGGGCCTCGCGGGCACCCTGCGCCCCCTGGACCTGGCCCACAGCTTCTGGGTGGACCCCGCCATCGTGGCCTTTCCCGATGCGGAGCCCCGCTTCAACACGGAGACCTGTTTCTCCATGGAGGTCCCGGCCGAGGCCCAGGTCCGCCTGGAGCCGCTGGAGCACAGCGAATTCAAGTGGTGCCGTCCGGAGGAAGCCCTGGCTCTGATGAAGTGGGAAGGGTCGAAGGGCGCGCTGGCGCTGCTGCGGACCCAGTTCGAAGGCTGAGCCGCCCCGGGCGCCGCGTCGGCACGTCGAATTCAGGTCCACCCTCCCCCCCGCCGATGGGGGGTCATCGGCCATGACGCACCCGGCTCCCACTCCCCCGCCTCCCGGTCCGCCACGCTGGCCTGTGAGCTTCTTGTGGCTGGCTGCCGCGTTCCTGGTCCTGGGCGCCCTCAGCCTCGCCATGCGGGTGGAGGTCCGGGATGTCGTCCTGAACCTGCTGAACACCGCCGTCTTCCTGTTGGCCGCCCTCACGGCCCTGGACCGGGCCCGGCGGGAACCGGCCGCCCGCAAGGGCTGGCGCTTCCTCGCCGCAGCGGCGATGGCCCAGTTCTGCACCCAGGCCCTGGCGCTGGCCTTCCTGCTCCGTCACGGCGCCCCCCCGCCCTTCCCTTCCACCGGCGAGGTCTTCGCATTCCTGAGTCTGGGACTGGTCATCGCCTCGCTGCTGGCCTGGCCCCTCGCCTCGGCCAGCGGCTCCGAGCGCCTGCGGAAGGGGCTGGACGGCCTGGCCCTGGGCGTCGCGGCCTTCTTCATCGCCTGGTTCTTCGCCCTGGGACCCCTGTTCCGCGGCAGCGCCGCCCGGCCGCTGGACCGTCTGGTGATGGCGGCCTTCTTCCTCCTGAATGCCACCATCCTGGGCACCGGCGCCTACCTGGGAGCCCGGCAGCCCTCCCGGTTCCGCGGCCCCCTGGGCTGGATCTTCGCCGCCTTCCTCCTATCCCTGCTCCAGGTGACCCTCCAGGTCCCCCTGAGCCTGGCCGGCCACTACTACCTGGGCCACCCCCTCGACCTCCTCGTCCTGGTGGCGGGCCTCGGCATCCTGCTCACCCCCTTGGCCCCCCAGCCCATCCAGCCTGGCCCGGGACCGAAGGACGAGGCCCGGGACCCCTCGCTGGCCGCCCTCGTCCTGCCCCTCCTGCCTGCCGCCACGGCGCTGCCCTTCGCCCTCGGCGTCCTCTTCCTGGCGCCGGAGCGCATGGACCGCCAGCTGCTGGCCATGGGCATCCTGCTCACCTTCCTCGGCCTCTTCCGGGGCCTGCTGGCGCTGCGCGACCTCCAGCGCCTGTCCACCGCCCTGGAAACCCGGGTCCAGGAGCGGACCCAGTCCCTGGAGGCGGCCCAGGAACTCCTGCTCAAGACCGAGCGCCTGAACGGCGTGGCCATTCTCGGCGCCGGGCTGGCCCACGACCTCAAGAACCTGCTTGGCGTGGTCCGGCTGCGCTCCGAGCTGCTGAAAGCCCACCTGCCCGCCAGCCTGGAGGAGGCCCGCCGGGATCTGGAGGGCCTCCAGGATGCCGCCGCGCGGGCCGAGTCCCTCACGGCCGACCTCATGGCCTTCGGGCGGGACACAGAGGATGCCCCCATCCCGGTGGACCTGGCCCTGCGGGTGCGGCTGCTCCACCCGCTGCTCCGGGCCACGCTGCCGGCCNNGCAGGCGGCACCCTGCGGCTCGGGGTGGCCCGCCGGCACCGGGAGTCCCTGGTCGAATTGACGGTTGAGGATACGGGCGTGGGTATCTCCCCGGACCTCCAGTCCCGCATCTTCGAGCCCTTCTTCACCACCAAGGCCCCAGGCCGGGGCACGGGCCTGGGCCTCGCCTCGGTCCAGCAGACCGTGCGGCAGCTGGGAGGCACCCTGTTCCTGGCCAGCGCGCCCGGCCAGGGGACCACCTTCACCCTGAGGTTCCCGCCAGCGCCTGATCCATAGACCTGGAAGCCCACGGCCCTGCTGCGTGGTGGTGGGGGGGCGTGGTCTGTGATCCGCGGCACGCCCTCTCCCGGGCTCCGGCCGGCGCGCCGCCGGGTTGCTAACCTGAAGCCATTCCCTGGAGTGGCCATGTTCCCTCAGTTCACCGATGACCAGACTGCCATCCGCGATGCGGCCCGGGATTTCGCCCAGTCCGAAATCGCGCCGGGAGCCGCCGCCCGCGATGCCAGCGGCGAGTTCCCCAAGGACCTGTTCCAGCAGCTGGGCGAGATGGGCTTCCTGGGCATGACGGTGCCCGAGGCCTACGGCGGCGCGGGGGTGGACTTTCTGAGCTACATCCTGGCCCTGGAGCAGGTGGCCTACGCCGATGCTTCCGTGGCCGTGGCCATGAGCGTGAACAACTCCGTGGCCTGCGCCCCCATCCTGGCCTTCGGCACCGAGGCCCAGAAGCAGGCCTACCTGAAGCCCCTCGCCAGCGGCGAGGCCCTGGGCGGCTTCATGCTCACGGAGCCCGACGCCGGATCGGACGCCTCCGCGCTCAAGACCCGCGCCACCAAAGTGGACGGCGGCTGGCGCCTGAACGGCGCCAAGGCCTGGATCACCAACGGCGGCGTGGCCCGCTACTTCGTCACCATGGCCCGCACGGACCCTGACAAGGGCAAGAAGGGCATCAGCGCCTTCATCCTCGACGCGGACCAGCCCGGCGTGATCATGGGCCGGCCCGAGGAGAAGATGGGCCTGCGCTCCAGCAAGACTGTCATGGTGGCCCTGGAGGACGCCTTCGTGCCCGAGGACGCCCTGCTGGGCAAGCCCGGCGATGGCCTCAAGGTGGCCTTTGGCGGCCTCGACGGCGGGCGCGTGGGCATCGCCGCCCAGGCCCTGGGCATCGCCCAGCGGGCCATGGATGAGAGCGTGGCCTACGCCAAGGCCCGGGTCTCCTTCGGCAAGCCCATCGGCGAACACCAGATGATCCAGACCTACCTCGCGGAGATGGAGGCCCGGCTCCAGGCCGCCCGCCTGCTGGTCTACCGGGCCGCCACCCTGAAGGGGGCCGGAAAGAGCTGCACCGTGGAGGCCGCCACCGCCAAGCTGTTCACCACGGAAAGCGCCGTGTGGATCTGCGATCGCGCGGTCCAGATCCACGGCGGCTACGGCTACTCCCGCGAGTACGCCGTCGAACGCCTCTACCGGGATGTCCGCGTCACCACCATCTATGAAGGCACCAGCGAGATCCAGCGCATGGTCATCGCCCGGGAGCTCCTGAAGTAGGGCTTTTCAACAACCGGTGAAATAGCCCTTGCCCTCATCATGCGAGGGAGGCATCCTGCTTTCGTGGAACCGTCTAAACCGGCTCCCCCGCCCGTCCGTAGGCAGCCTGTCCCCGTGGCGGCTCTTTTCGATCCTCAAGGAGTGGTGATGATGCGTCCCCTGATCTTCCCGGCCCTGCTCGTGGCCTTCTCCCTGGTGGGTCAGACCCCCGCGGGTCCCGCCGGCCAGGAGACCCCCAAGGCCGGCGCTGCGCAGCAGCCCACGGCCCTGAAGCTGACCCTCCAGGGCGCCATCGAGACCTCGCTGAAGAACAACCTGCAGGTGCAGATCGCCGTCGAAACCCGCGACTTCACCCGGGCCGGGCTGATGATCGAGCAGGGCGCCTTCGACTGGAACCTCACCAGCAGCCTCAGCATCGGGAAGGTCCAGGACGCCAGCCGGACCCAGAACTTCCCGGGTGGACCCTTCACCGCCTCCGAGACCACCACCTTCGCCCGGAACTTCACGCTGGGCTCCAGCAAGGCCTTCGGATGGGGCGGCAACCTGAACCTGAGCTACGCGCCCACCTACCGCTTCAGCAAGGGCACGGTGAACGGCGGCCCCGAAACGCCCTTCACCAGCAACCCCTACGACGGCAGTTTCTCGGCCACCTACACCCAGAGCCTGCTGAGGAACTTCGGGCGGGATGCCTCCGAAAGCCGCCTCATCGTGGCCCGCAAGAGCGCCCAGGCCGCGGACCTCAACTTCCAGAAGGCCATCATCGACCTGGTGGCCAGCACGGAAACGCTCTACTGGGATGTGGTCTTCGCCCAGCGCAACCTCGAGAACAAACAGCAGACCCTGGCCCTGGCCCAGAAGCAGCTCCGGGAAAACCAGATCCGCGTGCAGGTGGGCACCCTGGCGCCCATCGAGGTCACCTCCTCCGAAGCTTCCGTGGCCCAGCGCGAGCAGGACATCATCGCCGCCGAGGCCCAGTTCGCGAATGCCAAGGACGCCCTCATCCGCGCCCTCTACCCCTCTTCCGAGCGGCCCGCCAGCCTGGAGCCGGCGGATGCCCCCAGCATCCAGCCCCTGGACATGAACGAGGCTGCCGCCGAGAAGCAGGCCCTGGCCAACCGCCTCGAGCTGAAGACCGCCCGGCTCGACCTCGAATCCAAGCAGGCCCTTGAGACCGCCGCCAGCAACCGGACCCTGCCCCAGCTGGACGCCTTCGCCACCTACAACGGCAATGCCGCCTCCCAGATCCCATCGGAAGGCCTGACAGCCGTGAACAAGGACCTCACCAAGGGCGCCTACCCGGGCTACACCGTGGGCCTCCAGTTCGCCATGCCCATCCAGAACCGCGCCGCCAGGGGCAGCCAGGCCCAGGCCCGCGCCAACCGGCGCCAGAGCGAGCTGGCCCTGCGCGACCTGGAGCTGGGCATCACCCTGGAAGTCCGCCAGGCCTTCCGCAACCTGGATGCCTCCACCAAGGGCGTGGCCGCTGCCGAGAAGACGCGCATCTTCCGCGAGAAGGACCTCGAAGCCGAACAGAAGAAGTTCGAGAACGGCATGAGCACCAACTTCCTCGTGCTCTCCAAGCAGAACGACCTGGACATCGCCAAGAGCAGCGAGCTCCAGTCCCGGATCACCTACGCCAAGACCGTCACGGCCCTGGAGAAGGCGCTGGGCCACCTGCTGGAAGCCCGGAAGCTCGAAGTCAAGTAATCGGTTCCTCCTAGTACGGAACGGGCCCCGGACGGGGCCCGTTCCGTACTACTTCCGCCGCCCGGCGGCGGAAGCCTGAAGAGGGGTCAGTCCATCCGCAGGCTGAGATCCACCGCGGGGGCGCTGTGGGTAAGGGCGCCGACGCTGAGGAAGTCCACGCCGGTCTCAGCCACGGAGCGGGCGCGGTCCAGCGTGATGTTCCCGCTGGCCTCCAGGAAGAGGCGCCGCCCGCTGCGGTCCCGCAGCGCCACCGCTTCGCGCATCTGCTCCAGGGACATGTTGTCCAGCAGTACGCCATCCACGTCGGGCAGGTCCAGGCAGGCCTTGAGCTGGCCCAGAGTCTCCGCCTCCACCTCGATCTTCACCAGGTTCGGCGCCGCCCGCCGGGCCGCCTCCACCGCGGCGCGCACACTGCCCGCCGCCGCGAGGTGGTTTTCTTTCAGCAGCACTCCATCACCCAAGGTCAGCCGGTGGTTCACGCCGCCCCCGCAGCGCACGGCGTACTTCTCCAGCAGCTTGAGGCCCGGCGTGGTCTTGCGGGTGTCGAGGATGCGCGCGCCCGTGCCGTCGACGGCGTCCACGAACTTCCGCGTGAGGGTGGCCGTGCCCGACAGCCGCTGGAGCAGGTTCAGCATGACCCGCTCGGCCAGGAGGATGCCGTGGCTGGAGCCCCGCAGGCGCATCACCTCGGTGCCGGCGGCGACCCGCTGGCCATCGTGGCGGGCCAGCTCGGCCGAGAGCCCCGTGCACGTGATCTTCAGGACCTCCGCCGCCATGGGCAGGCCCGCCAGCACCAGGTCCCCCTTGGCCATCACCCGGGCGGTCATGGGACGGTCCGGCACCGAGGCCGTGGTCCAGTCCTGGGTGCCCCAGTCCTCCCGCAGGAAGGCGCGCAGCTGGTCGCGGTAGGTCTCGGGGTGCGGGGGATGGAACATCGGTCACTCCGGCCCCAGCGTACAATGCTCGACACCGATCCCAAACCAGGAGCCCCCATGCCCTTCGTCCTCGTCGAAAAAAACGACCACATCGCCTGGGTCACCCTCAACCGCCCAGAGAAGCTCAATGCCTTGAACAACGAGGTCCTGAAGGAGCTGGAACAGGTCTTCGCGGGCCTGGAACACGATGCGGAAGTGGGTGTCGTGGTGGTCACGGGCGCCGGGGAGAAGGCCTTCGTGGCGGGCGCCGNNTGCCCAAGCCCGTCATCGCCGCCGTGAACGGCTTCGCCCTGGGCGGCGGGTGCGAGCTGGCCCTGGCCTGCCACATCCGCATCGCCAGCGAGAACGCCCGGTTCGGCCTCCCCGAGGTGAGCCTCGGCATCATCCCCGGCTACGGTGGCACCCAGCGCCTGCCCCGCCTCGTGGGCAAGGGCGTGGCCCTGGACCTGATCCTCAGCGGCGAGATGACGCCCGCNNAAGGCCATCCTCTCCCGCGGGCCGCTGGCCCTTCGCAGCGCCCTGGCCGCCGTCAACGAAGGCCTTGAGATGCCCCAGGACCAGGGCCTCCAGTACGAGGCCGCCCTCTTCGGTCTCCTGGCCGCCACCCAGGACATGCAGGAGGGCATGGGCGCCTTCCTCGAGAAGCGGGCCGCGCAGTTCAAGGGGCTGTGATCTTTTACGTCCTCCAGAAAACAGCGGGCCATCCGGCCCGCTGTTTTCTGGAGCATGGAACAGCTACCGCTTGATGGCGGCCCCGACCGTGACAGCGGCTGTCTGCTCGTTGTTGTGCTGATCGACGACCTTCACCAGGATGCGGTCGCCGCGCAGGGCGTCGCGGGGCACCAGCACATCGAAGCGCTCCTCCTTCTGGTCGAAGACGCGGTCCTCGGGCACGATCTGGAGCCAGCGCTCGCCATCGGCGCTGAGGGCGCCCTCCTTCAACACCGAGGTCTCGTCCCGGGCCAGGAAGCGGATGTGGACGCCATCGCCCTCCGGCAGGGCGCTCAGCTCGGCGATGGAGGGCGGCGTATGGTCCACGGTGAAGGGGGCCGTGCGCCAGGTGCTGGAGAGGGCGGCATTGAAGGGGGCCGTGGGCGCATCGGAGGCGGTCACTTCCAGGCGGTAGCGACCATCGGGCACCGGCAGGGTGTCGAAGCTGAAGAACCTCTCCTTCCAGGCCTTCTCCAGGAGGAGGGGCGCGCCGCGGTCCGGCACCAGCCGGATGGCGAACTGGAGGGCATCGGCATTGGGATCGGTCACGCGGAACACGAAGCTCTGGCCCCCGCGGCGGAAGCTGCGCTTCTCAGCGCCCATGTAGCCCAGGGCCGGGATGAGCTTCTGCGTCTCCAGCGGCACCCGCTCGATGCCGATGTCGTCCGGCGGCGCGGTGCGCGTAATGACCAGGCCCGGGGGCATGGGGTCCACGCCCTCCCAGACCGGGGCTAGGTTGCGGTGCGCCCAATGCACGGTGACGCTTTCCACGATGGGTGTGGCGCCGCCCCGGGTGCTGCTGAGGCGGAGGCGGAACTGGGCGAAGCGCGAGGGCGGCAGGGCCGGCCGCTCGCCACTGCGCAGCGGCGGCGTCCAGGGACTCCAGGTGGCATCCGGCGTCTCAGTGCTGCCTGTCCTGAACTGGAATTCCACCTGAGTGCCCGTGGGAGTCTCAGCATCCAGATAGGCCCGGCCCCAATCCGCGAGGGGTGCCCCCCGCAGGATCTTGGACTCCAGCGTGCCTTCCGTGGCCTGGGCCTCGGACAGCAGGTGCAGCTCGGCGGGATTGGACCCCACCACCAGCAGGTCCCCGCCCGAGGGCAGGAAGGCCGTGGCCTGGGCCGTGCCCAGTTCCTGCACCACCGCGAAGGGATCCCCATCCCGGGTCCTGCCCAGGGGCAGGGAGAAGAGGCGGGAACGGTTGCCGGTGCCCACCAGCAGCTGCCCCTTCCAGGCGGTCAGGGCGTAGACCTGGCTCTGGGCACTCTGCCACAGGGTTTCCGGCACGCGCTCCTTGTCCAGGCGGAGAACCGCGGAGCGGGCGGTGACCGCCGAATCCGCCTGGAGATAGCCCTCCCGGCGCTCCAGCTGGCCCGTGCTGAACTTGGGCGTCAGCCCATTGTCGGCGCCGATGTACAGGTGGCCGTCGGCCACGGCCAGGGCCCGCACTTCCTCGAAGGGCGTGTCCATGAGGGTCTCGAGCCGGTCGCCCTGGCGGCTGTAGCGCAGCACCAGACCCCGGCCGTGGCTGCCCAGGTACCATCCCCCCTGCCCGTCCGCAGCCAGGGCCGTGAAGGCCGTTTCGTCCGCCAGCTCTGCCAGGCGGCGGCTGGAGCCCTCCCGGGCCTGCACCAGGACGGCCCCCTTCTCCGAACCGCCCGCCACGATCACCGCGTCGCCCTCCACGGCGAGGGACCAGACGATGCGGGCATCGATCTCCGCAAAGGGCTTCACATCCCCGGACGGCGTCACGCGGAACAGCTTGCCTTCGCCCGTGGGGGCCACGATCAGGTCCTGGCCCAGCCGCGCCAGGGCGAACACGATGCCGCCCTTGACCTGGCCCAGGGGCTTCACCTGGCCGCCGGTGTAGTGAAAGAGCTTGCCCTCCGTGCCTGCGGAGAGGTAGGCGCCTCCGGAGCCATCCGGCACGGCGGACCAGATCACGCCTTCGGGCAGCTGGCCCACGCGGCGCAGGTTCGGCGCCAGACGCAGGCGGCCGTCCGCGCCGATGCGGACGCCCCGGGTCTCAGAGCCCAGCCAGTCGTTGAAGCCCGAGAAGGCGGCGGTGGGCTGGTCGGCGTGGACGGCAATCCCCACCACGGCAGCCAGGAGCAAGGTCATCCAGCGCATAGAACCCTTTCGTGTGCGGCCCATGGTCTATTCGATCTCCACTTCAAGCTGGCTCAAGCCCCGCACCTCGCGGTCCAGCGGCAGCACGGCCCGCCCCACGATGCGGCGCTGGAGCCGGTTGTCGCTGCTGGCCCCATCACCGCTGACCAGGCTGGCCACCGTGGGCGGGATGCCCTCGATGCGGGCGCCCCGGAGGCCCGCCCCCGGCTGCGCCTGAACCAGGAGGGCGTAGGCGTGGTTGTTCCTCAAGGCGCCGTTCAGAAGCCGCACCACGTCGCCGAGGTTGGCCACTTCGATCATCCGCTCGTCAGGATCGGCGGCCATGAGGCTGAATCCGTCGCCCACCATGAGGATGGCCTTGCCCTTGGCGGCGGAGGAGGACACCTGAAGGTTGAAGGTGGCTGTTTCCCGCACGCCCTGGATGTTCTGGAGGGTCACGAGCACCGGCAGCACTTCGCCGCGCTTGGCCCGGGCCTTGAGGAGACGCACGCCCGCGATGCCCGACAGGTCCAGGCGGTCTTCGGCCTTGATGGTGAGGGAGATGCCTTCGAAGACCGGCTTCTCGAACGGATTGAGGCTGATGGCCTGGAGCATGCCCCCCACGTACTGGGAGATGCGGCCGGGGTTCAGATCCGCGATGACGTTCTCCATCTGGATGGCGGGATGCCCCGCCAGCTTGATGTTGCCCTGCATGGACAGGCTCTGGAATCCGAGACCCCGGGTGTGGGCGTCCAGGGTCTGGGCCACCGCCGTGGCCGCCAGGGCCGGTGTGGCCACGGGATGGTCCATGAGCTCGAAACGGAAGTTCAGGGAGCGCTTGCCCCCGAGGTTCAGACCGATCCGCAGGGGAATCATGCGGGCTTCGGCGCCCAGCAGGCCCGCCACACCCGAGCTGCGGTCCAGCCTCAGGGCNNGTGGCGGACCACAAGGGGAGGTCCACGGGCCCGAGGTTGAACAGCTGGTGCCCGAACAGCAGGATGCGCTTCCCTGAAATGTGGGTGATGGTGCCCGAGGCGGCCAGGTCCAGGTCCCCCTGCATGAGGGTGACGGCCGCCATGCCGCCCGGCTCGATGGGGCTGGCCTCCTCCCGCCCTCCGGAAAGGACCGGGCCCGCGGCAAAGACGACGGGCAGGCCGGACCACAGGCTCCGGGCCTCCGGACCGAGGGCGCTGCCCGCGATGAACATGGGCAGGGCCTGGGGGTCGGCCTCCCCCATGAGGGCCTTGAAGTCCAGCATCTGTCCCGACAAGGCGGCCTTGAGGACCTTGGGGGGCTCCAGCTTGGGCAGGATCAGGGGTGTGCGGCTGGATGGGATCTCGGGAATATCCCGGAGCTGGTCCAGCATCTCCGCGATGGGCGTGATGCCGCCGATGGGTTCCTTCTCGAAGGCGATGCCGGTGCTCAGAGCGCCGATGAGCTTCCCGTCGATGTAGCAGGGACTGCCGCTCATGCCGGCCAGGATGCCGGTCTCGGCCAGCGGGCCCCCCGAGGCGCGGACCATGATGCGGCTGCGTCCCGGCGCGGCGTTCTTCTGCACACCCAGCACCTCGAACTCGAAGCGTTCGATCTTCCCCCCCTGGAACACGGTGCGGCCATACCCCTTCATGCCGGCCCGGATCTCGGAAACGGCCAGGGTGGCGGGGCCCTGGGCGGTGAGGGGCATCAAGGACAGGAAGGCAAAGGCGAGGGCGGCCAGTTTCATTGAGCTCTCAAGGAAAGATTGAAGCCTAGCAGGACGATCCCGGAAACCGGGACGGTCCGCCGGTCGGGGCGCCCCTGTAACCATCTGGTGCCCGGGGTGACATTTTCGTTCCTTGACCCCTTGATCCCTTTTATTGGCGGTCGTCCCCCGGATACCCTTGGGGCACGGAGGAACTTCCCATGCGATCAAGGCATTTGAGCAGCTCACCCCTCGTGGCCCTGCTGGTGGCAGCGGCACCCCTCATGGCCCAGGGCGTGTCCGCCCAGCTGGGCGGCCGGGTCCTGGATCCCGCCGGAGCCGCCGTGGCGGGGGCCACCGTGGTCATCCGCAACGGGGAGACCGGCCTCACCCGCACGGTCCAGACCAACGGCGAGGGCCGCTACATGGCCACCCTGCTGCCCGTGGGGCCTTATACCGTCACCGTCACCAAGGCAGGCTTCCAGACCGCCGGCAACGTGAAGGTCAACCTGAACCTTGGTGATGCCGCCCCCCTGACCATCCGCCTCGCCCCCGATTCCGGCGCCGTGGTGGAAGTGGTCGCGGCGGCCA
>DPRT01000110.1:16341-17773 GCA_003538615.1 Holophagaceae bacterium | reverse complement strand
CCCCAGGCCCAGGTGGTGAAGTCCCTCACCCGGGACCGCCACATCCGGCTTTCCTCGGTGAACGCCACCCCGCTCTGGGATGGCGTGCGGCGGGGCCATCCCCACCTGGACCCCGAAGCCTGCGCCTGCCTCACGGAGCTGCTCACGGCCACGGCCCTGCTGCAGGGCCGCACCCTCTTCGCCGAGCGGCTGCAGCTGCTGGTGAAGGGCGCGGGCCGGGCCAGGGCGGTGGTGGCGGACTGCTGGCCCGATGGCACCATCCGCGGGGTGCTGGATCCCGGAGCCGCAGACGCCGCAGCCTGGATCGCCGGCCCCGGTGTCTTCCAGGTGATGCGCTCCAACGCCACGGGCCAGCCCTACGTGGGCCATCTCCCCCTGGTGGAGGGCGGCATCCAGGTGCAGGTGGAGCACTACCTCCAGCAGTCGGAGCAGATCCAGGCCAGCCTCACGCTGTGGTGCGATGCAGGCACCGGCGAGGCCGGCGGCCTGCTGGTGGAGCCCCTGCCGGACTGCCCGCCCGAACGCCTGGCGCGGCTGATCCAGGCCATCGAGGGCCTGGAGGTGGTGCCCCTCTGGGAGCGCACGCCGGAGTTCCTGGCCTCCTGGGTCTCCCAGGGCGAGGGGGCCGACGACCTGGTGGCCACGGAGATCTTCTACCGCTGCCGCTGCACCCGCGAAGCCCTGTTGGAGACCCTGCGCCGGTTCCCGGAAGATCAGAAGGCGGGCCTCTTCCAGGAGCCCGGTCCCGTGGAGGTCCGCTGCGACTACTGCGGCGCCATGTATCCCATCAGCCGCGAGGACCTCATGCAGGGAGAGGCCTGATGGGCGCCCGCATTGCCATCGCGGACCGGGGCCGGCCCCTGGGCTCGGCCCTGTCCGTGTGGCTGAATTTCCGCGTGGTCCCCTTCCTGGTGGCGGGCCTCACCAAGCTCTGGTCCTACACCCTCCGGGTGCGCCAGGAGGGTTTCGAGGCTGTGGAGAGCCTGGTGGATGCGGACCAGCGGTTCGTCCTCGCCTTCTGGCACCGGCGCCTCTTCATGATGCCCCTGGCCTATCCCTTCCACCGCCGCAACGCCCGGGGCGAGGCCCGCGGGGTGGCCATCCTGTCGAGCGACAGCAAGGACGGCGAGCGCAGCGCCGCCACCTGGCGCTGGTTCGGCATCCACGCCGTGCGGGGCACCGCCAGCGACGATGGCGCCAAGGCCCTGGTGCGCATGATCCAGGCCGTGAAGCAGGGCTGGGACTTCGGCATCACGCCCGATGGCCCCCGCGGCCCCCTCATGGAACTGAAGCCCGGCACCGTGGCCCTGGCCCGCAAGACCAGCGCCTGGATCGTCCCCGTGAGCCTCGCCTACGACCGCAGCTTCGAGCTGAAGACCTGGGATCGCATGGTGATCCCGTTCCCCTTCGCGACCTGCGTGATCAGGTATGG
>DPRT01000110.1:10052-16208 GCA_003538615.1 Holophagaceae bacterium | reverse complement strand
GCTGGACCGGCCCGGCGTGCCCGTGAGCTACGTGCCCTTCCGCAACGCCCACCTGCTGGCCACCTGCGTGAGCTGGGCCGAGGTGCTTTGCGCCGCGGCCATCTTCGTGGGCTTCGTGGAGGAGGACAGCAGCGGCTACCCCGACTGCCGCGAGGCCTTCCTGAAAAGCTTCGAGCAGACCGCCAACCTGGGCACCAAGCCCGAGACGCGGCTGGCCTTCCANNTGCGGCTGCGGGGCTTCCAGGAGGCGGGCTTTCCCGATCCCATCCCCTATTCGTTCATCCCTGAAACCCTGCAACCTGCCAACCGCGGAGAACGCTGAGAACGCGGAGAATCGACCATGAAGATGGATCTGTTGGCGGAACAAGTCATCGGGGCCTGCATCGAGGTTCACCGGCACCTGGGCCCAGGGCTCTTAGAATCGGCTTATGAGGAATGCCTTTGCCATGAACTTACACTTCGAGCCATCCCTTTCCAGCGGCAAGTACCCCTACCAGTGACATACAAATCAGTCCGGCTTGATGCCGGGTATCGGCTAGATCTTGTCGTGGATGGCTGGATCATCCTCGAATTGAAGGCCTGTGACACCGTTCCCCGAGTGGCTCGGGCTCAACTCATCAGCTACCTCCGCTTGACGGAATTGACCCTCGGTTATCTGATCAACTTCCATGCCTACCGCCTGATGGATGGCATTCAGCGGATCGTCCTCAACCACCCCGATTGAATTTCCTCTGCGTTCTCCGCGTTCTCTGCGGTGAACCAATCCAATGGACCCGACATGGCGACCAAGAAGACCTCCCAAGCCTCCCTCCCCAGTCAGCTCCCGCAGTTCGTGGTGACGCGCCCCACGGGCGAGTTGGACACCTTTGAGAGCCCGCGCCCGGGCCGACCCTTCACCATCACCTTCGAGACGGAGGAGTTCACCTGCCTCTGCCCGCTCACGGGCCAGCCGGACTTCGCCAAGCTGCGCATCCTCTACCAGCCTGACCAGCTCTGCGTGGAGTCGAAGTCCCTCAAGCTCTACCTCTGGAGCTTCCGCGACCGGGGCGCCTTCCACGAGGCCGTCACCAACCAGATCCTCGATGACCTGGTGAAGGCCACAAAGCCCCAGTGGATGCGCGTGGAGGGCGACTTCCTCATCCGCGGCGGCATCCGCACGCTGGTGGTGGCGGAACACGGGAAGAAAAAATGAAACCGCTAATGGCGCGAATGGGCGCCAATAGAGGGGTTTTATTCGCGTTCATTCGCGTTCATTCGCGGTTCCCGTGAAGGCCGTCATCGCCCTCGGCTCGAACCTCGGTGATCGCCGGGCGCATCTCGACGCGGGGCTGGCGGCGCTGCGCACGCTGGGCCCGGTGGTGCCCTCGCCCCTGGTGATGGAGACGCCGGACGAGTCGGGCCGCGGGCCCGCCTACCTCAACACCGTGGCGATCCTGGTGACGGAGGAGAAGGATCCCCGCCACCTGCTGGAGGCCCTGCTGCGCCTGGAACTGGCCGAGGGCCGGGACCGCAGCGCCGGACGGAACGCGCCCCGCACCCTGGACCTGGACCTCATCACCACCGACGGTTCTCCTGGACGGTGGGTCTGGGCCACACCGGAAGATTTGAGGGTCCTGGGCTCCGAGCTGAGCCTGGAGCTGCCCCACCCCCGGGCCTTCAGCCGCCCCTTCGTGCTGGAGCCCTGGCGCGCCCTGTCCGATCCGGGGGCGTGCGGGGGAGTCATCCCCCAAGAGAAAAATGCCAACCGCAGAGAACGCTGAGAACGCAGAGAGGACACCCTCTGCGCTCTCAGCGTTCTCTGCGGTGAGAGTTTTCTACTTCGTCCAGCGCTCACACCAGCCGAGGACGGTCTCGTACCAGAGCTTGCTGTTCTGGGGCTTGGCCACGAAGTGGGCCTCGTCGGGGAAGTAGAGCAGCCGGCTGGGGATGCCGCGCACCTGCAGGGTGTTGTAGAGCTGGAAGGCCTCGGTGACGGGCACGCGGTAGTCCAGCTCGCCGTGGATGACGAGCATGGGCTTGGTCATCTTCGCGATGGCGCTGCTGGGGCTTTGGGCCTGCCAGCGGGCCTTGGTCTTAGCGCTCTCCCAGGGCCAGCCCTTGAACTCCCAGCGGGGGAACCAGAGCTCTTCCGTGCCCAGCTGCATGGACTCGGTGTTGAAGATGCTGGCGTGGGTGACGAAGCCGGCGAAGCGCTCGGGATAGTGTCCGGCGATCCAGTTCACGGCATAGCCGCCGTAGCTGCCGCCGCAGGCCACCACACGCTTGGCATCGGCATTGGGGAACTGCTTGAGCACGGCATCCAGGGTCTTCATGAGGTCGACCATGACCGCGCCATTCCAGTCGCCGCTGATGGCGTCCGTGTAGGCTTGGCCGAAGCCAGTCGACCCGCGGGGGTTGGGCAGCACGGTGATGAAGCCGCGGCTGGCCCAGGCCTGGGCGTTCCAGCGGGGGTGCCAGGCATTGGCCCAGGCGCCCTGGGGGCCGCCGTGGATGACGAAGGCCACCGGATAGGTCTTGGCGGGATCATAGCCCACAGGCTTCAGGATGAAGGCGTGGGTCTTGGCGGCCTTGCCCTCCACGGGCAGGGTGTCCACCCAGAGGTCCTCGCCCTTGTTCAGGCCCAGTTCCCGGGCCAGCGCCTCGTTGTGCCCCGTGGCCCGGGCCACCCTGGCGGTCTTCAAGTCGAGGGTGTAGAGGTCCTGGGGTGTGGTGAGGCTGGTGGAGACCACCACGGCCTGGTCCTTCGCCACGGCGGAGCCGCTCGGGTTCAGCGCGAACCCCTCGATGTGCAGGTTGTGGCTGAGGGGCTGGAGGGTCTTCCCATCCCAGCGGAAGAGGTCCGTGTGGCCCTGGCGGTCGCAGACACCCACCAGATCCTGGCCCTGCCACTGGTAGTCGCCGAAGCTCTGGTCGAAGGCCTGGGTGGTGCGCACGACCTTGCCTGTGGCGCGATCCATGACCCAGAGCTCCCACTTGTCGGCCTCGAAGCCGGGGCGCCGCTGGGCCCGCCAGGCCAGGTACTTCCCGTCCGGCGAGTAGGCCGGGGAGTTGTCCATGGCCGGATTGTCGCTGAGCTTCTTTGCGGGGCCGCCGGAGAGCGCCACCTCGTAGATCTCGCCGTTGGTGCTGACGCCCTTGAGCTGCTCGGGATGGGAGTCGAAGGCCAGGGCCCGGCTGTCGGGGGCCCAGGCGTAGCCGTCGCCCGCGGACACCCCGGCGAAGATGGGCACGTCCGTGGCGAGGCCGGCGGTGAGGTCCCGCGGCTCGGCGCTGCCATCACTGGGCACCACGAAGAGGTGGCTCACCTGCTTCGGATCCTTCCACTCGTTCCAGTGGCGGTACATCAGGGTGTCGAAGACCTTCCCGCTGACCTTGCTGGTTTCCTTGGCCTTGAGGTAGGCGGCGTTCTCGGCCTCGTTCCCGCTGGGCACGGTGGTGCTGAGGAAGGCGATCCACTTGCCGTCGGGACTCCAGCTCTGGGCGGAGGCCCCGCCGCTGAGCTTCGTGAGCTGCCGCTTCTCCTTCGTGCCCAGGTCCACGATCCACACCTGGCCGCCGGACTGGTAGGCCAGGCGCTGCCCGTCGGGGCTCAGCCGGGGGCGGGACTGGCTGCCGGCGCCCAGCTCGAGTTCCTTCGCCTCGCCGCCCGGGGCCTTGAACCAGATGCGCGTGAGGGTCTTGTTGCCTGCGAAGTCCACGGTGCCCACCTGGTAGGCCAGGGCGCCGGTGGTGGACAGCTGGGGATCGGTGACGCGTTTGACCTTGAACAGGTCATCCACCTGAAGGGGGCGGCTGGCCAGCAGGGGCAGGGCTGCTGCGAGGAGAAGGAGAGGGGCTCTCATGGGGACTCCGGGGTCGGACGGGGTGGCCGGGCTTCGCCCGGACATCCCGTGGGGGTGCACGAGGGGGGACGCAGAGGACGCGAAGCGGCCGGGCGGTCCCCCCTTCGTTCAGGTCAGTATTCGGACAGCAGGTACCGGGCGATCACGGTGCGCTGGATTTCGCTGGTGCCTTCGCCGATGGTGCAGAGCTTCACGTCCCGGTAGTACTTCTCCACCGGGTAGTCCTTGATGTAGCCGTAGCCGCCGAGGATCTGCACGGCCTGGTCCGCCGTGCGGCAGGCCACCTCGGAGCTGTAGAGCTTGGCCATGCTGGCGGCCTTGGCGTAGGGCAGGCCCTGGTCCTTCAGGGCGGCGGCGCGGTAGATGAGGAGACGAGCTGCCTCGATCTCCGTGCCCATGTCCGCCAGCTTGAACTGGATGCCCTGGTGGTTCGCCAGGGGCTTGCCGAAGGTGTGGCGGATCTTGCTGTAGCGCAGGGCCTCCTCGAAGGCGCCCTGGGCCATGCCGAGGCCCAGGGCCCCGATGCTGATGCGGCCGCCGTCCAGGGTCTTCATGGCCTGCTTGAAGCCCACGCCGTCCTCGCCCAGCAGGTTGGCCTCGGGCACCTTCACGTCCTCGATGATCAGTTCGGAGGTATCGCTGGCCCGGAGGCCCAGCTTGTTCTCCTGCTTGCCCGCCCGGAAGCCGTTCATGCCCTTCTCCAGCACGAAGGCGCTGATGCCATCGGCGCTGCTGTGNNTCTTCGCGGCGGTGCGGAGCGACCCGGCGTCGCTGCCGGAGCCCGGCTCCGTGAGGCCCCAGGCGCCGATGGCCTGGCCGCTGGCCAGGGGCTTCAACCAGGCCTGCTTCTGCCGTTCGTCGCCCATGGCGTAGATGTGGTTGCTGCAGAGGCTGTTGTGGGCCGCCACGGTGATGCCGACGGAACCGTCCACCCGGGACAGCTCCTCCACCACCACGGCGTATTCCAGATAGCCCATGCCCGCGCCGCCGTACTGCTCGGGGAAGATGACGCCCATCATGCCCATCGCGCCCAACTGCTTCACCACGTCCATGGGGAAGGTCTTGGCCTCGTCCCAGGCCATGACGTGGGGGCGGATCTCCTTTTCGGCGAACCTGCGCACTTCCTGGCGCAGGGCTTCAACATGCTCGGGGAGCGTGACGTCCATGGGAACCTCGCTTCAGCGAAGAGTGTTGGCTGCGGCGACCGTGGTGGTGGCGGCGCGGTTGAGAAGCTGCTTCTTGCGGAGCAGGGCCTCGGCTTCGGGCATCAATTCCAGGGCCTTGAGGATCGCCGGATCCTTTTCGCACTGGAGCTTGAAGCCCGCTTCGACGCCGAAGGCCACGTTCTGCATTTCGATGGAGAGCTGTTCCTGGATGGCTTCGCGGTTGCTCTCCCAATCCTGGTCGCTGATGGGGAGCTTCTGCTCCTGGGCCCAGGTCCTGAACCGGGCCATCACCGCATCGTCGGCATGCTGGCCCGAGCGGATCCCGAACTGCTCCTTCTCCTGCACGGCGTAACGGAAGAAGGCCGAATGCCGGAAGCGGAGGTTGACCATGAATTCGTTGAGGCGGACCAGGGGCATGGGGTAGTCCGGATTGATGCCGCCGCCNNTCCTTCTCGTCCTCGGGGTTGTAGTAGTCGTCCAGGCCGTGGGTGTAGTCGCGCTGGATGCTGCGCCCCGAGGGGGTGTAGTAGCGTGCGGTGGTCAGGGCCAGGCCGCGGGAGCGGTTGATGGGCAGCAGGCTCTGGACGAGGCCCTTGCCCCAGCTGGTCTGGCCGACCACGAGGCCGCGGTCGTGGTCCTGCACGGCGCCGGCGACGATCTCACTGGCGCTGGCGGAGCCGCGGTTGATGAGGATGACCAGGGGGAAGGGGTCCAGCTGGGCGCCCTTGCTGGTGCGGGTCTGGTTCTCGTCGCGGCCGTCCCGGCCCTTCTGGCTCACGATGAGCTGGTCGGGNNGTGGTCTCGCCGAAATCCTTGATGAGGATGAAGCCCGTGGTGGGGTTCAGCATGAAGCTGTAGTAGACGCTGTTGGTGGGGACCTCGGCGCGGGGGATGGAGAAGCGCAGCAGGCCCGCGATGCCGGACCGCTGCACGGCGATCTCCACCAGGGTGCCCTTCTCGCCCCGGAGTTTCTGGAGGGCGGCGTTGGAGCTCATGCCCTCGGTGCTGGCACCGTCGATCTCCTTGATGATGTCGCCGGAACGCACCCCCAGGCGCTCCGCCGGGCCGCCCTTCATGGGGCTGATGATGGCGATGCCCTGGTCGTGCTGCTGGATGATGGCGCCGATGCCGAAGAAGGAGCCCTTCTG
>DPRT01000110.1:0-10030 GCA_003538615.1 Holophagaceae bacterium | reverse complement strand
GTCGCGGCCATGACCATCCACATCCAATTGCGCTTGATGAAACGGGCCATGAGGCTCCCGGGGAGAATGACTCCAGGATACGCCCGGGCCCTTCCGGGGGCGATGCGGGGTTTTCTCAGAAGCCCTGGAGGATTCCCTGCGCCACGGCGGCCATGCGCTCCCGGCGGGCCCTGGTGGCGAGGACGATGCTTTCGAACTGCCGGTAGGCGAGTTCAAGGTCGTCATTCAACACCAGGTAGTCGTAGGCCCCGTACAGCTCCAGCTCGTGCCGCGCGTGCTGCATGCGGATGCGGATCTGCTCGTCCGAGTCCTTGCCCCGGCCACGCAGCCGCTGCTCCAGGGCGGCGGCCGAGGGCGGGAGGATGAAGATCATGCAGGCATCCGCAACAGCGCGGCGCAGGTTCAGGGCGCCCGTGGTTTCGATGTCCAGCAGCACGTCCCGGCCTGCGGCCAGCACGCCATTCAGCCAGTCCCGGCCCGTGCCGTAGCGGTGCCCGTAGACCTGCACCCATTCCACAAAGCCGCCCTCGGCCACCATGGCGTCGAAGCGGCCCTCGTCGATGAAGAAGTAGTCGCGGCCTTCCGCCTCACCAGGCCGGGGTTTCCGGGTGGTGAAGGAGATGGAGAAGCTCAGGTCCGGCACTTCCTGCACCAGCCGCTGGGTCAACGTGGATTTCCCCGCTCCCGAAGGTGCCGAAACCACGAACACGTTGCCTGGATGCTGGATCACGCCGTCCTCCTTGGTCCACTTTAGCGGAGCCAGGCCGGGTCCGGCCTGCTGCCCGCCTAGCCGAGCCGCTCCCGGAGCTCCCGGAGGCCGTAGGGCTTGGGCAGCAGGGATACATGGGAGTAGGAGCGGATGAGTTCAGCAACCTTCGGGTTGGCGCCCCCGGTGGAAATCATCACCGGGAGGTCGGGCCTGAGGGCGCGGATCCAGGGGAGCGTGCGCGCGCCGCCCAGGCCGGGCATGTCCATGTCGAGGATCACGAGGACCGGATCCAGGCCACCCTCCAGCAGGGTCAGGGCCTCCTCGCCCGTGGAGGCGGCCACGGGGGTGTAACCCAGGAGAGAAAGCAGGGAACTGGCGGATTCCAGGATGAGGGTGTCGTCATCCACCACAAGGATGAAGGTCTCCGGGCGGGGCTCCACCACGCTCATGAATTGAATCCAGAGACCGGCCGCAGGGCGGGGGCCATCGCGCCTGTGTTCCGAACCCGCGCAAGGCTCCCCCTCGACATGACTTTCTCTCCCGATATCGCGATGTTTTTAAAGGAATGGGGCAGAAATAACCCAGATCTTTGAACCATCTTCAACCCTCTTTCTCAAGGTGTCGATTCCAAGTGGCACGAAGATCTAACTGTTTTCATTGTAGTGCTTGAATTAACTGCATTCATGTGTGTTCTACGAATGCCCCCAAAAAGGGTCTTACCGTGAATTTCAGCACAGGAGCCCAGGCGAATGGATGAACGGATCAGGACCCTTCGCGCCCTTGAGCCGAAGAATTCGGGACGCGGATCCTATCTGGCGATTCTCGAGGCCGCGGCAGGGCTGTTCGGACAGTTCCCAGCCAGGGACATCACCCTGAGGGACATCCTCTCCATCGCTGGCGTCAGCAACCAGACCCTGTACAACTACTTCCCGGGCGGCAGGGATGACATCGCCCTATCCCTCTTCGATCGGTTCCAGCGGACCATGGTCGAAGATTTTAATGAGAATATTTCATCGATTAATCCAAAAAACAAAGAAGAAGATTATGTGATAAGCCATTTGTCCGCCTCCCTGGTGCGGGCCGTGTTCGTGTTCCTCCGGCAAAGCTACGCAGTTCAATCCAACCTTTACGAATACCTGAAGGCCCATAACCTCGTGGGCATGGCCACCCATATCGGGGAACTGGAGGAGGCGGTCGCGCGGGAGCTGGTGGCCCACCTGGGCGGCCGCATGTCGAAGGCCGAACTGCCCCGCGTCAGCCGCCTGAGCGTCAGCGTGGTCCGGAGCATCGCCGACCAGGCGTTGATGAATGAGGATTTCGACCTTGGGGTGCTGGAATCCAATGCCCGGATGCTGACCCGATCCCTGATAAGAACCGGACTGAAGAAGCAGGAAGGCCCCAGCGGCGCCCACGAATTCCACGCCTACACGCCCGCGCCCATCGCCATCGTGGGCGCTCCCATCAGCCCCGCGAAACGGCAGGGCATCCTGGACCGGATCCTGAAGCGGAAGGGGCGGGGCTAACAGTCCTCCCCAGCGGGGCGTAGCATGGGGCCTTTGGAGGCTCCGTGCGCGCCCTGCTCCTCTCCCTCGGATGTGTCCTGGCGCTGTCGGCCCAGGAAAGCCCCTTCCCCAAGCCCACGGCGCACCACCTGGCCATGAAGGATCAGGCCGGAACCTGGACCGCCGTGGCGAGGATGTTCATGGATCCGGCCAAGCCACCCATGGTGTCCACGGGGACCGAGGTCAACACCCTGGTGGCCGGCGGCCTCTGGCTGAAATCCGAGATGCGCGCCCAGATGATGGGCCAGACCTTCGAGGGCCACGGGCTCTTCGGCTACGACACCCACCAGAAGGCCCACGTGGGCAGCTGGGTGGACGGGTCCGGCACCTGGATGGCCGTGACCAGGGGGACCTGCGCCAAGGACTGCCGGGAGCTGACCCTGTTCTTCGACGGCTACAACGAGGCCGGACAGCCCGTGACCCACAAGGAGGTCCACACCCAGGTCGACCGGGACCACCGCACCATGGTCCTGTTCATGAAGGCCAAGGGCGGCGCCTTCGTGAAGGTGATGGAGATGGAATACACCCGGGCGAAGTAGGCGCCTACATCAGGTCCTCCGGCTCCGGCTCCCGGGGACGGGGGGGCTGCTTGAAGATGGCCGAGGCGCTGCGCCGCCCGTCCATGACGATGTGGATGGGGTTGGCCACGCGCGTATGCACCAGCGAGCCCGAGCGCCAGATTTCGGGCTGCCGGCGCAGCCAGTCCCAGTCCAGGAGGCTGGTGCCGCGCGGGTAGGGCACGGTGAAGTAGCCGATGTTCAGGGATGTCACGTTGTGGAAGAAGTGGGAGCCCAGCGAGGCGTCCGCCTGGAAGTGCTCCATGGCGTATTCCACGATCACCTGGGCGCAGGAGATCATGGACCAGGTGATGGGAATGCCCAGGTGGCGGTCATTGCTGCCCCAGCGGCCGGGCCCCAGCAGCACGTACTTGCCGGCCTCCCCGCGAAATCGGTCGTTGAGCTTTTCCAGGTCCGCGGCCAGGGCCGTGGTCTGGAACTTGTCGAAGCCCTCCGGATCGACCCAGACGATGTCCCGCAGGCCCTCCACGGTGCCGTTGCCCACGCACTTCTCCGAGAACAGGAACAGCTCCTGCGGATCGAGGGCCTCGGAATCCAGGTTCACCTCCGCGGAATCCAGGAGCTGGTGCTTGATCTGGAGGAGGGTGAACGTGGGCTTCCCGTTCTGGGGATCGGGGTCGAGGTTCACGGCGAACTCAAGCTCCACGGGGGTCTCCATGGCCTCCCGGATCAGCTCCAGCAGCCGCTGGAGGATCGGGGCCAGGGGGAAGTGGTCGTACTTGAGGATGTTCCGGAAGTTCACCACCCGCGGCCCCGGGTGGTCGAGGCCGTCCTGCAGGCGGTCGTCGTTCCAGTCCCAGGCCGAGGCGCAGTGCCAGAGCGCGCCATCCTTCTCGGCCTCGGGGATGCCCAGGGTCAGCAGCGTGGCGTCCTCGCCCCCGTAGAGGTCGATGTCGGTCCGGCTCATGTCCAGGGCGTAGAAGTGCTTCTGGGTGGTGCGCAGCTGCTCCTTGGGCGGCAGCATGTCCATCTCGGGATAGGGCGGCGCGAAGCGGTAGGCCTTCCCGCCTTCCACCACGTACTTGCCAAGGCCCACGGCGATGTTGGCGATGCCGTCCTGGGGCTGGGTGTAGGCCACGGGGTAGTAGTTGAAGGACTGGGCCACGCCCGAGAGGTGGGGGTAGAAGCGGTCGCCGAAGCGGCGGCCCGACACCTCCTGGATGAGGATGGCCATCTGCTCCTCCTCGAGCTTGTAGTCGATGGCCTCGAAGTAGGAGCGGGCGGCCTTGGAGTACACGGAGGCGTACACCAGCTTGATGGCTTCGGCCAGCTGGGCCTCCCGCACCGCGGGATCCGGATGGTTGTTGGGGAGGAAGAAGGTGTTGTAGAGGCCGGCGAAGGGGTGGGAGAGGCTGTCCTCCAGCAGGCCCGAGGAGCGCACCGCCAGGGGCACCTTGGCGTGCTTGGCGAGAAAGAGCCGCAGCTTGGCGGTGAGCTCCGGCGACAGCTCGCTCGTGAGGAAGCGGCGCTTGATGGCGTCATCGTCTGCGTTGTCCTGGATCATCTGCCGCAGCCCGTGCCGGGTGATGAAGGCGCTGAATTCCTCCGTGCCGACGATGGCGGAGCGCGGGATGCGGATGTTCGCGCCCGGGAACTGGGTCTCCAGGTCCAGGCGGGAAAGCAGGGAATGGGTATAGGCCACGCCGCGGCCCTTGCCGCCCATGGAGCCCGCGGCCAGGCGCAGGATGTTGGGCTCGTCCTTCGGCGTCGACTCCGTGAAGGGCACCACCTTCCCGAGGGTCTTCATGCGCTGCACGTAGTCGCCCACGTTGATGAGGAAGGTGCGCATCTCCTCGGGATCGCGGTAGTCCGAGATGCGGAACTTCGCCAGCACCTTGGCCACCTGCACCTCGCCGCGGGCCATGATCCACGCCGAAAAATGGTTCCGCGAGGCGTGGTAGACCAGGGACTCCACGGGCAGCGTCCGCAGCTTTTCCCGCAGGTCGTCCATGTCCGTGGCGCGGGCGATCTCCACACCAGCCTGGTCGCGGAAGATGAAGTCGCCGAAGCCCAGGCGCTGATAGAAGAAGTCGGAAAGCTCCGCGCCGAGGGTGTAGGAGTTCTTGTTCAGGAAGCCGCTGCCCAGGGCCGTGGCCAGGGATTCCTTGAAGGGGTCCGAGGACTGGAGCAGGGTCGGCAGGTCGGGGATGCGCTCCCTCAGGGCCCGGATGAGCTTGATGCCGGCCTCGCGGTCCAGCGCACCTTCCTTGGGAAACTTGCGGTCGGAGATCACGCAGAGCAGGCAGTCCTGGTAGCGGTCGCAGAAGGCCATGGCCTCTTCGTAGGTCGTGGCCAGCAGCACCTTGGGCCGCACCCGCATGGACAGCGTGCGTGTCATGCGGTCCATGTTCTGGTCCTTGGCCAGCCGCGTGGTCTGCTTGAGGATCTCGCTGTAGAGGATGGGGAGGTACCGCGAGTAGTAGCGGATGCTGTCCTCCACCAGCAGGATCACCCGCGTGAGGCCCACGGCCGTGTCGTTCTGGACGTTGGCCGAGTCCTCCATGAACTTCACCATGGCCATGAAGATCTCGGGATTGCCGTTCCACACGAAGATCTGGTCGTAGTGCTTCTGCAGCTCCTGGCGGCGGCGGTCCATGGCGCCCACCTCCACGTTGTCGTTGAGGAGCAGGTAGATGGGCGTCCTGGGCAGGGCCCGGCGGAGGATCCGGGACAGGTCCACATGGCCGCCCTGGCCCAGGCGGCTCATGACGATGATCATGTCGAAGTGGCGTTCGGCGCACTTCTCCAGGGCCTCGTCCGCCGTGGAGACGTTCGTGACCCGGGGCGGGTTGCTCATGTTGAGCTGGTAGTAGCCCTCGAAGAGGATCTCCGTGAGCAGGCCGTCCTGCTCCAGGGTGAAGGCGTCGAANNGGGGCCTCGCCATCGGGGCAGTGTACCGGCCCATACGGAAAAGGGGGCCGCGAGGCCCCCTTTTCCGCCCTGCGATCAGGTCAGGTCCTAGACGAGGCCCTGGTCGATCATGGAGTCGGCCACCTTGATGAAGCCGGCGATGTTCGCGCCGTTCACGTAGTTGCCGGGGGTGCCGAAGCGCTCCGCGGCGGTCACGCAGGACTTGTGGATGTTGATCATGATCTGGTGCAGGCGGGCGTCCACTTCCTCGGCGGTCCAGCCCAGGCGCATGGAGTTCTGGCTCATCTCCAGGCCGGAGGTGGCCACGCCGCCGGCGTTGGAGGCCTTGCCGGGGGCGAACAGGATCTTGTCCGTGTTGGCCTGGAAGAACTCCACCGCGTCCAGGGTGCTGGGCATGTTGGCGCCCTCGATGACGGCCTTGCAGCCGTTGGCCAGCAGGGTCTTGGCCTCGTCCAGGTTCAGCTCGTTCTGGATGGCACAGGGCAGGGCCACGTCCACCTTCTGCTCCCAGGGGCGCTTGCCCGCGTGGAACTGGGCGGACTTGAACTTCTGCGCGTAGGGGGCCACGGACATGCGGTCGATGCGGAGCATCTCCTCCATGTAGGCGATCTTCTCGCCGCTGATGCCGTCAGCATCGTAGATGTAGCCGTCGGGGCCGGAGATGGTGACCACCTTGGCGCCCAGCTGGGTGGCCTTGGTGACGGCGCCCCAGGCCACGTTGCCGAAGCCGGACACGGCGACCTTCTTGCCCTGCATGCTCTCGCCCTTGGTCTTCAGCGCCTCTTCGGCGAAGTAGACCACGCCGTAGCCCGTGGCTTCGGGACGCACGAGGCTGCCGCCCCAGTACTGGCCCTTGCCGGTGAGCACGCCGGTGAACTCGTTGGCGAGCTTCTTGTACATGCCGAACATGTAGCCGACCTCGCGACCGCCCACGCCGATGTCACCGGCCGGCACGTCCGTGTCGGGGCCGATGTGGCGGAAGAGCTCCATCATGAAGGACTGGCAGAAGCGCATGACTTCGGCGTCGGACTTGCCGTTGGGATCGAAGTTGGAGCCGCCCTTGCCGCCGCCCATGGGCAGGCCGGTGAGGCTGTTCTTGAAGATCTGCTCGAAGCCCAGGAACTTCAGGGTGTCGAGGGTGACGTTGGGGTGGAAGCGGATGCCGCCCTTGTAGGGCCCGATGGCGCTGTTGAACTGCACGCGCCAGCCGTTGTGGATGCGGATCTGGCCCTTGTCGTCCACCCAGGGCACGCGGAAGGAGATGGCGCGCTCGGGCTCGACGATGCGCTCGAGGATGGCGTTCTTCTTGTACTTGGGCTCCTTCTCCAGCACCGGGGCCAGGGAGTGCAGGATCTCGGTGGCCGCCTGGATGAACAGGCTTTCCCAGGGAGCCTTCTTCGCAAGGCCCTCAAGGACTTCGTTGACGTACTGACTCATGGTTCCTCCAGGAAGGAAGGTGGTGCGGAAGTAGGGCGCAGGCCCCGGTCAGGGTGGTCTTGGTGGTGGTCCGCCGTGGTGCCCGTCCCGAGGCAGCGGCATGGTTCAAATCCGGAAACAGGACGACATGACTCTAGCCTCAGGAACCGGGCCGGGGGAGGGGCCTTTATCAAGAGGTGATGGGAAGCACTAAATGAGGGGAATTCAGGGGGCTTCGACGGAGTTGGTTTGACGGAGTGTCAAGGGCCGCCTCCTTCGAGGTTCGCCATAGGCGTTCGGAGCCATGGGCAAACGCGGATGCCTTCTGATGCCTAGAATCAGGGCTGGTCTTTGCCATCAAGAATAGAATGGGACATCCCCACGCTAGGCCCTCTTTCCGGGAGGATTCCCATGAATGCCACCGTCTCGTTCACGCTGAACGGCAAGCCCGTCACCGTCGCGAGTCCCCGCGATCGCATGCTGGTCTGGGTCCTGCGCGACGAACTGGGGCTCACCGGCACCAAGGTGGGCTGCGAGGCCGGTCTCTGCGGGGCCTGCACCGTGCTCGTGGACTTCGAGGCGGTGCCCTCCTGCTCCACGACGCTGGGCGACGTGGCCGGGAAGACGGTGCTCACCATCGAGGGCCTGGCCGTGGAGGGGAAGCTGGACCCCGTCCAGAAGGCCTTCCAGGACCACCACGCCTTCCAATGCGGCTACTGCACCTCCGGGATGATCATGGCCGCCTGGGCCTTCCTGAAGAAGAAGCCCAAGGCCACGAGGACCGAGATCGTCGAGGCCATGGAGGGGAACCTCTGCCGCTGCGGGGCCCACGTGAGGATCCTGGACGCGGTCGAGTCGGCAGGCCAGGCCATGGGAGGTGCGCGATGAGACGCCGAGACTTCCTCCAGGGCTTCGCGACGGGCACGCTCACGTTCTTCTTCGCAACCCCCGTCGGAGCGGCGCCCATCCTGCCGACCCGGCCCAGTACCTACCCCGAGGACTTCAACGCCTACCTGAAGATCGCGGCCGACGGCCAGGTGAGCTGCCTGGTGGGGAAGGTGGAGCTGGGGCAGGGCGCCATGACCGTGCTGGCCATGCTCGTCGCCGAGGAGCTGGAGCTGGATCCCGCCAAGGTGGACATGGTCCTGGGCGATACGGACCTCTGCCCCTGGGACATGCCCACCGGCGGCTCCCTCACCATGTGGCATACGGCCCCGGTCCTGCGGGGCGCTGCCGCGGAGGCGCGGGCGGTGCTCCTGCGCATGGCCTCCAAAGCCCTGGGCGCCCCGGTCTCAGGCCTGACCCTCAAGGACGGCGCCATCTGGGTGAAGGAGGCCCCCGCGCGCCGCACCACCTTTGGCGAGCTGGTCAAGGGGCGGAAGCTGGAGCGGCACCTGGGCAAGGTCAAGCCCAAGCCCCTCTCCGACTGCACCCTGATCGGGCGCCGCGTCCCCCGGAAGGACGCCCTCGCCAAGGTCACCGGCGCCGCCAAGTACGCCGGCGACCTCCGCCTGCCCGGTACGCTCCACGCGTGTGTCCTGCGGCCACCAGCCCAGGGTCAGACCCTGGTCACNNGCCCGCAAGGCCCTCGCCCTCGTGACGGGCACCTTCGAGGGGCCGGAACCCGACGTGGATGACGCGCGCATCTACCAGTACCTCGTGGACAAGGCGGCGCCCGGGCAGCGTGTGGTGATCTCGCGCGGCGACATCGCTGCGGGTGAGAAGCGGGCCGCCACCGTGGTGGAAGGGGAGTACCGCAACGCCTACGAAAGCCACGCCACGCTGGAGCCCCACACCTCCGTCGCCAAATGGGAAGACGGCCGCATGACGGTCTGGGCCTCCACCCAGTCGCCCTTCGTCTTCCGCGATTCCGTGGCCGAAGCCCTCAAGCTGTCCCCAGACAAGGTCCATGTCATCTCCCAGTTCGTGGGGGGCGGCTTCGGCGGCAAGCTCGTGGGCCCTGATGCCGTGGAGGCCGCCCGCATCGCCCGCCAGGTNNGCCGCCGTGGTGAAGCTCCGCTCCGGCCTGGATGCCGGTCGCGGCGCCATCACCTTCTGGGACAGCACCGTGGCCGGCGTCTCCCAGGGCGAGGCCGAGCTGTCCTACGACATGCAGACGAACCGGTACCAGGCCCCGGCCGTCCCCAACCTCCATCCCCTCAAGGTCGGCGCCTGGCGGGCCCCCAACGCCCACACCAATGCCTTCGCCCGGGAAAGCCAGCTGGATGCGCTGGCGGCCAAGGCCGGCCTGGATCCCGTGACCCTCCGCCGTCGTCTCATCACGGACGAGCGTCTCCTGCGCCTCCTGGACCTGGCGGTGGAGACCTTCGGCTGGGAGCCCGCCCCCGGGCCCACGGGCCGGGGCATCGGCCTGGCCTGCGGGGCCTGGCGCCAGGGCCTCGTGGTGGCCGTGGCCCAGGTGTCCGTGGACAAGCGCACGGGGAAGGTCAGGACGGAGCGCTTCCTCGAGGCCGTGGATGTGGGCCTGGTGGTGAATCCTGACGGGGCCCGCCAGCAGGTGGAGGGCGCCATCACCATGTGCATCGGGCAGGCCCTCAGCGAGGAGATCCACTTCAAGGGGGGTCGCATCCTCGACAAGAACTTCGACACCTACCTGCTGCCCCGCTTCTCCGCCATCCCCCGCATCCAGGTCGTCTTCGCGGACAACGCCACCGCGGTGACCCAGGGCATCGGCGAGCCCCCCGTGGTGCCCGTGGCCGCCGCCCTGGCCAACGCCGTCTTCGACGCCACCGGCGCGCGGGTGACCCACGTGCCGTTCACCCCCGAACGGGTCCTCGCGGCCTTGAAGCTCGTCCCTGCAAGCGTCGTTCGGTAGGTGTGGTGTACCGGAGCACAAAGCCCCCGCAGGCGGGGGCTTTGTGCTGGTGGAGGCA
>DPRT01000181.1 GCA_003538615.1 Holophagaceae bacterium | reverse complement strand
AACATCACGCGGCACCTCGAGAACGGCATGGAACCCATGGAGGCGGCCCTCCACGGGGCCAAGGAGATCGGCTTCACCGTCGTCTCCATCAGCATCTCGCTCATCGCCGTGTTCATCCCCATCCTCATGATGGGCGGCATCGTGGGCCGGCTCTTCCGCGAGTTCGCCGTCACGCTCTCCGTGGCCATCGTGATCTCCATGCTGGTGTCGCTCACGGCCACGCCCATGATGTGCTCGCGGATCCTGCGGCCCAAGTCCGAGGAGCGGCATGGCCGGGTCTTCCAGGCCAGCGAGCGGGCCTTCCAGTGGATCATGGGCCACTACGAGGCCTCCCTCGCCTGGGTGCTGCGGCACCCCTTCGCCACGGCCATGACCTGGATCGCCACGGTGCTCACCACCGTGGCCCTCTACTGGTTCATCCCCAAGGGCTTCTTCCCCCAGCAGGACACCGGGCGCGTCACCGGCTCCATCCAGGCCGCCCAGGACATCTCCTTCGCGGGCATGGAGAAGCTCATGACGGAGTACGTGGCCATCGTGCAGGCCGACCCCGCCGTGGAGAACGTCACGGCCTTCGTGGGCGGCGGCAACACCGGGCGCATGTTCGCCTCGCTGAAGCCCAACAGCGAGCGCAAGGATTCCGCGGATCAGATCATCAGCCGGCTGCGGGGCAAGACCGCCCACATCGCCGGGGGCACCCTCTTCATGCAGCCCGTGCAGGATCTCCGCCTGGGCGGGCGGCCCTCCAGCTCCCAGTACCAGTACACGCTCCAGGGCGACGATGCCCGCGAGCTCTACGAGTGGGCCCCCAAGGTGCTCCAGAAGCTCCGGACCGTGCCCCAGCTGGCGGACGTGAACTCCGACCTGCAGAACAAGGGGCTGGAGGCCTCCCTCGTCATCGACCGCGCCACAGCCTCGCGCCTGGGCGTGCGGCCCCAGGCCATCGACGCGGCCCTCTACGACGCCTTCGGCCAGCGCTTCGTCTCCACCATCTACACGACCCTGAACCAGTACCACGTGGTCATGGAGGTGGATTCCCCCTTCATGGGGACGCCGGACGGGCTGCGCCATGTCTACGTCCGCTCCAACACCGGCAGCCTGGTGCCCCTCAGCGCCTTCACCCGCCTGGAGCGCCGCAACACGGCCCTGTCCGTGAACCACCAGGGCCAGCTGCCCTCTGTCACCCTGTCCTTCAACCTGCCCGTGGGCGTGGCTCTGGGGGATGCGGTGGCCGCCGTGGACCGGGCCGAACAGGAGATCCACCTGCCGGGCACCCTGCGGGGCAGCTACATGGGCACCGCCCAGGCCTTCAAGGCCTCCCTCGCCAACCAGCCCCTGCTGCTGCTGGCGGCCCTCCTGGTGGTCTACGTCGTGCTGGGCATGCTCTACGAGAGCCTCATCCACCCGCTGACCATCATCTCCACCCTGCCCTCCGCCGGTGTGGGCGCCCTGCTGGCCCTGCTGGCCTTCCGCACCGAACTGAGCGTCATCGCCTTCATCGGCATCATCCTGCTCATCGGCATCGTGAAGAAGAACGCCATCCTCATGATCGACTTCGCCATCGAGGTGGAGCGCCGCGAGGGCGTCACCCCCGAAAAGGCCATCTTCCAGGCCTGCCTGCTGCGCTTCCGCCCCATCACCATGACCACCCTGGCGGCCCTGCTGGGCGGCCTGCCCCTGGCCATCGGCATGGGCACCGGCTCCGAGCTGCGCCAGCCCCTGGGCATCGCCATCGTGGGCGGACTCCTTTTCAGCCAGCTCCTGACCCTCTACACCACCCCCGTGATCTACCTCTACATGGACCGGTTCCGGCTCTGGCTGGGGCGCTTCCGGGTCTCCCGGCGCGCCGTGGCCCCCCTTCCCGAGAATTGACGCGGCATGCCTTCGAGCGCCTGGTCTTCCGAAGAAGGGCCCCGGGCAGGCCGGCGAGGACCTTCCCTGGGACTGAAAGTGGCGCTCGGCGCCCTGTCCCTCCCCCTCCTTCTCGGGTTCTTCCTCTACGGCCAGTCGAAGGCGGTCCAGGCCCGGGCCTGGACCGTGATCTTGGGAATCTCCCTGCGGCTGCGGACCGACGCCGAGGCCGGGCAGCTGTACCGCGCGAACCCAGCCCTGGCGAGGCGCTACCCCAGCGAGGAGGTGTTCCTTGACCGCGTGCGAGCCCATCGGGCTCAATTCCTCGACCTGCCGGACCGCGCGCCCGGTGCGGATCGCTACGAATGTTTCGCGGGGCCCAACGGCTTCCAGGCATCCCTGCAGGGCTCCGCCGGGGCCTGGGCCACCCTCGAGGTGCGGCAGAACATCCTGTTCGAGAAGGTGCCCGGGGAAGGAATCCTCCGCCTGGAATTCTCACCCACCAAGGAGCCCAACGACCAGGAGCGGAAGGCCCTGCGAAGGGCCAGGGCCGAGTCTGACTGGCGGCGCTACCGGGAGGCCTGCAACCTGCTGGCCTCGGAGGAGGGAACCCGGGCCCTTTGGCAGCAGGAACCCGGGCTTCGCCGCAGCTTCCCGGACGAGTCGGCCCTGTTGTCGTTCGCGGCCGAGGCCCGGCCCTTCCTTCAGCCCCTTCCGGCATCGACCGGGCTGTCCAAGGTGCGTCTGCACCGGCAGGCCCAGAGAACTCCGCAGGGTGAAACCGTGCGCCTGGGCCACCCCTTTCCCGCCGGAACCTTGACCCTGGTCTGGTCCAACGGCCAGCTCACAGGCCTGGAATTCATCCGCCGGTAGCCTCGCTTCAGGTTCCCCCTGCTTGAGCCCAGGCCTTCCGGGTGCGATCCTGGAGGGCTATGAGACTCGACCGGCTCGGCGACTTCCAACGCACCCACCGCAACGGCGACCTGCGCCTCGACCACGCGGGCCAGACCGTGCGCCTGCTGGGCTGGTGCCGCCGGGTGCGCAACCTGGGCTCCCTGGTCTTCCTGGATCTGCGGGACCGCTGGGGCCTGGTGCAGCTGGTGGCCAACGAGGAGACCGCCGA
>DPRT01000048.1:2729-4822 GCA_003538615.1 Holophagaceae bacterium | reverse complement strand
CGTGTTCTCCGATGCCTCGGCCCGCGCCCGCCTCAACGCCATCCTCCATCCCCGCATCGAGGCATTGCTGGAGGACCGTCTGAAGGCGCTGCCCGCGTCGACCCGCGGCGTGGTTCTGGACGCGGCGCTTTGGGTGGAACGCGGCCGGAGCCACCACTTCGATGCCTTCTGGACCGTGGATGCGCCCGAAGACCTGCGGTTGGATCGGCTCATGCGCCGGGACGGGCTCTCCCGGCCGGCTGCCCTGGCGCGGCTCCGGGCCCAGGCCTCCGCCCCGGAGCGCGCGCTCCATGCGAGCCTGGTCATCCCCAACGACGGCCGGGACCTGTCCGGAATCCTCGCGGAGGGCGAGGCGGCCGTTCTGGCAGACTGGAAGGTCCGCCGCACGCGGATCTGGAGAGCTCCGATGCCCGCACCTTTCACTGCCGATCAGCTCCGCGGCATCCTGTCGGCCCTCCTCAGCCGGGGCGGCGACTACGGCGAAGTCTTCGTGGAGCGGCGCCGGGCCCATGCCCTGGGCATGGACGATGGCCGCATGGAGGACGTGCTCGCCTCGGAGACCTTCGGGGCCAGCCTCCGCCTGATGGAAGGGGAAACCACCCGCTTCGCGGACCTCATCGCTCCGGGATTCGATGAGCTGATCGAGGCCGCCCACACCCTCGCCGCGCCGGGAACGGGCGGGGCCGCGGAGATCCCGGCCCTGGCCCTGCAGCGCCATCCGACGCCCAGCCCCGTGGAGCGTGATCCGGGCCTGGTGCCCCTCAACGAAAAGGTGGCCCTCGTCCGTCGCGCCGAGGCCCTGGCGCGAACCCATGCCGAGGCCCTGCGGCCCGGCGCCCTGAAGCAGGTCTCCGCGGGCTACGGCGACAGCACCCAGCAGGTGTGGATCGCGGCTGCCGAAGCCCGGGATGGTGCCTGGTCGGGCACCCTCACGGAGGACCACCGCACCCAGGTGGTGCTCCGTGCCAACGTGACCGCGGGAGACGGCATCCAGCTCCAGACCGGCTACCAGGCCCTGGGCGAGACCCGTGGCTTCGAGCTGTTCACGGATAAGGCCGTGGCCCGCACCGTGCATGAGGCTGCGCGCCTGGCCATCCAGGCCCTGGACGCCCAGCCCGCCCCCGCCGGNNAAGCTGGGCCAGCAGGTCGCAGCGGAAGGCGTGACGATCATCGACGACGGCACCCTGCCCCACAAACGCGGCAGCCAGGCCATCGACGACGAGGGCCATCCCGTCAGCCGGGTGGTGCTCATCGAGAACGGCATCCTGAAGGCCTACCTGCAGTCGCGGAAGACCTCGCGGAAGATGGCCACGGAGCCCACGGGCAACGGGCGCCGGGAGAGCTACCGCCACCTGCCCATCCCCCGCATGCGCAACACCTTCCTGGCCGCCGGGAGCGAGGCTCCCGAAGCCATCCTCCGGGACCTGGACCGCGGCCTGCTGGTGAAGCACATGGGCGGCGGNNCTGCACCACTTCGACATCGGCACCTGCGGCAAGGATGGCCAGGGCGTGCCCGTGAGCGACGCCCTGCCCACCATCCTCTGCCCGGCCCTCGTCGTGGGCGGCACCGCCGAGCCCCTGCCAAGCGTCCTTTGATCTCCCAATAACAGCTTGCCTTCTGATCGAGACTTCTGGCATGACCAGCCCCTTTGAATCCTTCATTCCCGAATCCCTCGAAGCCCGGCTCCAGGACGGCATCCGGCATGCCCTGAGCCTGGGCGCGGAAGGCGCCGAGGCCTTCGTCTCCGTCTCCCGCAGCCGCAAGGCCAAGGTCCAGAACGGCGCCCTGGAGGACCTCACCGCCAGCAAGCGCGGTGGCCTCGGCGTGCGCGTCATCCGCAGCGGGGGCAAGGGCCATCGCACGGGGCTGGCCACCACCACGGATCTCGCCGCGGTGGACTTCCGCGGCCTCTTCGCCCAGGCCTGGGAGCTGAGCGCCCTCGGCGACGAGGATCCCTGGCTGCGGCAGGCGGATCCCGCCGGGACCGATGATCTCCCCGGCCGCTTCGATCCATCCGTCGAGGCCATCACGCCCGAGCAGCGCATCGGGTGGGCGCAGGACCTGGAAGCGGCGGCACGGAAGGCCTCCGCCA
>DPRT01000048.1:0-2714 GCA_003538615.1 Holophagaceae bacterium | reverse complement strand
CACCCGCAGCGGCTGCCCGCTGGAAGGTACCCGGTGGTGTTGCATCCGGAAGTGGCCGTGGACCTGCTCGGCATCGTGGCCGGCATGCTGGACGCGGAATCCGTGCTCAAGCAGCGCAGCCTCTTCGCGGGGAAGCTGGGACAGGCCATCGCCTCGCCCCTGCTCACCCTGGTGGATGACGGACGCCTGGCCGAAGCGCCCGGACGCCCGGCCCTGGGCACCGAACCCTGGGACGCGGAGGGCCTGCCCACGCGACGCAACGTGCTGCTGGAGGGCGGCGTGCTGAAGACCTACCTGCACACCCTCAAGACTGCCGCGGAGATGGGCATGGCCCCCACCGCCAGCGCAGGGCGGGGCTTCGGCAGCCAGCCCGGCGCCACCACCTTCAACCTGTTCCCCCTGCCTGGGGATGCGGCCCCGGATGTCCTCTACCGCATGGCCGGGAATGGCGTGCTCATCACCGAGATCATGGGCCTCCACACGGTGGACCCCGTCAGCGGCGACCTCAGCGTGGGCGCCAGCGGCATCCGCATCCGGGATGGCGTCCTGGCCGAGCCTGTGGACAAGCTCACCTTCGCGGGCAACCTGCGGGATTTCCTCACCCGCATCGCCGCCCTGGGCAGCGACCTCCGCTGGTACGGCAGCAGCGCGGGCCTGAGCATCCTGCTGGAGGACATCGCCCTGGGCGGCGCGTGATCCACTCCGGGCGCTCCATCACGTAGCATGGATGCAGCGAGGTCCCCATGTCCCTGAGCGCCGCACGGCAGTACCTGTCCTTTCCCCACCTGGAGCCTGAGCACCGCGCAGAGCTCGAGCCCCTGCTCCAGGCCGCCGAGGCCGGTGATGCGAAGGCCGCGGCGGAACTGGAGGACCGCTTTTCCGAGCCTCTGGCCTTCGGGACCGGCGGCCTCCGGGGCTTCATGGCTGCGGGCCTGCGCCGCATGAACCGGCCCAATGTGCGCCGCACCACCCTGGCCCTGGCCGCCGTGGCCCAGCGCCGGGCGCCGGGGAAGGCCATCGCCGTGGTGGGCTACGACACGCGGATCAATTCCGATGTCTTCGCCGCCGAGAGTGCCTCGGTGCTGGCCGCCGCGGGCTACCAGGTGTTCATCGGCACCCGGCCCCTGCCCACGCCCTTCCTGTGCTTCGCCATGCGCCAGCTCGGCGCGGCCTGCGGCGTGATCATCACCGCCAGCCACAATCCCAAGGAATACAACGGTTTCAAGGCCTACAACGACCTGGGCGGCCAGGTGGTTGAGCCCTGGGACGCAGAGATCGAGGCGGCCATGGCCGCCCTGCCCATGGTGCCCGAACCGCCCGTCGTCCCTCAGGGCCGCATCGCCCCGATCCCCGTGGCCGTGGAGAATGCCTACCTCGCCATGGGCCAGGGCCTCCTCCAGCTGCCGGAGGCCTTCGAGCCCGCGCAGATCCTCTACACCCCCTTCCACGGCACGGGCATCGCTTTCGTGCCCGCCCTCTTCGAGCTGGCCGCCATCCCCCTCATCATCAGCGCCAGCCAGGGCCTTCAGGACGGCACCTTCCCCACGGCCCCACGCCCCAATCCCGAAGAGCTGGCCGCCTATGCCGCGCCCCTCAAGGAGGCCGAGGCCATGGGCGCCGAGCTCATCCTCGCCAACGATCCCGATGCAGATCGCATCGGCGTGGTGGCAAAACGGAACGGCGCCTGGGAGCTCATGTCCGGCAACGACCTGGCCGCCCTCACCCTCGACTACCTCTGCACCCAGCGGGGCCGCGCGGGCGCCGTAGTCAGCACCGTCGTCACCTCCGATTTCATGGCCGAAGTGGCCCGGCACCACGGCCTGCCGGTGGTCTGGACCCTCACCGGCTTCAAGAACATCGCCGTGTGCATGGACCGCCTGGAGGCCCTCGGCGAGCCCTATGCCTTCGGGGCCGAGGAAAGCTACGGCATGCTGCTGCCGCCGGATCTGCGGGACAAGGATGGCGTCACCGCGGCCCTGGTGGTCGCCGAGATGGCCGGGCATTACAAGGCGAAGGGCCTCACCCTCTTCGAGGCCGTCGACGCCCTCATGGCCAAGGTCGGCACCTTCCACAACCGCCTGGTGAACCTGGAGGATCCGCGACCCGGCGGCGCCAAGCGCTTCGCCGAGGCCATGGGCCGCATCCGCGCGGCGGGGCTGGCTTCCCTNNGGCCGCAGCGAGCCCATCCTGGACCGGCCGGACCAGCGGGACCGCGCCTTGCCGATCCCCCGCAGCAACGTGCTCAAGTTCCGCCTGGAAAGCGGCGGCTTCGCCGCCTTCCGTCCCAGCGGTACCGAGCCCAAGCTGAAGGTCTACCTTCAGAGCCGCGGAGAGGCCGCCCAGCTGGATCGCATGGAGGCGGAAGCCCGTTCGCTGCTCGGCCTTTAGCGGCTCCAGACATGAGAAGGCGCCGGTTGCCCGGCGCCTTCTCATGTCTGGAGGATAGAACGACTACTTCTTCTTGATGGTGGTCAGCTTGCCATCGGCCCAGCCGTGGCAGTCCTTGCACTGGGCTTCCTTGTACTTCGCCAGCATCTTCACGGTGGCGGCATTGAACTTCTTGGCCTTGGGGGCGCCCTCGTGGCAGGCGGTGCACTTGGCACCCTTGACGGTGGTCATCTTGGCCATGGCGGCGGGGGCCACGGCAAGCATGAGGGCGGCGGTGAGGAGCGTGAGGCGGCGCATGATGAGTCCTTTTGGAAGGGGGCCCTCGG
>DPRT01000114.1 GCA_003538615.1 Holophagaceae bacterium | reverse complement strand
AGCTCTACTTCATCGGCATCCTGGCGGTGGGCGTGCTGCCCTGGCTCTCGGCCATGTCCGTGGGGCTGAAGCGCACCTGGGCCTTCCTGAAGGGGAGGGGACCCCAGGGCGCGGACCACCTGGCCCGGTGGACCATCGGGATCACGGCCCTGGCTTTCCTCTGGCCCCTGGCCTTCTTCAGCCTCTCCGGGTCCAAGCTCGCGCCCTACATCCTGCCGGCCATCGTGCCCCTGGCGGCTCTGGCTTGCACCTTCGAGCGCGAGGGCGAGGAAGCCGCCGCGCTTCGCCGCATGGGCAAAGAACTGTTGCTGCTCAGCGGGATCTTCCTTTTGGCCGCGGCGGTCTTCCGGGAGGACCTGAACGGGTACGTCTGGGTGATCGTCCTGGGGGGGGCCTTCGCCGGGCTCGGCCTGTGGGCCCATCGCCCCAGGGGACTCACGGCCCCCCGTCTCATGGCGGCCTTCGGAGCGGCACTGTGGGTGCTGATCCTCGCGGCCCAGTCCGTTGCCGGCCCCGGCAAATCCGTGGCGGGCCTGGTGCGCCAGGTTCCTGCGGGAGCCCAGTGGATCAGCTACGGGAACTACTTCCAGGGCCTGGCCTTCTATGCCCACACCCGGGCCGTGGTGGTGGCGGGCACGGGGGAGCTGGCCTTTGGCCGGGACAGGCTGGGGGCCGAAGCTCCCCGCTGGTTCAATGAGAACCCGGCTGCGCTGAGCGCCGTGGCGGACCGGATGAAGCGGGAGGACCCGTCGCGGCCTGTCCTCGTGATGGCCAAGAGCGCCAACTGGGCAAAGCTCGGCCCCGCTGAAAAGGCCGGCTGGGAGGAGCTGGCCCGCAACCCGGCGGCCGTGGTGGCGCGGAGGCGGTAGGGCAGGGCCTACTTCACCGCTTCCTTGACGCCTTTGCCGGCCTCCTTGGCGCCTTTGGCGATGCCCTTGCCGGCGGTCTTGGCGCCGCGGCCCACGGCCTTGCCGCCCTTCTTGGCCGCCTGGCCCACGGCCTTGCCGCCCTTCTTGAAACCCTGGCCGATCTGCTTGCCGGCCTGCTTGATGTCCTCCTTCACACCGTCGGCGGAGGCCGGGGCAGACAGGAGCATCAGGCTGAGGAGGGCGGGGAGCATGTCCCCATTCTAACGCCTGGGCGGGAAGGATGCTTCCGGGGGAAGATGGTGGGATGAATGGATCCCCGCATCAGCGACCCCAGCAGTCCCCCGGACAGCGCCAGCCTGGTCCGGGATCCAGCGCCCGCCTGGCGGGCTGGCTGCGGGCCCATGCTCCGGAGCTGCTCTTCGCCCTGCTGCTGCTGGCGGTGCTGCCCATGCGCGACCTCTGGGCGCCGGACGAGCCGGACTTCGCCCAGTGCGTGAAGGAGATGCGCCTGCGGAGGGACTGGCTGCTGCCCTACCTGAACGGCGTTCCCTACAGCGAGAAGCCCATCCTCTACTACTGGGTGATGAAGGCCTCCTCGGTGCTGCTGGATGCCCTCACCGGGGGGCTGGGCTTCACCGGGGGCGTGGCGGCCTGGGCCCTGCGGCTGCCCTCGGTGATCGCCGCCGTGGCCTTCCTGTCCGCCTTCCGCCGCTGGGCCGTGCGTTTCCTGGAGCCGGGCACCGCCGAAACCGCAGCCCTGATCCTGGCCGCCACGCCCCTGTGGTTCTGGCAGAGCCAGTTCATCCAGATCGACCTGCTCTTCTCAGCCCTGCTGGCCTGGAGCTGGTTCTGCTGGCTGGGGGGATACCTCCTGCTGCGGGGACAGGCCGAGGAGGCCGCCCCCGGGGAGCACCGCCGCTGGTTCCTGAAAGCCTATGTCTGGCTGGCCCTGGCTTTCCTGGCCAAGGGGCCCCTGGCGCCCGTGCTTTCGATCCTCGTGCTGGGGGCCTTCCTCCTCTGGCAGCGGGACTTCGCCGTCCTGCGCCGGGCGGGCATCCTGGCGGGGCTGGGCCTCACTCTGCTGATCGTCGCCCCCTGGTACGTGGCCGCGGGCCTGAAGGGCGGAGCGCGCTACGCCTACGAGCTGATCATCTTCCAGAACCTTGAGCGGGCCACCAAGGCCTGGGACCACATCCACCCCTGGTGGAAGTACTTCGAGTACATCCTGGGCGACTTCTTCCCCTGGGTGCTGCTGCTTCCGGCCTTGGCGCTGCATCTGCGCCGGGAGCGCCGCCTGGAGGATCCCGCGAAACGGTTCCTGCTGCTGGCCCTCCTCGTGCCTTTCGCCTTCCTCAGCATCGTCCAGAGCAAGCAGGGCAAGTATCTGTTGATGAGCTACCCCTTCCTGGCCCTTCTGCTGGCGGACCTGTTCCGGCGGATGGAGGCCGGGCGCGCCCGCCGCCTGGGCCTCCTGCTGGCGGGAGGGCTGGCTCTGCCCGCCCTGGCCCTGGCTGCCGTGGCCCTCGGGGCGGGCGGCGCGAAGCTGCAGGCGCAGGTGGCCCCATTCCTCGGCCCCATCCGCCTCATGGCCCTCCTCCTGGTGGGGGGCACGGCCTTCGTGGCCCTCCGCGCTTGGCAGAAGCACGCCCGGAGCCTGGTGCCCGGAGTGGCCCTGAGCCTGGGCCTGTTCTATCTGGTGGGGGGGACCTGGGGGTTCCACCGGCTGGATGTCCTGAAGTCCTACCGCCGATGGACAGCCGCTGTCCAACCGTTGATCGCAGGCCGCCAGGTCTTCTACTGGCAGACCATCCGCAGCGGCGTCATGGTCTACACCGGCCATCTCATGCCGGAGATCCGGACCGCCGAGGCCCTGGACAGGATGGAGCCCGGATCCCGCCTCGTGGCCCAGCGCGACGAATGGGAACAGGACGCCTGGGGCATGACGCCGGCCACTCGCGCCCGCTTCGAAGTGCTGCTGGCCGTGCCCACGGGCGGCGGCCAGATCCTGCTGCTGAAGAAGAAGACCGATCCCGCACCGGAGCGCCCATGAGCCCCAACCTGAAGGCCATCCCCCTCATCGTGCTGGGGGTGCTCCTCAACGCCGCCGCGCAGATCTGCCTCAAGAAGGGCCTCCAGGCCGCCGGGGGCATGCAGCTGGCCGCCGGGCCGCTGTTCAAGCTCATGCTGGAGCCCTGGGTGATCGCGGGGCTGGCCTGCTATGCCGTGAGCGTGGTGGTCTGGCTTGGGGCCCTGTCGATGGTGCAGGTGAACTACGCCTACCCCTTCCTGGCCCTGGGGTTCGTCGCCAACGCCCTCCTGGCCCGCGCCTTCCTGGGCGAGGCCATGACGCCCATGCGCTGGGTGGCGCTGGCCGTCATCGTCGTTGGCGTGGGCTTGCAGGCGCTCAGCGGGCGGGGGCAGTGAANNCTGGACGATGAGGGCCTTCGGATCGGCAGGCTTGGGCTGGAGGTAGGTGTGGCGCTGGTTGCGGCCTTCGGGGTCGAGGCGCGGGCCATCGTGGGTGGCCGTGTAGGTGGCGAAGAGGGCCCTGAGGCGCTCCCCGGTCCAGGGCTCGCCCTCGCCATCGCAGGGGACGTTCCCTGAATCCGCGCCCGCGGCCTCCTGGAGCCCGGCCAGGGCCTCCTCCCAGTCCCCGCTGTGCAACGCATGGAGCAGGGCGAAGAGCCGGGCGCGGATGGCGGCGGCGAAGGCCTTCCGGTTGCGGGTGATGTCCCGGGCGGCCTCTTCGGCGCCGGGCATGGCCAGGGCCTCCTCCTGCCGTTCGAAGGCCGGGTCCTGCATCTGCTCCCAGGCATCCAGCAGGCTGGAGTCCACCTGGCGGAGCATGGCGGCGAGGTAGGCCTCCATCTCCCACACGTCGGCGTTCTTGGCCGCGTCGGGCACGGTCTTGGACAGCACCTTGAAGGTGCTGTTGATGTGGCGCAGCAGCAGGCCCTCCGCCCGCTGCAGCTCGTAGGTGCGCACGTAGTCGGCGAAGCTCAGGTAGCTNNGTGGCGTAGATGAAGTCGCGCAGGGGCTTGGGGTATTCGAGCTTCTCCAGCTCCTCCATGCGCTGATCGTATTCGAGGCCCGCCAGCTTCATCTCGGCCACGGCCTGGCCCTTCAGCTTGTGGAGCTGGCTGCGCAGGATGAAGTCCGGGTTCTCGAGGATGCTCTCCACGAGGGTGATGAGGTCCAGGGCGTAGTCCGGCGATTCGGAATCCAGCTGGGGCAGGGTGTCCAGCAGGTAGAGGCTGAGGGTCTCATCCATGCTGAAGTCGGCCTGGAGGTCGGCGTTCACGCGCAGCTTCCGCCCGCGCTCGTCCGGGGGGACGAAGGCCACGATGCCGCGCACCACCAGGGTCTTGAAGAGCTGCCAGCCGCGCCGGAAGTGCGCCGCCTTCTGGTGCTCCGTCTCGTGGCTGTCGTGGATGAGGGCGCGCATGGCCTGGCACCCGTCATCCGGGCGGCTGAGCACGTTGAGCAGCATCCCGTGGCTGACCTGGAAGCGGCTCACCAGCCGCTCCGGTGCCGCGGCCTGGAGCTTCTCGAAGGTGGTCTTGTCCCAGTGGGCGTAGTTGCGCTCCGGCGCCGGGCGCTTCACGAACTTCTTCCCGGGCTTCTGCGACAGGCGCATGTTCTCGATCACATGCTCCGGCGCCTGGGCCACCACGTAGCCCACGGTGTCGAAGCCCTTGCGGCCCGCCCGGCCGGAGATCTGGTGGAAGTCCCGGGCGCTGAGGATGGAGGTCTTCTGGCCGCCGTACTTGCAGAGCTTGGTGAAGAGCACGGTGCGGATGGGCACGTTGATGCCCACGCCCAGGGTGTCGGTGCCGCAGATGAGCTTGAGCAGGCCCTTCTGGGCCAGCCGCTCCACGAGGATGCGGTACTTGGGCAGCAGGCCCGCGTGGTGCAGGCCGATGCCCTGGCGCAGCCAGCGCTTGAGGTCGGGGCCGTAGGGGCTGTTGAACTTGAAGTCGCCGATCT
>DPRT01000076.1:7383-10246 GCA_003538615.1 Holophagaceae bacterium | reverse complement strand
GCGCAGTCCGGGCAGATGCCGTGGGTGAATTCGGCATCGGTGTGCTCGTTCAGGTAGGCCTCGATCTGGTTCCAGTAGCCCCTGTCATCGCGGATTTTCTTGCAGTGGCTGCAGATGGGCAGCATGCCGCCCAGGGTCTTCACCTCGGCCAGCAGGACTTCCAGCTGCTCATGGGCCGCCTGCTGCCGGAGCCAGGCCCGGCGCAGGAGCCAGGCGGCAACCAGGGTCAGGGCTGCGAACAGAACCACCTCTGCGGCTTCCTGGGCCAGCTCCGCCCGCCAGGGCGCCAGGTAGTCCTGATCGGCCAGACCGACCAGGAGGTAGAAGGGCTGGCCAGCGATGCGCCGGATGGCGAAAGTCCGCTGAACCTGGTCGAAGGGCGTGAGGGCCCGGTAGGTGCCAAGGCCCTGACCCGACTGGGCGAAGGCCGTGAACTCCCGGGAGACATTCCGCTGGCCGATGGCCGTCCCCGCGCTGAGGGGCTCGGGATGCCGGGCCACCAGCCCCAGGTCCAGGTCCCTCAGCGCCACCGATCCGCGCGGCCCCACATCCAGGGCGGAAAAAACCTGGTTGAACTGGTCCAGGGCGATCACGGCATGAGCCATGCCCGCGAAGCTGCCATCCGGATGGTCGAGGCGCCGGGCCAGGATGATCACCCAGATTCCCGTGAGCCGTCCCACGATGGGCTTGGAGATGACGGGACCGGCTTTGGGATCCTCCCGGAGGCGGATGAAATGCTCCCGGTCCGCCACATTGGCGTAGGCACCCACCCCGGGACCACTGCCGCGCCGGATCACCCCTTGGGCATCGGAGATGCGGAGGGCCAGCAATTCGGGGGCCCGTTCATGCTGCCGCCGGATGAAGGCATCCAGGTCGGGGCGGCCCTTCCGGAAATCCCCGGCGGATCGCTCGGCCTCATCCTTGATGGCCAGCACCGCGAGATCGGCCTTGCGGAAGGTATCCGCCACGGTGCGGTCAAGCACCTGAGCCAGGTTCTGGACTGAGGCGACCGCCCGATCCTGGTGATTCCGCCAGCTCCTCTGCAGGGACACCCCCGCCATGAGCAGGACGAACAGATTCAGGGCAAGCACCCCTGCGCCCAGCCAGAGGAGGAAGGGCCTGGGTGCGAATTTTGGAATGGACACCTCTGGGGAGGGATTCATGGGGCCACGGGCGAAGTCTGCATGGAAAGCCTAGCAAAAACCCGCCCTGGAACGACCAGAAGGGCGCTTCTCCCCGGATTCAGTGCTGGCAGGCGGGGGCCATGCCCAGGGTCACGGTGCCGCCGGCCACCTGGATCTTGCCCTTGTGGCCCAGGAAGGCGATGACGCCGTCGAAGTCGAAGCTGTCCCCGTGGCAGTTGCAGTAGGTGGCCGAGGCCCCGTGGGCGGCCACGGAGGCCGCCCGGAGGTCTTCCAGGCTGCAGCTTCCGCCCTTGTCCATGAGCAGGGTCAGCAGGTCGTGGCCGTAGAGGGGTTCGGACATGGCGGGCTCCAGTTCAGGAGTCTCGACTCCTGAACCCAGTTTAGCCCGGATACCCGTGATTCGGATCACGCCCCCTGCAGCGCCAGCCCCACCTCCCGCAGCAGCGGTTCGGGGCTGAGGTTCCGGGGCAGGTGGCGCAGAGCCTCCAGGGCGGCCTCCTGCGGGGACCGCAGATTCCGGGGCTGGGCGGCCAGGGCTTCCAGGGCATGCCGCCAGGGTTCCAGGGCCGGGGTCTGACCGGCACGAATCCGCGCCAGGTCCGTCAGCAGGCGCAGGAGCAGCTCCAGGGGCTGGCGCAGCTGCTCGCCCTGGGCCAGGAGGGAATCCTTTTCCGGCAGCAGGGCCTCGCCCGCTTCGGTGAAGGGCCGCCCGCCCAGCAGGGCCAGCCAGGCTTCCACCTGGGCCTCGGCACGGCGGAAGGCGGCCTCCTCCAGGAACCGCAGGCTGCCTTCGCCCAGGGCCGTCCAACGGGGGCGCTCGGCCTCGGCCCAGCCCAGCCGCGCCGCCACGGCCCAGGCCTCGTCGAAACTGAGGGGCGCGAAGGGGATCCGTTCGCAGCGGCTGCGGATGGTCTGGAGCAGGGCTTCGGGGCGGTGCGTCACCAGGACGAAATGGGTGCCCTCGGGGGGTTCCTCCAAGGTCTTGAGCAGGATGTTGCCGCTGGACTCGTTGAGACGGTGGGCCTCCTCCACCACGATCCACCGGTGGCAGCCCACGGCGGGCGCCAGGGAGGCCCATTCGATGACGCCACGGCTGAACCGGGGCTGGTTGTTGGAATCGAGGCCTTCCCGGATCTGGTCGATGCGGATGACGCCCGCCTTGCCCTCGGGCGCGATGCGCAGCAGGTTCGGGAGTTCGAAGGGCAGGTCGTCGCCCAGCAGCATGCGGCAGCCTTCGCACAGGCCGCAGGCGTTCCGGCGGAGGCAGATCTCGCGGCGGGCCAGTTCCAGCGCCACGCGGCGCTTGCCGATGCCCTCGGGGCCCGTGAAGAGCAGGGAGCCGCGGATCCGCCCCCCCTGGAGGCGGTCCAGCAGGCGCTGGCGGATGGCCCGGTGGCCGACGACTTCCGGCGCGAACATCAGTCGACCACGAAACCGGCGCTGCGCAGCAGTGGCGCCACGCGGGCCCAGATGGCCGCTTCCACCTGCTCCACCGGATCCCGGGCGGGCACCAGGGCCACCCGGGCGGGATGGGTCTGGGCGATGGCGAGGAAGCGGTTCCGCACCTTGCGATGGAAGTCCAGGGCCGCTTCATCGAACCGGGTTTCCGCGAATTCGGCGCCCAGGGACAGGTTGCGCACCTCCACGCGCTGGAGCGAGGCTTCGGGATCCATGTCCAGCAGCACCGTGAGGCTGGGCCGCAGCCCCCGCAGCACCAG
>DPRT01000076.1:6515-7352 GCA_003538615.1 Holophagaceae bacterium | reverse complement strand
GACACCACCAGGGGCAGGCCGAGGTGCCGGAGCCGCTCGGAAAGCCGCAGCATCTGGGTGGATTTCCCGGACCCCTCCACGCCCTCGATGGTGATGAACACGCCCCGCACCGGACCTCCGTCCGATGAGGATACCCGCGGTTTGGCCGCGCCCGCCTGGAGTGCTATCCTGCTTGAAACTCCAGGAGTTCCAGGTGGCCGAAGCGATCCATTGCCCCAGCTGCTCCACCCGCTACCGCCTCCGCGCCGAGCGGCTGCGGCCCGCCATCCGCCGGGCCCGGTGCTTCTCCTGCGGCGGCGTGTTCCCCGTGGGCGACGTGGTCCAGCGGCTGCTGGCCGAGGCGCCTGCCGCCACCGCCAGCTTTGACCGGGAGGCCGTGGCCGCGGCGCTGAACCAGGCCCCCCTGACGCCCTCCTCCCTGACCCTGGGCGATCTGGAAGGGGTGGATTCGGAGATCCTGGAAAAGACCCTGGTGGACCTGCCCTCGGCCCTCCCCGAGACGAAGGCCGAGCCCACTCCACCCCCGGCTGTCATCGTGCCGGAAGCCGGCGAAAGCACCCTGACCGGCGGGTACTCCTCCGCCCGGGACGCCATCGACAAGCTGTTCGCGGGGACGCCCGCTCCCGCCCAGCCCGCGAGAACCCCCAAGGATCCGTCCTCCATGGACATGGAAGCCACCCTGTCGGCCCTGGAGGCCACCCTGGGTGGAGCCAGCATGCCCCTGCCCGACAGCGACACCCCCACCGCCTCCGGGCGGCTGCCCGGGATCGGCCAGGGGCCCGCCACCGCCACGGTGCGCCTGTCCCAGGAGGACCTCCGGGCCGCCCTGCGGGCTGG
>DPRT01000076.1:0-6494 GCA_003538615.1 Holophagaceae bacterium | reverse complement strand
GAGAATTGGCTGGAGGCCCACAAGGTGCCCGGCCTCCGGCCGGTCTTCGAGCGCCAGCGCCGCGAACGGAGCGGCGGCGCCCCCTCGCTCGATCCTTCCTCCCTGGAGATCGCTCCCAAGAAGAGCCTCTTCGGCGGCCTCTTCGGCAAGAACTGAGATGCAGCCCCTCGCCCTCGCCGCCCTCCTCTGCCTGACCCAGGCTCCGCCCGCTCCGCCTCCTGCGCCCGCAGCCTTGGCGCCGGTGTCCGAGGCCTCGCTCTCCTACTTCGCCGAGACCTTCACCTTCGCCTGGGACCGCATGATCCCCCTGTCCGTGAACGTGGACGATCTCAAGGTCCACAGCATCTTCTTCAACCGCCGCGTGGTGAAGCCCGGCTTCTTCAACATCCTCAAAGGCGCTGAATTCGGAACGCGGGCCCAGGTCGAGGTGACGAATACCGGCAAGTACCCCAAAATCCCAGGCTTCGCCGTGGCCGTGCTGGACCGGGACGGGAAGCTGCTGGGCGTGGCCTCCGGCGGCACCAAGGTCGGCACCATCAAGCCCGGCGAAACCGAGACCTTCGATCTGAATTTCACCCAGGTGAAGGAACGCCTCGCCAAGGGCGACCGCTTCCTGCTGGCCATCGAACTGCGGAACTGATGCTCCCCGGGGGTTCCGCGCTGGGCGCGGCAGCCCCGCCCTGCATCAATTCGCTTCCTGCTCCCGGTAGTGCGCCAGGAGCTCGGCGGGCGTGACGGTGGCGGTGCCCACCTTGGCGACCACCACGCCCGCTGCGGCATTGGCCAGCATGGCGGCCTCGCGCCAGTCCGCGCCGGCGGCGATGGCGGCACTGAAAGCGGCGATCACCGTGTCGCCCGCGCCGCTCACGTCGAACACCTCCCGGGCCTCGGTGGGAACCATCCACGGCGCCTCGTGGTCGCCATCCGGTGCGAAGAGCGCCATGCCCCGCTCACTGCGCGTCACCAGCAGGCCCTGGAGGCCCAGCTCGGCGAGGATGGCCCGGCCCGCCTCCGCCACCTCCAGATCCGTCTTCGCCGGACACTGGGCCAGCTCAGCGGTCTCCTTGGTGTTGGGCGTCATGACCGTGGCACCCCGGTAGAGGGCCTTGTGGGCGGGCTTGGGATCCACGATCCAGGGCAGGCCCCTGGCGGCGCAGATGGCGCGCACGGCCTCCATCACGGGGCCGTTCACCACACCCTTGGCGTAATCCGACACGATGAGGGCCGAGGCTTCTTCCAGGGCCTGCTCCAGGCGGGTCCGCAGGCCCATCAGCACCGCCGCTTCCGGAAGCCCGGATTCCTCGCGGTCGATGCGGAGCATCTGCTGCTGCTGGCCGATGACGCGGGTCTTGATGATGGTGGGGCGCGAGGCATCCAGCACCAGCCCGGAAATGGAGATGCCCAGCCGGCCCAGCAAGCCCAGCAGCCGGTCGCCCGCGGCATCCTTCTGGAGGGTGCCGATGAGCAGGGGCTCCGCGCCCAGGGCCTTGAGGTTGGCGGCCACGTTGGCCGCGCCGCCCAGCACCGCCAGCTCGCGGACGACCCGCACGATGGGCACAGGCGCCTCCGGCGAGATGCGGTTCACCTCGCCGAACAGGTACTCGTCCAGCATCACATCGCCCAGGACGGCCACCTTGCGGCCAGCCATGCGGTGGAGCAGCGATTCGGCCTGGGCGCGGTCGAGCCTCATTGATCCGCCTTCTTCGCCTGGTCCACCAGCATCACGGGGATGCCGTCCTCGATGGGATAGCGCAGGCCGCAGCCCTGGCAGTGCAGCGCCTCCGGCAGCTCCACCAGGTCGCCGTGGCAGGCAGGACAGCAGAGGATCTCGAGGAGGCGGGGATCGAGCGGCATGGAACCAGCTTATCGGAATCGGGGAGGACCTCTTTCACTCCAGTGGCAGAGAATCCGGCAGGGACCCGGGTGCGGTGCCCCAGGCCTTGTTGGGCCTGGGGCCCATGTGGTACACGATCTCGCCACCCCGCACCAGGTCCGCATGGCGGAAATAGGCCTTGTCCCACGGCTGGCCGTTCAGGGTGATGCCCTGGATGTAGAGGTTCTCGGCATCGAGCCTCGGGGCCCGCAGGAGCAGGCGCCGCCCGTTCTCGAGGGCGATGGCCACCTCCCGGCTGGCCGGGGCGCCGATGACATACTGGCCGCTTCCCGGCGCCACGGGGTAGAAGCCCAGGGCGCTGAAGAGGTACCAGGCGGACAACTGGCCCACATCGTCGTTGCCGCAAAGACCATCGGGCCGGTCCTGGTACATCTGCCCGAGGATGGCGCGCACCCGTTCCTGAGTCTTCCAGGGCTGGCCGGCCCAGGCGTAGAGGTAGGGGACATGGTGGCTGGGCTCATTGCCGTGGGCATAGGTGCCCATCATGGACACCCGCCCCAGATCCTCGGTGCCAGCGAAGAAGCGGTCGTCCAGGGGCATGGTGAAGAGCTGGTCCAGGCGGCGCCCGAAGGCTGCGGGGCCGCCGGCCTGCTTCACCAGCCAGGCGGCGTCGTGGGGCATGGCCAGGGTGTAGTTCCAGGCATTCCCCTCGATGTAGCCCTGGTCATGGGTCTGGAGTGGATCGAAGGGCTCGCGCCAGCTGCCGTCCCGCTTCCGGGCCCGCACGAAGCCCGTCTTGGGATCCCAGAGGGCCCGGCCGGAACGGGCCCGGCGCAGGAACTCGGCCTCCTCCGCCGGCTTCCCCAAGGCTCGTGCCATCTGCGCGATGGCCCAGTCGTCGTAGGCGTACTCGAGGGTCTTGGAGGCGCTGGCGTCGTTCCCCTCATCGGGCACCCAGCCGAATTTCAGGTAGTCGCCCAGTCCCTCGAACTCCGACTTCGTGGCCGTGGCCTTCATCGCGGCGAAGGCCCGCTCCCCATCGAAGCCGCGGAGGCCCTTGGTCCAGGCATCAGCGAGGACGCTCACCGCGTGGTAGCCGGTCATGCACCAGTTCTCCTGCCCGTGATGGCTCCAGACCGGCAGCATCTTCCAGGGCGTCTGGTCGTAGTGGGCGAGCATGGACTGCACCATGTCCCCGGCCCGTCGGGGCTGGATGAGGGTGTAGAGGGGATGCAGCGCCCGGTGGGTGTCCCAGAGGCTGAAGACCGTGTGGTTGGTGAAGCCCCTGGCCTCGTGGACCGCCCCGTCCACCCCGCGGTAGCGCCCGTCCACATCCTGGAACTCCACGGGCCCCAGGAGGCTGTGGTAGAAAGCCGTATAGAAGGTCCGTCGCTGGGATGCCGTGCCCGCGAAGTCGATCCGGGAGAGCTCCTTCTCCCAGGCCGCCGAGGCCGCGGCAGCCACACCGTCGAAGTCCCAGCCCGGAACCTCCGCTCGGAGGTTGGCCAGGGCCCCCTCCTCGCTCACGGCCGACAGCCCCATCTTCACCAGGACGGTCTCCCCTTCCTCTGTGTCGAAGTCGAAGTGCAGGCGGAGCCGCGTCCCCGCCATCTCGGGGAAATTCCGGGTCTGGTCCCACTTGCGCCAGAAGCCCCGATAGACGGAGGCGGGCTCGCCCTGCTGGCCGTAGGCTTTGAAGGGCTTGCTGAAGGACATGGCGAAGTACAGATGGCGGTCCCGCGCCCAGCCCCGCGTATGACGGGTCCCCACCACCAGATCGGGCCCCTTCACCTGCACCCGCGACCAGAGCACCTTGCCCTCGTAATCGTAGATGGCATGGACGAGGTCCAGCACCAGGCGGCTCTCGGCGCTCCGGGGGAAGGTGTAGCGGTGGAGCCCCACCCGGGAGGTGGCGGTGAGCTCGGCCTTCACGCCGGGGTCGGTGAGCTGGACCGCGTAGTAGCCGGGCCGGGCCACCTCGTCCCGGTAGCGGGAACGATACCCGCTGCCAGGACGGTCCGCCTTGCCCGGCTCCAGCCTCAGCGGCCCCACCGTGGGCATCACCAAGAAGTCGCCCAGGTCCGAGTGGCCCGTGCCGTGGAGGTGGGTGTGGCTGAAACCCACGATGGTGGGATCCCCATGCTGATAGCCCGCGCAGTACCGGTAGACCTCCTTGCGGTAGGTCTTCCCGTCCAGGGAATACTTCGCCGTGTCCGTGTCTGGGCTCAGCTGCACGAAGCCGAAGGGCACCGTGGCGCCGGGGTAGCAGTGGCCCATGCCCTTCGTGCCGATGAAGGGATCCACGCTGTCCACACGGCGCTCCGGGGGCCCGGAGGTCTGGGCCGGCGTGAAGGCGCAGCTCAACAGTAGGGCCAGCAGCATTGCTCTCATGGATCGTCCCTTCCTGGCACCTGACCAGGGTACCGCCTCCACTTGACACCCCTGCGCGAAAGCAGGTCACCGCCTCAAGTGGAGGACAGGCGGCGGAGCGACAGCTGGCGGCTGGGCCGGTCGGACCTTTACCCTAGAAAGGCCTCACCAAATCGGTCCGGAAGATGTACATGCCAGGGTCATTCCCATAGGCAGCATCCTGAACCACAGCCAGCCCATTGCGTCCCCATCGCGCGATCCGCAGGGGCAGGTTCCGCACGCCGTGGAGGACCAGGGCACCCACCTGATTCAGAGAGGCAAGTTCGTACACCATCAGATAGGCCGTTCCGTACTGGCCCGATGAGCCCACGAAATAGATCCGGTTGTTCGGTGGATCCAGGAGAATTTGTGAGTCCGAGGCGGCCGGGATGCGCTTCGGAAGCGTGGCATAGGTGTCGGCGTCGACGACCAGACCGTTGCTGGTGTAGATATGCCCGCCCCATGCCGCAAGCCCAGTCCCGAACCCGACGGTGAGAGTCTGTGATCGGCCAAGCTGGGTGAGCCCATCTGTATCCACGGCATAAGCGGTCAGCTCAAAGGACGAAAGCCCATTGTCCAGGGCATAGAGCCTTCCCCCCGACTCGTCAAGGGCAAGGCAATCCCTGGAACCGTAGACGGCCCCATGCTTCGCACGACCCGAACCGCCGTCATAGATCACGACATCCTGGGGTCCGAACAGGGTGGACTGCCCAACCAGTATCGATCCGGGTAAACCCGGCACAGCGAGCAGGGTTTCCACCCCTCCCGACGGTACATCGAAGGCCGCGGTCTCCACCAGACCTGGCCATGACAAACGACGCACACGTCTCGACCATCGCGAGCCCAGGTAGAGTGAACCCTTGTCGCTCGCAGCCACCATCGAGGTGGGCTGGCCGAGGGCGGCCAGCGGAGACACCGTCCCCGTCTCCGGGTCGATCCGGATCAGCTGGCCGGCATGGGTGGGGCTTGTATCAGGAACGATGGCCAGAAGCTGGCCACCATCGGGGCTTTCCATGATTCCAGCGGCCTGTTGATTAACCGTGATGTTCACGATCTGGGCAGGCGTGATCCAGCCACCGCGGTTGTAGAGGGCAACCACGGCATAGCCCGGTTTGGCAACCTCCGAAGCGGGAATGGTCGTCGAGGCGGAACCCCAGGAGGCGTCGATGGTCGTCGGCATCGCAAGCCCATTCCAGACGATGACGGAGTTGGCGTCCACAGGAAGACCCCACATCGAGAGCTTGAATGCAGCGGCGCCTGCAACCACTTGGTTCGGGGAAACGGTTGGGGCAGGTTGGCCGGCCTTGAAGGTGGCCGAGGTGATGGCCTTCAGCTCGGACAATTCTCTCGCTGGCGCCGAATTCCGAACCTGGCAACTCCCGCCGGAGGCCAATTCCTGGGCGTTGACGAAGGTCGACAGGCGGTCCGGCCCCAGGAAGGTGGTCGGGACCTCTCGCCCATTGACGAGGATCACGGAGGTGCTGTTGAAATTCGAGCCGGGCACCGTCAGGAGGAAGGAGGGGGTATCCGGCGGGCAGGCCATGGTGGCCGTCGTGATCCTTGGAGCGGTGGGGGATGCCGGGGGCGCCGTCGGGGTGGCCCCCACTCCGCCGCCTCCGCCGCCGCAGGCAAGAGCCGCAACCAGACTCAGGCCTGTGACAAGGATGGAAATCCATGGCCGCGGCGCGGGCCGCCGGGAATCGGACGGGGAGATGCGATGCATGTGCGCCTCGGATTGAAGAAGGCCCGTGATGGAGCTCAGCCGGGCCTGTGGTTGTCCCCGTTGACTCGGGCTGGCGACTCAGGCCTTCAGCGCCTTGGCCGCCAGCTCCAGCACATCCGTGGTGGCCACAGTCTCGTGACCCGTCTCCCCCGCCGCGTTGTTCAGCATGACGTTGCAGAAGGGGCAGCCCACGGCGATGGTGGTGGCCTTGGTCTCCATGGCCTGCTCGAAGCGCTCGTGGTTCACGCGCTTGCCCAGGTGCTCCTCCAGCCAGAAGCGCCCGCCGCCGGCGCCGCAGCACATGGTGGCTTCGCCGTGCTTCTCCATCTCCGTGAGCTTCACGCCGGGGATGGCGCCGAGGATGGCCCGGGGCGCTTCCACCTGGCCGTTGATGCGGCTGAGGTAGCACGGATCGTGGTAGGTGAGGTCCACATCCACGGTCTGTTCCATCTTCAGCTTGCCTTCGCTGATGAGCTTCGCCACCAGCTCGGTGCCGTGCACCACCTCGAAGTCGCCGCCGAAGGCCGG
>DPRT01000041.1 GCA_003538615.1 Holophagaceae bacterium | reverse complement strand
TCCCCGGTGGCGTGGTTGATGACGTGGTGCTGCTGCGCATTGGGCGCAATGCACTGGAAGACCGCCCCGTGCTGGTCCAGGGCCAGCAGCGTGAGCACCGCCTCGCGCACCTCCGCGCCATCCAGATGGCCGCATCCGGCCAGCAGCACCGCGACCTTGGGAGTCTTCGCCATGGGAACCTCCTGATGGATGGGTCGATTATCCACCCCGGAAACAGGCGCCGCAGGCAATTCGTCTACCCTGGTCCCATGCGCCTGTCCTCCCGCCTGCCGCAAGGCTTCGAATCGAACGCCCTGTCGGCGGCGCTGGCGCGGCTGCGCTCGGAGGGGCGGGAGATCCTCGATCTCACCGCCTCGAACCCCACCCGCTGCGGATTCACCTACCCCGAAGCGGAGATCCGGGCGGCCCTGTCCGGGCCCGCGGTGCTCGCCTACGACCCCGATCCGCAGGGCTCCTGCGCCGCCCGGGAGGCCATCGCCGCCCACCACGGCCACGGACTGCGCGCCGACGATCTGCTGCTCACCGCCTCCACCAGCGAGGGCTACGGCCTGCTGTTCAAGCTGCTGGGCGATCCCGGCGACGAGGTGCTGGTGCCCAGCCCCAGCTACCCGCTCTTCGACTGGCTGGCGCGGCTGGAGGGCCTGCACGCCCGGGCCGTGCCCTCGTACTTCCACGACCGCTGGCACCTGGATCTGGGCGCCCTGGAGGCCGCGGCGGGCCCCCGCACCCGGGCCATCGTGGTGGTGAACCCCAACAATCCCACGGGACATTTCCTGTCGAAAACCGAGTGGGCCGGGCTCACGGAGCTCTGCGCCCGGCGGGGCCTCGCCCTCCTGGTGGACGAGGTTTTCGCGGACTACGCCCTGGAGGCCGCAGCGGACCGCCTGCCCACGGCCCTGGCCGATGCCGCGCCGCCCTGCCCGGTCTTCCTCCTGTCGGGCCTCAGCAAGGTGGCGGCCCTGCCCCAGTTGAAGCTCGGGTGGATCGCCGTGCGGGGACCCGGCGCGGCGATCCATCTGGAGGGCCTGGCCTTCCTGGCGGATCAGTACCTGTCCGTGTCCGCCCCCGTGCAGGCCGCCGCTTCGACCCTGCTGGCGCTGGCCCCGGCGATCCGCCAGCAGGTCCAGGCCCGCCTGCGGGCCAACCTCCTGACCCTCGATGCCACCCTGGCCCACCATCCCCACCTCACCCGCCTGCCGGTGGAAGGCGGGTGGTCGGTCCTCCTGCGGCGCCCCGCGGTGGATGCGGACGAGTCCTGCGCCCTGAGGCTGCTGGAGGAGACCGCCACGCTGGCGCATCCGGGCTCCTTCTTTGATCTCCCGGGGGACGGCCACCTGGTGCTGAGCCTCCTCACCCCGGAAAAAACCTTCCATGACGGGCTGCTCCGCACCTTCCCCTCCCTCTGAGCGGCCTGCATAATCACCGGATCCCCATGAGCCCCCTCGCCTCCTGCCCCAGCTGCGGTGCCTCCCTGACCTTCCGGCCAGGCACGATGGTGGCGGTCTGCCCCTACTGCAAGGCCCTGGCGGCCCGGCGGGACCGCGATCCCGAGCTCATCGGCAAGGTGGCCGACCTGGTGGATACGGGCTCGCCCCTGGGCCTGGGCGCCTCGGGCCGCTACACGGGCCGCTCCTTCACGCTCGCGGGCCGCGTGCAGCTCAAGCATCCCCTGGGCGGCGTCTGGGACGAGTGGTACCTGGCCCTGGATGACGGCCGCTGGGGCTGGCTGGCGGAAGCCCAGGGCCGCTTCTACCTCACCTTCACCCAGGCCCCGCACGGGACGCTTCCCGCCCTGGAGAGCCTCCAGGCCGGCGGCCTCGCGGACCTGGGACCCGACGGCCTCTGGACCGTGGGCGAGCTCAGCGAGGCCACCTTCCACAGTGCCGAGGGCGAGATCCCCTGGGCGGTGGAACCGGGCGGAACCTACCCCTTCGCGGATCTGTCGGGCCGGAACGGCGCCTTCGCCACCCTCGATTACAGCGAAGACCCGCCCCTCTTCTTCCTGGGCCGCGAGATCCCCCTGGCGGAGCTCGGCATCCAGGGCGGCAGCCGGAAGCCGCCCAAGGTGGGCGTGCAGAGCCTCAACTGTCCCACCTGCGGCGGGACGCTGGCCCTGCGGGCGCCGGACCAGACCCAGCGGGTGGGCTGCCCCAGCTGCGGCAGCCTGCTTTCGGCGGAGAACGGCAAGCTGGCCTTCCTCAAGAGCCTGAAGCAGCCTCGCCAGGATGTGGTGATCCCCCTGGGCGCGGAAGGCTCGCTGGCCGGAGAGAAGGTCACCTGCATCGGCCAGCTGCGACGCAGCTGCACCGTGGACGAGACCGTCTATCCCTGGAACGAGTACCTGCTGCTGGACAGCCAGCACGGTTTCCGCTGGCTCGTGCAGAGCGAGGGCCACTGGAGCATCGCGGAGGCCGTGGCCCCGGGCGAGATCCCCCAGGCCCGCGACGGCCAGAAGAACCTCTTCGCCCTGGGCGCCACCTGGCGGCGCTTCCAGGACGTGGAAGCCGTCGTCGAAGGCGTCTGGGGCGAGTTCTACTGGGCCGTGGAGCAGGGCGAGCGGGTGGAAGTCACCGAATTCGTGGCCCCGCCCCGCAGCCTCACCCTGGAACGCCAGACACACAAGGGCGGCGGCGAAGAAGTGAACTGGAGCCTCTCCACCTACCTGGAGCCCCAGGAGGTCTGGGCCGCCTTCAAGCTGGAGGGCGCGCCGCCCGCGCCGTTCAACGTCGCCTCCTTCCAGCCCAACCCCCACAAGGCCGCGCTGGCGAAAACCGCCCTCTGGGTCGTGGGGGCCCTGGGCCTGCTGCTGATCCTGGTCATGGTGGAATCCATGACCCACCGCAAGGTGGAGCTCTTCCGCCAGCGCCTGGACCTCTTCGACCTGGCGCGCATCCAGCCCGGAACGGCCGAGGCGGCCCGGAACGGCATCCCGGCCCGCAGGCCCGTGCCGGCGCCCGCGCCGTCACCCGCCCCTCCCCCCGCCGAGGCCCAGGAGCCCGTCTACTTCTCGGGCCCCATCGAGATCCGGAACGGCCGCCAGAACCTGGCCGTCACTCTGAGCGCCCCCGTGAACAACGCCTGGATCGGCCTGGAGGGCGCCCTGGTGAGCGAGACCACGGGCGTGGCGGAGCTCTTCCTCGTGGAGTCGAGCTGGTACCACGGCGTGGATGGCGGCGAATCCTGGTCCGAGGGGGCCCAGGCCCAGACGGTCTTCCTCAGCGCCGTGCCCGCGGGCACCTACGTGCTGCGGCTCGCCCCCCAGTGGGAGGGCAAGGTGCCGCCCGTGCGGGCCATCGAGGTGCGCCTGCACCAGGGGGTCATGCGCTGGCTCTATCCGGGCCTCGCCCTGGTGGCCATCCTCATCGTGCCCCTGCTCATGGTCTTCCGGCTCATGGCCTTCGAAGGCCGGCGCTGGCAGGAGAGCATGTACGCCCCGAATGCGGGCGCCTCTGGAGGTGACGACTGATGCGCGTCCTCTACCTGCTCTTCCTGGCGGGCGGTTTCGGCCTCACCGTGGCCAACGGGTTCCTGGGCCGGGAGTTCTTCGGCCAGCGCCGCCGCGCCGACCTGCCGCCCAGCGTGCGCCAGACGCCGGGCGCGTACCGCACCTTCCTGCACAACAATGGTTTCCACGGAGGCAAGTGATGATCACCCATCAAGTGCTGCACCAGCTCCTCGTCGCCGCCGTCTTCTCCGTGCTGGGCCTCGTCATCCTCGGCCTGGTGTGGCTCGTGCTCGTGAAGATCCTGCCCTTCTCCCTCCGCAAGGAGATGGAGGATGACCAGAACATCGCCCTCGGGATCGTCCTGGGCGCCCTGATCCTGGGCATCAGCATCATCATCGCCGCCGCGATCCATGGGTGATCTGCCACAGCCCACGCTGAAGGCGCCGCTGCTGTTTCTCAGCGTGCTGCTCATCGCCTCCTGCGGGCTGATCTACGAGCTGGTGGCGGGGACGCTGTCGAGCTACCTGCTGGGGGATTCGGTCACGCAGTTCTCCACGGTGATCGGGGTGTACCTCAGCGCCATGGGCCTGGGCTCCTGGCTGTCCAAGTTCCTCCAGCGGGGGCTGGCCCGGCGCTTCGTGGACCTGGAGCTGGCGGTGGCGCTCGTGGGCGGCTTCTCGGCGCCCATCCTCTTCCTGGCCTTCGCCCACACCCATGCCTTCCGCGTGAGCCTCTACGGCATCGTGACCCTGGTGGGCACCCTGGTGGGCCTGGAGATCCCCATCCTCATGCGGATCCTCAAGGACCAGGTGCGCTTCAAGGACCTGGTGGCGGGGGTGCTCACCCTCGACTACATCGGTGCCCTCTTCGCGTCGCTGCTCTTCCCGCTCCTGCTCATGCCCAAGCTGGGCCTGGTGCGCACAAGCCTCCTCTTCGGCCTGCTGAACGCCGCCGTGGGCCTCTGGTCCACGCACCTGCTCCAGTCCCAGCTGGGCCCCACCCGCATGATCCGCCTGCGCTGCGCGGCGGTGATGCTCCTGCTGGCCCTGGGTCTGGCCTTCTCCGGAAAGTTCACGCTGGCCATGGAGGAGGAGATCTTCGCGGACGAGATCGTCTACGCCAAGGACAGCGCCTACCAGCGCATCGTGCTCACCCGCGGCCGGGGCAGCTTCCAGCTCTTCCTCAACGGCAACCTGCAGTTCTCCAGCGCCGACGAGTACCGCTACCACGAGGCCCTGGTGCATCCGGCCTTCGCGGTCCGTCCCGGCGCCAAGCGCGTGCTGGTCTGCGGCGGCGGCGATGGCCTCGCCGTGCGCGAGGTGCTGAAACATCCCTCCGTGCAGGAGGTGGTCCTGGTGGACCTGGATCCCGGCATGACCGACATGGCCCGCTTCCAGCCCATGGTGCGCCAGCTCAATGGCGCGGCCCTGGACGATCCCCGGGTGAAAGTCGTCAACGCCGACGCCATGGTGTGGCTCCAGGACACGCCGGGACCGCCCTTCGACCTGGCCTTCGTGGACTTTCCGGACCCCAACACCTATGCGCTGGGGAAGCTCTACACCTCCCGCTTCTACCGCCTCCTCCAGCGCCGCCTCGCGGACGACGCCATGATCGCCGTGCAGAGCACCTCGCCCCTCATGGCCCGTCAGTCCTTCTGGTGCATTGCCACCACCATGGAGGCCTCGGGCCTGAAGGTCCGGCCCTACCACCTGGCCGTGCCCTCCTTCGGCGTCTGGGGCTTTGCCCTGGCTTCCAAACGCGATTTCGAGGCGCCCACCCAGGTCCTGCCGGGCCTGCGCCACCTCTCGGACGGCGCCACCGCCGCCATGTTCGCCTTCCCCAAGGACATGGACCGCGTGCCCGTGGAAGTGAACCGCCTGGATAATCAGGTGCTCGTGCACCTCTACACCCGCGAGTGGCGGCGGTGGTCGTGAAGCCGCAGCCATGAAGCGCCGGGACTTCCTCGCCGCGGGCGCCCTCTCGGCGGCAGCCCTGGCCTGCCGCCGGAAGCCGGAGTTCCCGTTCCAGGGCGAGCTGGTGGGACCGGACCTCGCCCTGGGCCACTGGGTCCGCGGCGGCGCCTTCCCCGATCCGGACCGCTTCGAGCCGGTCTCCATCCTGGTGGTGGGTGGCGGCATCGCGGGCCTCAGCGCCGCCTGGCGGCTGGCGGGCGCGGGCCTGGATGATTTCCGCGTGCTGGAGCTGGAGCCCGAGCCCGGCGGCACCTCCCGCTCCGGCCGCAACCACGTCAGCCCCTTTCCCTGGGCCGCCCACTACCTGCCCGTGCCGGACCGCGGCAACCACGNNTGGTGGGAGGGCCTCTACCTCCGCGCCGGGGCCAGCCCCGAGGACGAGCGCCAGTACCACGCGTTCTTCCAGGAAGTGGACCGCTGGGCCGCCTTCAAGGACGCGAAGGGCCGTCCCGCCTTCAGCATCCCCCGCTTCCGCTGCTCGGACGCCCCGGAGGCCCGGGCCCTGGATGGGCTCTCCTTCGCCGCCTGGCTGGATGAACGGGGCTTCTCCTCTCCGCGCCTGCGCTGGCTGCTGGACTACGCCTGCCGGGACGACTACGGTTCGCGTCTGGAGACCACCAGCGCCTGGGCCGGCCTCTTCTACTTCGCCGCCCGCAAGCAGGGCCCCGGCGAGGATTCCCGGCCCCTGCTCACCTGGCCCGAAGGCAACGGCTTCCTGGTGGACCACCTGCGCTGGGTCTGCGGCGACCGGCTGCGCTGCGGCGTCATGGCCACCGCCATCCGCGAAACGAAGGACGGCATCCTCGTCACGGCCTGGGACCACCTGAACCAGCGCCGCCTCGGCTGGAAGGCCCAGCGGGTGATCTTCGCCGGACCGCAGCATGTGGCGANNCCCTGGCCTGGGACAACGTGCTGCGGGACAGCGAAGCCCTGGGCTACGTGGCGGCCACCCACCAGAGCCTGAAGGACCACGGGCCCACGGTCTGGACCTGGTACCGCCCCTTCGCCGGGCCCGACTGCGACGCCGAGCGGGCCCGCCTCCGCGCCCTGGACTGGCCCGCCTGCGCGCGCATGATCATGGACGATCTCCGCCCCGCCCACCCCGATCTGGAGGGCCTGGTGGCCCGCCTGGACGTGATGCGCTGGGGCCACGCCATGGTGCGCCCGGAACCCGGCCTCCTGTGGGATCCCGCCCTGCTCGCGCTCTCCAGGCCCTTCGGCGGCATCCACTTCGCCCATACCGAGCTCAGCGGCCTGGCCCTGTTCGAGGAGGCCCAGGACCACGGCCTCCGGGCTGCGGAAGAGGTGCTGGCAGCCCTAGGGCGCCGCAGCGGAAGCTGGCGCTGACTCCTGCCCTTTCTCCACCAGCCGGGCCTCGCCCCGGGCGGGAACGGTGACGATCCAGAGCCGGTCGTAGGTGTACAGCGACCAGTACGGCACAGGTCCCTTCACCCCCAGGGCTCGGGCAACCTTCTTCATCAGGTCATGGTGCCAGCAGACGACCACCGTGCGTCCACGATGGTCCCGGAGGATCTCCGCCGCCAGGCCCTCACTGCCATCCTTGGGCCGCGCCAGGAGCGGCAGATCCAATCGGACGGCGGTGGGGGCCAGGGTCAGCCGGGTGCGCTGAAGCTCCGAGACATAGAGCGCCGCGGGGTGGAATGCCGACAGCAGCGGCACCAAGGCTTCGCCCCGGCGCACCCCCCGTTCGGTCAGAGGGGAGTCCCCATCGAAAAGCGATTGGCGCTCCGCGTGCCGCAGGAGCACCACGGTCGTGTCCTGC
>DPRT01000067.1 GCA_003538615.1 Holophagaceae bacterium | reverse complement strand
AGCGCCTGCTTGGCGCTGCCGAGAATGGCCATGAGGATGGCCTTGCGCTGTTCCAGCAGATCAGCGAGCTGCTCGCTTTCTGCCGCGGCGGCCGTGCTGGCGGCAGGGGCGGTTTTCCCTCCCTTGGCGGCCAGTTCGGCCTGGGCCCTCCGTTCGGCCTCGGCCCGGGCCTGCGCATCCAGCCGGGAACGGATGCCCTTCACCTCGAGGTCCATCTTGAGCAGGCCCTTTTCGATGCGCACGACCAGGTCCTCGGTGGGACCCAGGGTCTGAGTGGCGAGCAGGCCCGGCAGGGTGCGGGTCTTCCACTCGACCAGAGCATCATTGGCCAGCTGCTCCAGGGCCTCCCGGTGCGCCAGGTCCGGCCCCGGGCCCAGGTCCCGGACCAGGGTGGCACCGCCCAGGAGCGCGGGCACATCGGCGGTCCACGGCTGGAGCGCGAGCTTCAGAAGCCGTCCCGTGGCGGTGTCCACGGCGACCTCCTGGATGCGGTACCAATGGTTCTCCACCCGCAGGGCCCGGCCGTTGCCCAGACCATCCTTGGGTTCGGGCCACAGGGCGATGGGGTGGTCCTGCTCCGGCGCTACCGCCGGATCCTTCCCCCAGAACTCGAGGGTGATGAGGTCCGGGGGCTCTCCCTGGGCGGGATGGGGATTCCTCGTGCCGCGGACGGCCCACAGCCGCCCGCCGGGAAGGTCCACCGGCAGGGGGGTGAAGCGGGGCAGGGCCGAACGCTGGGCCAGGAGGACCTTCCAGGCCCTGAGGTCCTGGAGGATGGACCGGAGCGCCTCCGCATCCTCAGGTATGAGCACGGCATCTGCAGGGTCCACGGGAGTGTCGAGCTTCCTCATCTGGATCTTGAAGGTCTTCTGCTTGGATCCATACCCCCAGCCCTTGGCCTTGAGGGCCAGCACCTCGATGGCGGGACGCGTGGTCATGTGGGTGATCAGGGCGTTCAGGTTCCCCCCGAAGTCCTGCCCGTCCACGCGGATGATGGACCAGTCCTCGTCCAGTCCGGCCTCCATGGCGGCGCCTCCCGGCACCGCCTCCTCGATCTTGAACCACTGGCCCTGGTAGCGCCCTTCGATATCCAACTTCGCATACTTGAGAGGCCCACTCAGCTTGACCCCCAGCCGGTAGGGGCCCCAGCCTGCGGGGCCGGTCACGCCATAGGCATTGGCGAGGCCCCTGGGGTTCTGGGGGGTGAACCGCAGGTTGGTGAAGATGACCTGTCCCGTGGACGTGGTGATGTGAAGGCCATAGCCAGGCGCCCCCGGAGCCTTGGCCGCCAGGGCGGGCAGGGCGGGCCGGTGGGACAGAAGCACCCGGCCCTGGGGTTGCGGCGCCTGGATCAGACAGCAGAGGAGGGGGACGATCAACATGGGGCCTCCGGCAGGGCAGGCGGGTCGGCTGGAAGGAGGGAGCGACCCCATGGTAGTCCCGCGGGAAGCGAACCTGATCACAAGGTCATCGTTTCGCGCCATGAGATGCTGAGGGGATCTGTTGGAGGCTTCCATGTCCATTTCGCGCCTGGTTCTGGTGCCCGCCCTGGTCCTGACGCTGCCCGCAGCGGCGGCGGGGAAGCGGGCCTTCCACATCGAGGACCTGTACCGGCTGAAGGGCATCCAGCACCTGGCCCTGAGCCCCGACGGCTCCAAGCTGGCCTTCGAGGTGTCCAGCCAGGATCTCAGGGCCGCCACGCGGAACACCCACATCTGGCTGCTGGACACGGCCACGGGCGCCACGCGGCAGCTGACCTTCTCGGACAAGTCCGACACGGCGCCCCAGTGGTCCAAGGACGGCAAGACCCTCTACTTCCTCTCCAGCCGCTCGGGTGGCAGCCAGCTCTGGGCCCAGGACCTGGCGGGTGGCGAGGCCCGCAAGGTGACGGGTTTCGAAGCGGGCGTGGGGGCGCCGAAGGTGCTGCCGGGGAACCAGGTGGTGTTCGAGGCCTCGGTGTTTCCGGAGGCCATGACGGACGGCGCGAAGCAGAAGGAGCTGGCGGACAAGCTGGAGAGCGGCCCCGTNNCCCGCCCGCAGCACGAACAACGATCTCTTCCTCATCTCCCTGGAGGGCGACCGCACGCCCCGCCGCATCACCGGGGACAATCCGGCCTCGGACAGCGATCCGAAATATTCACCTGACGGCCGCTTCATCGCCTACAAGGTCCAGGTGAAGCCGGGCCATGAATCCGACCGGTTCCGCCTCGCCGTGTATGACCGGCAGACGAAGACCCGCAAGGTGCTCACCGAAGCCATCGACAACTGGGTGGATGGGTTCCAGTGGTCTGCCGACGGCAAGGCCCTCTGGTTCACCGTGCAGGAGCAGGGCCGCTGGCCGCTGTTCCGCATGGAGGTGGCCACCGGTAAGGCCACCCGCATGCTCGAAGGCCAGAGCATCAAGGAGTTCGTGGTCAGCCCCGACCAGAAGGCGGTCTACCTCACCAAGACCCGCGTGGGTGAGCCGGTGGAAGTCTGGCGCCATGCCTTCGAGGCGAAGGGCCTGTCGCGCCTGACCTCCTTCAACCAGGCGGTGGCGGACGAGGTGGACATCCGCCCGGCCGAAGAACAGTGGGTGAAGGGTGCCGACGGGAAGGACATCCATGTGTTCCTGGTGAAGCCCCACGGCTTCGACCCCGCGAAGAAATATCCAGTGATCCTCAACGTCCACGGCGGTCCGCAGATGATGTGGTCCGACACCCTGCGGGGCGACTGGCAGGTGTACCCCGGCGCGGGCTACATCGTGGCCTTCCCCAACCCGCACGGATCGACGGGCTACGGCCAGGCCTTCACGGACGCCATCAGCGGCGACTGGGACGGCAAGGTGATGACGGACATCGAGAAGGTCGCCGACCACCTGGCGGCGCTGCCCTACGTGGACAAGGACCGCATGGGCGCCATGGGCTGGAGCTGGGGCGGCTACGCCATGATGTGGCTGGAGGGCCACACCACCCGCTTCAAGGCCCTGGCCGCCATGATGGGCGTCTACGATCTGCGCTCCATGCACGGCGCCACGGAAGAGCTGTGGTTCCCCGAGCACGACCTCACGGGCACGCCCTGGGACCAGGCCGCCGCCTACGAGCGCATGAACCCCAGCAGCCACGTGAAGGCCTTCCAGACGCCCTGCCTCGTCATCACCGGCGAGCGCGACTACCGCGTGCCCTACACCCAGAGCCTGCAGTTCTTCACGGGGCTCCAGGAGATGGGCGTGCCCAGCCGCCTGCTGGTCTTCAAGAACGACGGCCACTGGCCGGACAACCTGAAGTCCATGCCCGTCTACTACAACGCCCACCTCGAGTGGTTCCAGAAATACCTGGGCGGCGCAGCCGCTCCCTGGAAGACCGAGGACATGGTGCGCAACCTGGTCTTCGAGAAGGCGCCCCCGNNCCCAAGGCCGCGTCGGCGCCGGTTGCGAAGGCCGCGCCGGCATCGGTGCCTGCGACCGCCCCTGCGGCACCGAAGGGCCCCGTGTCCCTCGCCAAGAACGGCCATGCCGCCATCGGGGCCGACAAGTGCCGCATGTGCCACCGGGTCCAGCACGATTCGTGGTCGGCTTCCGCGCATGCGAAGAAGGGCCTCGACTGCGAGGCCTGCCACGGCAATGGCTCGGACTACAAGGCGATGCCCGTGATGAAGAATCCGGCAGCGGCGAAAGCCGCGGGCCTCGTCACCCCCACCCTCGACTTCTGCCGGAAGTGCCACGGCGCGAAGGCCGACCCGGCCTTCTTCGCCCGGGTGCACGCCCACAAGGCGAAGTAGCTGATCAGGGCTTCGCGCCCTTCAGCTTCCAGTAGCTTCCCGCGCTGCCCGCCCTCGGCTCCAACCCCCGGCGGGCGGCACGCAGCCCCTCCAGGAGCATCCTGCGGATGTCCCCGATGACGGGCGGCGCGGTGGCGAAATAGGAGTGCTCCAGGAAGCTGGTGTCCAGCCCCGAGGCGTCGATGGTCTCCACGCCCGGCACCACGACGATGCCTTCGGCGGTGTCTCCAGCCCGGGGATAGCCGTGGACCTTCTTGGAAGCCAGGAGGGCGTTGTCCCCGTTCGACGCGTAGAGGGTGATGCGCTCGCAGCCCGCGGCCAGGGCCGGGGCGATGTCGCGCCTGAAGATCTCGGCGTCGATGTCGGGGGCCGTGAGGATGATCTCCTTGAAGCGCCCCTTCAGCTTCGGCTGCTCGGCGAAGAGCTGCCGCAGGGCGCCGGTGAGGGCGCGGTTGCCCATGGAGTGGGCGATGAGGTAGATGTCCTTCACGCCGCTCTTCTGGGCGAAATCCACGAGGAACTTCTTGAGGTTCGCCTCGCTCCACTGCACGTTGTTCTCGTCCGTGGTATAGCCCTGGAGCGAGCCCTGCGAAGGCCAGCTGTAGAACACGGGCACGCCGCGGTAATCAAGATCGAAGGTGATCTGCGCCGTGCGCCGGGCCGCGTCGTCGAAGGTGACGTTGTAGCCGTGGACGAACACGAAGGCTGAGCCCGAGGAGCCCTGGGCCTGGACCCTCGCCTTCACGCGGTTCAGGAAACCCAGCCGGCTGTGGATGGTCCGGTCGAGGACGACCATGTGCTTCCGGGGGTCCTCACGGAACTCCAGCCGCCAGATGGACGGCGCTTCGAGCTCGCCGATTTTGTGTCCCCGGGGAATGCTGACGGCGACCTCGCCGTAGGCGATCCCGGTCCCCCGCGCGCTCCCGTAGCTTCCGGTACGGGGATCCAGCTTGCGGTCCGTGCCGTACATCACGGAGACCTGGGCGAAGGCCTGTCCCTGCGCCACGTTGGGATTGGCCGCCGGGGAGGGCATGGGGGCTCGGGAGGAGGCCGCCTTCCGGGACATGTCGGCCTGTTCGGCCATCCTGGCGCCGGCTTCGTTCCGGATGGCGTCGAGATCCAGCTGCTTCGGCTGGGGAGGCGCGGGTGGCGGGGGTGG
>DPRT01000066.1 GCA_003538615.1 Holophagaceae bacterium | reverse complement strand
TCATGAAGGACGACGGCACCATGGCCCGGGTGCCGGACCTGGTCCCCTTCTGCCGCCAGCACGGCCTGCTCCTGGTGACCGTGGCAGATCTGGTGGCCTACCGCCTGCGCCAGGAGCCCCTGGTCTCCCCCCTCGAGGTCCGCACCATGGCCAGCCAGTGGGGGGCCCTGAAGGTCCACCGCTTCCAGAGCCTGCTGGACGGCGGCAGCCACCTGGCCTTCGTGCTGGGCGACCTGGCCGGCGATCCCCCCCTGGTGCGCGTCCACGTGGAGACCCTGCCCGACGACCTGCACGGCTTCGAGTCGGGCCTCTTCCAGAAAGGCATGGCCGCCCTGGCCCGGGAGGGCCGCGGCGTGCTGGTCTACCTGCGCCGCCACGCCCACACGCCGGGCATCGCCGACGAGGGCCACGCCCAGCTCCAGGCCATGAGCGACCGGGATTTCGGCGTGGGCGCCCAGATCCTCCGGCAGCTGGGCATCGGGAAAATGCGNNGTGCCCCTGGAACCCCCCTCGGATCCCCGTTGATCGACGCCCGCTTCCTGACCCAGTCGCCCCTGTTCAAGAACTTGGACGAGGTGGAGCGCGCCCAGATCCTCATCATCGGCCGGGTCCGCCCGGTGGAGACCGGCGAAGTCATCTTCCGGGAAGGGGACGCCGGCGACGGCCTCTACATCGTCCTCAAGGGCTCGGTGCGCATCTCCAAGCGCAGCGCCACCGGCGAGGAGGCCCTGGCGGTCCTGGAGCCGCCCGCCTACTTCGGCGAGATGGCCCTCATCGACCTCGCCGCCCGGGCCGCCGATGCCATCGCCAACGAGCCCTGCGAACTGTTCTTCATCCCGCTGCAGGACCTCCAGTCCCTCATCGAGACCCAGCACAAGATCGCCCTCAAGATCCTCTATGCTCTCTGTGAAGTGCTCGCCCAGCGCCTGCGGGAAACCAACGACCGCTACATGAGCATCTTCACCATTGCCCAGTGGGGTGGCGCCAATCCAGGCGGCCCCATTCCCGTCCCCTGAACTTGAAAGGAGTTTCCATGTCCGATCTCGTGGCCCACATCACCGACGCCGAGTTCCCCCAGGCCGTCGCCCAGGGCGTCACCCTCGTGGATTTCTGGGCCCCCTGGTGCGGCCCCTGCAAGATGATCGCCCCCGTCCTCGACGAGCTGGCCGCCGAGATGAAGGGTCAGGCCAAGTTCGTGAAGATGAACGTGGACGAAAACCCCCAGGTGGCTGGCCAGTTCGGCATCATGAGCATCCCCACCCTCATCGTCTTCAAGGACGGCAAGCCCGTGAACAAGCTCATCGGCGGCCAGCCCAAGCCCCAGCTCAAGGCCTTCGTGGAGAGCGCGTTCTAATCCGCGCTTCGTCCCTGCGGAAAACGCGGCCTTCGGGCCGCGTTTTCCGTATGGCTATTTCCTCCGGAGCACCATGCGGATCTGGTTCCCCTTGTCGTTGAAGTGGACCTCGTCCATCACGAGGAGGATGAGGGGGAAGCCGCGGCCGCAGTGGGGGGCCATGTCCGAATCCGGCAGCATGGGGGCGAGGCGGCTGGCATCGAAGCCGGGGCCCTCGTCGCTGATCTCCACTTCGAAGCGTTCGGTATCCATGGCGAGGCGCACCTCGATGAGGCGGCCCGCATAGAACGGATCGGCCATGCGCTGCGTCCGCAGGCTGGTGTAGGGGTCCTCCGCCGCGAAGAGGTCCCCCTTCAGGCTGGACTCCAGCTCGAGGTTGCCGTGCTCGAGCGCATTCACCAGGGCCTCGTGGAAGGCCATGGCGATGACATCGATGTTGCTGGCCGAGGCGAATCCCATGGGCACCAGCCGGTCCGTGAGGTGGTGCATGAGGCTCGGGATGTCCAGCTCGTCGGAGCGGAACAGGAAGTGCCGCCGCTCGTTCACCAGGCCCAGCAGGCCCTTCTCCGACTTGCGGAGGTCGTGGTGCAGGTCCACCAGGTGGAACACGCTCTGCACCAGGTCCCGGATGGCGATGGGCTTCATGAACAGGTTCGACGCCCCCATGCGCATGGCCCGGATGGCGTAGTCCACCGAGGCCTGGCCCGTCATCAGCACCACCGGCAGGTGGGGCTGGGTGACCTTCACCTTGTGGATGACATCGAAGCCGTCGAGCCCTTCCATGTTGATGTCGCTGATGACCAGATCGAACTCCGGCGCATGGGGATTCTGAAGGAGCTCCAGAGCCTGGGCCGCGTCCGGGTAGGCATGGACCTCCATGCCGTAGTGGGCGAGGGCCGAATGGACCATCTCCAGCACGGACGTGTCGTCATCGATCAGGAGGATATGCGTCCCGCGCCGGATCATGGGGGCTCCGTGTCTTCAGGATTCTAGGGACCCGCCGCCGCCATGGGAATGCCGGGTCGGGAAAGCCAGGTGGGGCGCCACCAGGCCGAGGGTGCGGTCCAGGGTGCCCCGCAGGGCCTCGGGCAGGGGCGCCGGACCCGCTGAGCGGCGGGGCGCGGCCTTCAGCGCCGCCACCAGGGCCGCGGCCAGTTCCCCCGCTTCCACCACCTGGACCAGGCCCGCCTCGCGCAGGGGCGGCACCAGGTCCTCGAAGTTGGCGTAGCCGGGCCCCACGATGGCCGGCACGCCCGCCCGGACGGGCTCCAGCGGATTGTGCCCGCCCGCGGC
>DPRT01000176.1 GCA_003538615.1 Holophagaceae bacterium | reverse complement strand
GGTATGGTCGCTTGTTTCCAGGAGGAAGGATGCGACGGGCCTGTTTCCAACTTCTTCTCCCCTGCCTGGTGCTCCCCACATGGGCCCAGGAGGCGCAGGCCCCCAAGCGGCCCTGGTCGGACAAGGCGGCCCTGAGCTTTGTGGCCGTGGGGGGCAACGCCTCCAGCCAGAGCCTCGGCTTCTCCAATGAGTTCAAGTACGCCTGGGCGGATGCCGCCTTCGCCTTCAACGCCGGCGGCGTGCGCGTGGCCACCACCGCCATCGACCGCACGGCCTCGGGGCCCAGCCTGGGTGCCGCCACGGTCGTCGAGACCCGCACCACCAAGACCAACACCGAAACCTACTTCGCGAACCTCCGCTACGACCACAACCTCACAGAGCGCCTCCAGTGGTTCGGGTCCGCGGGCTGGGAGAGGAACATCCCGGCGGGCCTGGAAGCCCGGTACACGGGGCTGGTGGGCCTGGGCTTCTGGTGGATCAAGGCAGACCGCACGACGTTCTTCACGGACGCCGGTGTGGGCTACACCAAGGAGATGCAGGTGTTCCGCCCAGCCGGGACGGACGACCGCTTCGCCACCTTCCGTCTGGGGGCGAAGGTCGAGCAGAAGATCTTCGCCGCCTCCACCTTCACCTCCGAGCTGAACGTCTCTGACAGCCTCAAGGACAGCCAGAACTACCTGGCCGTATGGCGGAATGGCTTCACCACCAGCCTGTCCAACCGCTTGGCCCTGAAGGTGGGCTACGACCTGACCTACAAGAACAAACCCGCCTTCGTGGGGGTGGATGTGGTGCAAACGCCCGTGGCCGTGCCACCGGTGGTCCTCGGGCAGGTGCCCTTCCAGCTGAAGAAGACCGATACGGTCTTCACCACCTCGCTGGTCCTCACCTTCTGAGGATTCTTCCCTTCGTGACATCCCGCCGGATCCGGCGCAGAATGGGGCGCCCATCCCTCCAAGGAGCCCCCATGCGCCTCAATCAAATGCTTCCCGTCCTCGTCCTCCTGGCCGCTGGTTCCGCGGCCCACGCCCAGGCCGCCAAGCCCTCCGCCGAGGTCAAGGTGGGCACGGGCGTCGAGAAGATGGAAATCCAGGGCGAATCCGCCGCCTTCAAGGTGGTGCCCGGCACGAAGATCTATGCCTGGACCAAGGTGGCTGGCGCCGCCGAAAGCACCATTATGGTGGTCTTCAGCATGGGCGAGCGGACCTCGAAGATGGAGCTGAAGGTGCCCCGCTCCCCCTATCGCACCAACGCCTACCGCACCTTCCGGGCGGGCGATGCCGGCAGCTGGACCGTGAAGGTCCTGGGCGCCGATGGTGCTGAGCTGGGCAAGGCCGACTTCACGGTCGAGATCCAGTAGGGATCCGGCCTTCAGTCCTGAGTCTTCAGAGAGGGGGTGCCCGGCGGGCATCGCCTTCTCTGCCTGGAGGGAGGCATGGCCATCGCCGCGCTGTTGGAAGGGGCCCTTCCCGTGGGGATTTCCATGTGGAAGTCTGCCCAGCCCTGGTGGGAGTTCGCGCTGCGGGCGCTGCTGGTCTACGGGTTCCTGCTGGTGGCGCTGCGCCTGACGGGGAAGCGCCAGGTGGGGCAGCTGACGCCGTTCGACCTGGTGCTGCTGCTGGTGCTGAGCAACGCCGTGCAGAACAGCATGAATGCTGGAGACAACACGGTGACGGCGGGTTTCATCCTGGTGGCCACGCTGCTGGCGGTGAACGGCCTCATGTCCTGGCTGACCTGGCGCAGCAAGCGGGCGGAAATCCTCCTGGAGGGCCGCCCGCAGATCCTGGTGCACAACGGCCTGCTGGACGAGGCGATGCTGGCCTCGGGGCGGATCACGCGCCATGAGCTGATGGCTGCCGTGCGCCAGGCCGGGATCTCGGACCTGGCGGATGTCCGGGTGGCCATCCTGGAAACCAACGGCCGGATCAATGTCATCGCCAAAGGGGCTCCGACCCCTTGACTTGACGAACAAAAAGCGAAAACTGAAGACATGAGCATACAGCCGGTGCGAAGTGCCACTTGGGCGAAGCCGAGGCCCGCCACGCGGGCGATAGGTGGAGGTGCCGCGTGACGCCCCTGCCGCTGCCGGCGGAACCTCCGCTCCTCTTCCAGGATCTGCTGGTGGAACCGGAGGAGGCGCGGTCCATCCTTCGCCCCCAGAAGGACGAGCGCTATGGCTTCGGTTTCGCCCTGAGCCCCTACCGCGGCTGCGGCCACGGCTGCCGCTACTGCTATGTCCGCGAGTATCCCAATGCGCTGCACAAACCGGAGGACTGGGGCGGCTGGGTGGCCCCCAAGCTGAATGCCCCGGAGCTGCTGTGGTCCCAGCGGCACCGGCTCCATGAGGCCCGGGTCTTCATGGCCTCGGCCACGGACCCCTACCAGCCCCTGGAGCGGCAGTACCGGCTGAGCCGCCGCTGCCTGGAGGTGCTGCTGCTCTGCCCCACCACCGAGGTGATCGTCCACACCCGCTCGCCCCTGGTGCTTCAGGATCTGGACCTGCTGAAGGCCTTCGGCCCGCGGCTCACCGTGGGCCTTTCCATCCCCACGGATGACGACACGGTGCGGCAGGTCGTGGAGCCCCACGCCCCGGCCATTCCCAGCCGCTGGGCCGCCGCGGAGCGCCTGGCGGCCGCGGGCATTGCCGTGACCGTGGGCGTGGCGCCTCTGCTTGCGGTGCATGATCCGCAGGCCTTTGCCCGCCGGGCCCGGGCCAGCGGCGCATCGAATGCCTGGGTGGGCGGCCTCCGCCTGCTGAAGCAGGATCCCTTCTACAAGGTGTTGGCGGACTGCGGCTGGCTGAAGGTGCTGGATCCCACCTATGCCGAAAGCATCCGCCTGGCCTTCCGGGAAGTGTTCCCGGCCCGCCGCCGGGCGCGGGAGCGCCCTGAGGCGCCGGAGCGGCCTCTNNTCCGACCTCGTGGGGCAGGAGGGTAGCGTGAAGGCCCTGGCCAACGCATTGAAGCGGGCCAAGGAGAGTGGCCGCATCCACCAGGCCTACCTCTTCGCCGGCGTGCGGGGCACGGGCAAGACCAGCACGGCGCGCATCCTGGCCCGGGCCCTGAACTGCGCGGAGGGCCCCACGGCCACGCCCTGCGGGGTCTGCGATCCCTGCCGGGCCGCGGAGCAGCCCGACAGCAGCCTGGACATCGTCGAAATCGACGCCGCCAGCCGCGCTTCCGTGGCGGACGCCCGGGCCCTGCGGGAGCAGGTGCAGACGCGCCCCGCCTTCTGCCGCTACCGCGTCTACATCATCGACGAAGTCCACATGCTCAGCACGGAGGCCTTCAACGCCCTGCTGAAGGTCATCGAAGAACCGCCACCCCACGCGATCTTCGTGCTGGCCACGACAGAACTGCAGGACGTGCCCGACACCATCAAGAGCCGCGTCCAGATCTTCCCCTTCCGCCTCATTCCCGTGGGCCTCATCGAAGGGCGCCTCAAGCATGTCTGCGAGCAGGAGGGCGTCGAGGCCGAGGGCGGCAGCCTGCGGCTGGTGGCCGAGGCAGGGCAGGGCTCCATGCGCGATGCGCTCACCATCCTCGATCGCGTCATCGCCGCCGGGGACGGCAAAGTGCTGGAGGAATCCGTCCGCGAGCAGCTGGGCATTGTCAGCGCCCACCTGGTGCAGGGCGTGATGTCTGCCCTGGCCATCGGCGATACGGCGGCCCTGGTGGAAGCCTGCCGCGAGCTGAACGAACAGGGTGCGGACTGGGCCACCTTCTGGCGGGAACTGGTGCTGGCCTTCCGGGACCGTCTGGAGCAGGAGGCTCGCGCTGCCCGCGGTCCCCAGGATCTGCTGCGCTGGGCCCGCATGCTCCAGCTGCTGCTGAGCCGGGAGCGGGACCTGCGGGACAGCAGCCTGCCCCGCGTGGTAGTGGAGCTGGCCCTGATCACCGCAGCGCAGCTGCCCCATCTGGCTCCCCTGGATGCCCTGGTTTCGGGCGCTGCTGCCCGGCCGCCCTCGGGCCCGCCCGCCGGCCCGCCGCCGGTCCCTTCCCGGGCTCCCCAGGCCGCGCCGGCGCCTGAGGGGCCTCGCAGGTCCACGCCGGCTCCTCCGCCCGCCCAGGCTCCGGCCCGGACCCAGGTGCCGCCTGCGGCGAATGCCCCCACCCCGCCCCAGCTCCGCCTGGCCTGCAGCGAGGCCCTCCGGGGAGTGCCGGGCCTCCGCGTCCTGGGCACCGCGCCCCAGATGGCCACGGACCTGCGCTGGGAGGCACCGGTCCTGCGTTTCCGCTTCCCCGCCAACGTGCGGCAGACGCTCCATGACCTGGAGCGCGAAAAGGCCAACCCCCATGTGCTGGCGGCCCTGGCGGCTGTGCTGCCGGGCCTGAAGGAACTGGATGTCCGCTTCGAGGACGGCCCGGCGCAGGCCGAATCCGACCGGCCCGAGGACCGCCTGCGGCGCGAACCCGCCTTCCAGGAACTGCTGCGCCTCAGCGGCGGCGAGCTGCTGGAGATCCGGCGCGAAGGCTGATCAGCCCCCCGATACCGGCGGCATGAGGGCCACCTCGTCCCCGTCGGCCAGCGGTGTGGCGCGATCGGCGAAGCTCTGGTTCACGGCCAGCAGCGCATCCTTGGGCAGGTCTGCAAAACACGGATCCGCCAGCAGGTCGCCCAGGGTGCGGGCCACAGGCCGCTCCGTTTCACTGAAGCCCAGCAGGGCGCGGTAGCGGGCGAAGCACTTCACCGTGATCATGCACATCTCCACAGGCCAGCCTACAGCTTACTTGGGGCTCCAGGTGTGCCGGATCTCCCCCGAGGGATTGAGGCCGGCGCTACCGCTCTTGCTGGCGCCCAGCTGGAGGATGAGGCCGCCGAAGCGCCACTCCACCTGGCCGGAGGTGATGCTCAGCTCGCCGCTCTTCTTGTGGGACACCACGAAGGCGCTGCGCTGGCCCAGGAGGCTCACGCTCTTGCCCAGGGTGACCTCGGTTTCCGTGGTGCCCAGGCTGGTGGTGCGCACGGCCACGTTCACGCGGTCCAGGCCCAGGGTGCGGCGCAGCTGCTCCTGGAAGGGCGCAAAGGCCAGGGTGGAGATGAGGCCCGATCCCACGCTGGCCAGTCCGGAAGTGATGGCGCCCTGGGTGGCGCCGGAGGAGGCGCCCGCGGTGCCCACGTTCGCCACATTGCCCGGGTTGATGAGGATGGCCACGATCTCATCCTGGCGCAGGCTGGGCGTGGAGGTGGGCACGATGGACAGATTGCTCAGGGTGCCGTGGATGTCCAGGTTCACCGTGTAGCCGGGGATGGAGCTGACGCTGCCCTGGAGGTTGATGCGGGGGTCCAGGGGCCGGAGTTCCGAAAAGTCCAGCGACCCCTGGTTCACCACCATGTCGCCCGCCGGGAAGATGTTGGTGACGCGGCCGCCGGGCTGGAAGACCATGGTGCCCTTGGGCACAGGATGGGCGAGGGTGCCGAGGACCTGGAAGGGTCCGTCGGGCCGGCCCTCCAGCTTCAGCAGGTTGGTATCAAAGCTCCAGGGGCTGCGGAGGTCCAGGTCCAGGTCCAGGTGGATGCGGTCCAGGGGATCGTCCAGATCCAGGCCCGTGAGGCCGCCGCTGTCGCTGAGGGCACTGCGGAGGATGAGGTCGGCCAGCTTCACCTCGCTCTGATAGCTCAGGCGGTCGGCCCGGAGGCGGCCCTGGAGGAGGCCGCCCTCCTCGTCCCCTTCCAGGGTGGCCCGGAGGGTGCCCTGGAGGTCCAGGCCATCCGGCACGTCGCGGAGCTGGAAATTGGCCAGGGAGGCCTTCAGCGCATAGGTGTCCAGGCCCCCCAGACGCCAGGTGAGGCCACCGGATACCTGAAGATCGCCGTGGGCGAGGGTGCCCCGCAGCGGCTTGTCCGCAGGCAGGGAGATGCCGCGGTCCTTGAAGACGACATTGGCCTGGAGGTCCTCGACGCCCTGGTAGCCCCGGAGGTTCATCTGCCCCTTTTCAAGGGAGAGCCATCCATCCAGCAGGGGCTCTGGATAGGTCCCGTGGACCCTCACATCGAAGCGGCTTGTCCCCTGGATCCTGACTTCAGAAAGGAGGTTGTATTCGTCCACCTCCAGCACGCGGTCGAAGATGGTCTTGAGGTGGGCCAGGTTCGCGGTCCCTTCGGCATGGACCCCCAGGGGCGCCGAGGCCGAAAAGGGCACGGTGCCGGAGAGGCGCAGGCTGGCAGCCTGGGCGGAGGCGGCGGTCGCGGGTTCCCGGGCGCCGCCCTCCAGGGTGATGTCCACCTCAGCGCCATTGGCAGAGCCGCGGAGGGCGGAAGGCCGGGCCTGGTGCAGTTCGAAGGCGTTGAACTGGGCCGCCAGGCGGTTCAGGGAGCCAGTCCAGTGGAGTCCCCCGCCGCCCCAGCGGCCCTGGGCGGAGGCCTCCAGAGCCAGGTCCTCCAGCAGGTCTTCGGTCAGGCTGCGGGCCAGGCTTTCGGTGTGGGCGCTGTCTGCGGAAACGATCAGTGAAAGCTGGCCCGCCAGATCGGGTCCATCCTGCTGGAGACGGGCCTCGATCAGCGGCCGGGCCATGCCTTCGATGCCGAGGCGACCCTCCGCCCGGCCTCGCTCGAACCGGACGGATCCTTCAAGTCCCTCTACGCTGCGCCCTCCGAAGAAGAGGCGGCCACGGCTCAGGGTGGCCCGGCCCTCGGGCAGGTCCAGGGCCCCGAAGGGACTGGTGATGGGCCCCAGAAGCCGGGCGTCCACCTGGGCCTGGAAGCGGGGACCGGGCAGGGCCAGCAACTGGGAGTCCAGGCGCCCCGTCAGGTCGACCCGCCAGGTCCAGTGGCGGAAATCCATGTCGGCCTTGCCCGTCAAAGCCAGGGCACCCTCGGGCTCGGTCTCGGGACCGCCCAGCAGGTCCAGCTGTTCTCCGATCCTCACATCCTCAAGACCCAACCGGAGGGTATCGAGATCCATGTGGAAATCGGCGGATGCCGCTGGAATTTTGATTCCGTATGCTTCTGCTGATTCAACTTGGGCTGAACCAGTCATCAGGATGTGGGCAAAGGTCCCACGGAGCTGGACCCATCCACCCCCGATCCCGGCGATGGGGAATTCCCTTCCTTCACCGTCCTTCAGATCGGCGGCCCTCAGGCCTTCGGCCAGGGGCAGGCGGAAGGCGGTGAAGCACATGTCCAGTTGGGGCTGGCCCGGAAGGGTTGGGCCCCACGTGAGCCAGAGCTCGCCGCCGCCGCCGCCATCGTCCTTCTGGACATTGATGCCGGTGACGCGAAGCTCCGAGCCCCGGATCTCCGCCTTCGCCTGGAGGCTGTCGGCCCGGGCTCCGTGCCAGCGGGGATGTGCCACGTCGATCGAGCCTTTCAGGTCCAGGCCAGCGGCACGGCTCCACCGGACCCCGGCCTGGGCCCGGGCCTGGCCTTCCATGTCCAGGTCCGCCACCTTCCAGGCCCGGAGGGCCTGGGCCACCTGGCCCGCGCCGACCTCCACCTGGCCCTCGGCTTCCAGACGCGCCAGTCCGCGGGCGTCCAGGCCAGCCCATCCAGTGCCACGGGCTTTGAGGGCCTCCAGGTCCAGTTGGAACTGATCCAGGGTGGCCCGGCCCTGCTTCAAGGTGGCGCGGAGGTTCCCGGCCTCAAGCCCGTTCTGGGTCACTCCGAGCTGGAAGGAGGCTTGCCAGCGGTCCGCCCGGCTGAGGTGGGCGGGATCCCGGGGGCCTTCCAGGCGGGCTGCCAGGGTGCCGCGGACACCTTGGAGTTCGGGCACATGCAGGATCCGGCCAAGGGCCTCCAGATGCAGACCCTGCCCCGAGAGGGTGGCGAGGGCCGGGGTCTTGCGGGACCAGGTTCCCTCCAAGGTCAGGTCCCCTTGGGGCGAATGCCAGCGGGCGTGGCTCAGGAGTAGGCTGTCCAGGCTGCCGCTGCTGCGGAGGTCGAGGCTGCCGGGAAGAAGGGCGCGGTCCGCCGGATGGAGGTTCCCGCCCTCGGCGCGGAGAGTCCACTGGGGCGCCGCGAGGGTTCCCTGCATCGTGGCCTCGAGGTCCAGGCTGCCGCTGAGGGGCGGACGGGCCACCCCACCCCAGTGGGCGGCCTGGACCAGGCCCAGGACTCCCGTGAGCTGGGCCTCCAGCCGCTCAGGTCCTTGGGGGGTCTTCAGGGCCAGGCTCCCGCGCAGGCGGGCCTGGCTTTCACCGAGGCGGAGATAGCCTTCTTTGAGGGCCACCGCCGTTTCGGAAACCTCGCCGTTCAGGTCGAGCCGCCCCTTTTCCCAACCCCTGGGGCCCTTCACCGCCAGCTGGGGCCCCGCCACATCCATGCGCAGCTGATTGGGGCCCATGCCCGTGGCTTTCACCTCGAACTGGTAGCGCGCAGGAGGCAGGCCCCGCCAGGGCTCGGGGATATCGATCTGCCCGCCCGTGAGGCTGAACAGGTCCAGCCGTACCTGGGGCAGGGGGCCTTTCCGCGGCGGACGTTCCTTCAGGCGGATGGCGGACACTCCCGCCTCCGTCAGGCGGAGGTGGGGCTGTTCCACCCGGATGGCGTAGATCCGGGGCTCGGCGGAGAACAGAGAAAGCAGATCGGCCTGGATCTCCACCTTCTGCACGGTGAGCAGGTCTCCCCCCAGGCGCACGTCCCGCAGGGAGGCATAGCCGAGGATGGGATGGACTTCCAGCCGCCCGACCTCCAGGGACAGGCCCGTCTCGTCGCGCACGAGGGCCTCGATCTTCGAGACCGTCCAGCGCAGGACCGCAGGCCGGGTCGCAATCCAGGGAGCCACGGTCACGGCGGTGGCGCCCGCCACCAGGACGTAGGACACCCGCCGCACCCAGCGGCGGCCCCAGAGCCGCCGTACCGCATCCTTGGTGGGGTGCCAGATCATCAGCTAGTTCTTTTCGCCGCAATTGGGGCAGGTCATGGCCATGCGGGGCAGCTGGCGGTAGCAGAAGCGGCAGAGGCGGGACTGGGTCGCCGCCCGGAGCGTGGGGTGGGGACCCGAGGTGGATGTGGACAGGACTGCGGTGCCCAGGGGACGGGTCTCGCGGGCCACGCTGTCCTTGAGGCGGCGCAGGGCTTCCAGGAGGGCCTGCGCCGACAGGTACCGCTCGCCCAGGTTCACGGCCAGGGCCTTCATGACGACTTCGGAGAAGGCCTTGGGAACGATGGGATTGCGGAGGTGGGGCGCCAGGATCTGCTGGCTGGTGAAGGCCTGGGCGATCTTGAGGGGATCGGCGTCGTAGAAGGGCACGGTGCCCGTGAGCATCTCGTAGAGTGTGATGCCCAGGGACCAGAGGTCCGACTGGAACACGGCCCGGCCACGGAAGTGTTCAGGCGCCATGTAGGGGGGTGAGCCGATGCGCGTGGGGGCGTAGGGGACGTGCTGCAGCTCCAGCACCCGGGAGGTGCCGAAGTCCGTGACCTTGGCGATGCCCTCCTTGGTCACCAGGATGTTGGCGGGGCGCAGGTCCCGGTGGAGGATCTGGTGGCCGTGGGCGAAGGCGATGGCGCTGCACACGTCCAGGCCGATCTCCAGGGCGCGGGCCGGCGGCAGGCTGCGTTCGCGGCGGATGAAGCGGTCGAGGCCTTCGCCGTCGATGTACTCCAGCACCATGAAGAAGATGCCGTTCTTCCGCTCGACGGTGATGAGTTCGACGATGTTGGGATGCTTCAGGCCCGCCATGATGCGGGGCTCCTTCAGCAGATCCACGATCTCGTCCTGCTGCTGGTGCGGCACTTTCAGGGCCACCTTGCGGTTCACCCAGGTGTCCATGGCCAGGTACACCGCGCCGAATCCGCCGGACCCGAGGCGGTCCAGGATCTGGTATTTGCCCAGGGTCTGGTCCTTGGATAGCACGGGCGCGGGCTCCGAAGCGATGGGTTCAGGATGACCGAAAAAGCCCCGCCGGGGGCGGGGCTTTTTGGCTCGCATGGTCCGGTATCAATCCAGGAGGCCCAGGCTCGGCGCAGAGTGCCTCGCCCTTTGGGTTGCCACGGCCTGCGGCCCCACGCCTTGGCCATGAACCAGAAGAGAGGGCGGCGGCGGCCCACGAGAGGGCAGGGCCACCGCCGGGTCCAACGCAAGGAATCAGGCCTTCTGGAGAATGTAGAACATGTAGCCGTAGGAGTGCCCGGTGCGGTGATAGAGGTCCATTTCGACCCTCATGCTCGCGATGGTCTCCGCCAGGGTGTCCTCCCCGTCGCATAGGCGACAACGGGCCTCCACCTGATCGAAGTAGTCCCACCAGTCCTGGCTGGGCAGCCGAAAGTGCCCGAGCACGTCCAGGCCGAAGGCCCGGGCGGTCCGGAGGTTGGCTTCCTCCGTTCCCATGGTGGGATACCAGTCGCCCCAGGCACGGCGGGCGGCTGGAGGCGGGCTGTCCTCGAACCAGGTGGCATCTGTGAAGGCCATGACGCCGCCGGGACGGAGAAGGTTCCGCCAGACGCGGAGCCCCTCCGTCCAGCCGATGTGCGCGATGGCCCCTTCAGACCAGAGGAGGTCCAGGCTTCCCGAGGGGATGTCCGGATTCGCCATGTCACCCGTGACGGGCCTCACCAGCGGCCGCAGCCCCTGTAACTGGGCGGCTTCCCACAGGTCATCCAGGGCCGTTCCGTCTGCGTCCAGGGCCAGAATGGGGCTCTCAAGTGGCTGGAGCGCCCGGGCAAGCAGCAGGGTGGAGGCACCAGACCCGCAGCCGAGATCTGCGATGGCGGGATGCGTCGGAAGGGGGCACAGGGAAAGGGCGCGAAGCGTCGAGGCTTCGCTGCCAGGGCTTTTGCGTGTCATGCCTTTGAACAGGCGCAGGAGGGGAGTGAATGCCTCCATGAAGGGCATGGAGGAAAAGGGGGGATGCAGACTCATATGAATCTCCAATGGCAACACGTTGAATGAGGGACCCATCGGGCCCCGGATAGGGGCTTGGCCATCCGCTTCGCCTACGAAGCGGCCAGCACCGAATCCTTGTTCAAGCTGCGGTTGGAATGCATCCAATCTCCATAGGCAGAATAGCAAAAAGGCTCCGATCACTCGGAGCCTTTTGGTCCTATGCGGCGCTGGTTAGCCCAGGAACGCCTTG
>DPRT01000063.1 GCA_003538615.1 Holophagaceae bacterium | reverse complement strand
TCTGGGGCGGCTGACCGGACTCGAACCGGCGACACCTGGAATCACAATCCAGTACTCTAACCAACTGAGCTACAGCCGCCGTTGGACTGCTCAGATTATCCTGACTGGCCCGGGATGGCCAGCGGGAACCTTCGGAGGGCTGCGGTCATCGAAAGGGAGGCCGGAGTTTCGGCGCAATGAGGAGTGGCATGAATCGTCAGGTGAAGCAGGTCTTGGGGTTGTCGGTCTTCGCGGCCGGGTGCATGGCCCTGGGGATGGGGCTCAGCCACGGCTGGGTGGCGAAGGCGCAGGAGGAGAAGCCGGTGACGGTGGAGGCGAAGGGGCTGGACCGTCTGCCGCCCATCACGGAGGTGGCCGAGAAGCTCAACCCCACGGTGGTGGCCATCACCAATACCAGCTTCGTGAAGAACCGCCGCTTCGAGCATCCCCAGGTCGGGGGCCAGGACTTCTTTGATTTCTTCTTCGGCCCCGGCGGGCCCCAGCAGCGGCGGTCGCCCCGGGGCGGTGAGGACGAGCAGCGCGCCGTGTCCGGCGGGTCCGGCGTGATCATCAGCCCCCAGGGGGAGATCCTCACCAACTACCACGTCATCGCCAACATGGGCGGCAGCGACAACGCGCTGGAGGTCAGGACCAACGACGGCAAGACCTTCAAGGCCACGGTGCTGGGCAAGGACAAGGAGCTGGACATCGCGCTCATCAAGATCGATGCGGCCCACCTGCCCTTCGCCAAGCTGGGCGATTCGGATGCCCTGCGCATCGGCGAGTGGGTGGTGGCCATCGGGAATCCCCTCGGCCTGGAGCACACCGTCACCCAGGGCATCATCAGCGCCAAGGGCCGCAAGCTCGATCCGGGCGTGGGCTCCTTCCTCCAGACGGACGCAGCCATCAACCGCGGCAACTCCGGCGGGCCCCTGCTGAACCTGAGGGGCGAAGTGGTGGGCATCAACACCGCCATCAACCCCGCGGGGCAGAACATCGGCTTCGCCGTGCCCATCAGCATGGTGAACCGCATCCTCAAGGACCTCCGCAGCGGCAAGCCCGTGAGCCGGGGCTACCTGGGGGTGGGACCCACCGATCTCGACCAGGCCTACCAGGATGCCCTGGGCGCCAAGGAAGGCGTGGTGGTGAGCACCGTGGAGAAGGGTCAGGCCGCGGACAAGGCCGGGCTGCAGCGCCTGGACGTGATCACCGCCGTGGACGGCCAGCCCGTGCGCAACCAGGATGAGCTGGTGAGCATCATCTCCAGCCGCCGGGCGGGCGAGACCGTCAAGCTGAGCGTCTGGCGGGACGGCAAGACCCTCACCCTCACGGCCACCCTGGGCGACCGGAAGGCCCTCGAGGACCAGCGCCGCCGGGACGCCGGAGAGGCGCCCGAGGACGAGCGTTCCGGCCGGCCGGAGGAGGGGGCCAGGAGCCTGAACCTCGAGAAGACCTATGGATTCACGGTGGAATCCGCGGACGTCCGCAACCGCATCAAGGGCGTGGTGGTGACGAGCGTGGATTCCCGCTCTCCCGCCGCCGAGCGGGGCATGGCTCCCGGCATGATCATCACCGAGGTGGGCCGCCAGCCGGTGAACAACCTGGCGGAGTTCAACGCCCAGGTGAAGAAGGTCGGGGGCAAGACGCTGCTGCTCTTCATCCAGAGTCCCAACGGCAGCCAGAAGATCACCCTGGCCATCCCGCCGCGCTGACCGGCGCCGTGAATGAACCGGAACCCCGGTCCGCCGGGGTTCCCGCCGTTCCGGTTAAACTCGAAGGTTCAACCAGGGCTAAGGATCAACCATGGGTCAGCGCCTCCTTCTTGTGGACAGCGACCGGAGCTTCCTCAAGGAGCACCAGGTCAGCCTGGAAGCGGCTTTCGATCTGGAGGTGGCCAGCTCGCCGGACGGCGTGCAGGCGCGCCTGGAGCGCGGTGGCTACGCCGCGGTGCTCATCTGCGTCGAGGTGTCGGACAACAAGGGCTACGCCCTCTGCTCCACCCTCCGCAAGCAGCCCGCCCTGGACGGCGTGAAGATCGCCCTCATCAGCGCCAAGGCCACGGAGGAGGAGTACCGCCGCCACCAGAGCCTGAAGGGGAAGGCGGACCTCTACCTGCACAAGCCCATCGCCCCCAGCGCCCTGGTGGCGGCGCTGTCGCCCCTGGTGCCCGGCCGGGCCCTGGATCCCGACAACCCCCTGGGCGAGCTGGTGGATGCGGAGCTGGGCGACGATTGGCTTGATGGCCTGAGGGGGGCCATGGATGCGGCTCCGCCGGTGGTTCCCGTCCCCGCCGTCATCCCCGCGAAACCCCTGGAGGCCCGCGCCACGGCCCCCCCCGATACCACCCGGACCCAGCTGCTGGAGGAGCAGATCTCCGCCCTGCGTACGGAACTGGCCCTGAAGGACCAGCGCCTGCGCGAGGCCGAGGATGAACTCCAGCGCCAGCTGGGATCCGTGACGCTGAACCTGGATGAGCTGGCCACGGCCGGCCGGGAGACGCAGGCCCTGAAGGCCAGCCTGTCCGANNACCACCATCGAAGGGCTGGTGGACCGGCACAGCGGCCTCGAAGGCCTGCACCAGGCCGCCCTGCTGGAGGTGGCCAGCCACAAGGAGCGGGCCCACCTGCTCCTGCTGGAGCAGGCCGGCCTGGAGGCCACCCTGCGGGGCCAGGGCCGCGACCTGGCCGAGCTGGGCGAGCGCCTGCGGCAGGTGGAGGCGGAGCTGGAAGCCAGCCAGACCCAGGTCCTGGATCGGGAGCAGCAGCTCCAGGCCCGGCAGGAGGAGCTTCAGCAGCGCCAGGAGGAGATCGTCCGGCTGACCGCCCAGGTCACCGAGCTGCGCCAGCAGGTGGATGAAGCCACCATCACCCACGATGGCGAGCGCCTGGAGTTGATGAGCGGACTGGACCAGAAGGAGGCCGAGCTGGGCCGCATGGCCCAGGTCCTGGAACAGCAGCAGGAGGCCCACGCGGTCCTGGAACGCGAGAAACAGACCGCCTACGGCCAGCTTTCCGAACACCGCGACCGGCTCCGGAACCTGGACACCCTGCTCCAGGAGATCCAGGAACGCCTGAAGCGCGGTTCGGACCTGGCCCGGGGCTGAGCCGTGCCCCTTGCCGCGATCCTGATCTGCGCCGCCCTCATCCTGACCAGCGCCTTTTTCGTGATGGCGGAGTTCGCCGCCGTGCGCGTGCGACCCACGCAACTGGAGTCGCTGCTGGGGGCCGACCCCCGGGCGGCCTCGGCCCTGGAGATCCACCGGGGCCTGGGCCACCACCTCTCCTCCATCCAGGCGGGCATCGTGCTGTGCGCCCTGGCCCTGGGCGCCGTGGGCGAGGAGCTGTTCAGCCACCTCTTCCTGGGCGTGTTCGGCCGCCTGCCCTGGCCCGCCCTGGCGGTGCCGCTGAGTTCGGGCCTGGCCCTGCTGGTGATGACCACCCTCCACGTGGTGCTGGCGGAGCTGGTGCCCCGCAGCCTGGCCATCCATTCCGCCACCCCCTGGGCCCTGCGCACCGCCGCGCCCCTGCTGGCCTGGTCGCGGCTGGTCCGCCCCCTCACCTGGGGCCTCACGAAGCTGAGCCACCTGGTGCTGCGGCTGCTGGGCGCCCAGCCCGATGCCGATGCCGAGGACCTGCTGCCCAGCGAGGCGGAGTTCCGCCGCATGCTGGAGCGCAGCCAGGCCGAAGGGCACCTCGAACTCGACCGCAAGGAGCTCATCGAGAACCTCTTCGATTTCAGCAAGCGCACGGTGAAGGAGATCGCCGTGCCCCGGGCCCAGGTGGTCTGCTTCGACCTGCGCCACGACCTGGCGGAGAACCTGGCCCTGGCCCGCACCACCATCCACACCCGCATCCCCCTGGTGGAGGGCGACCTGGACCGCGTGGTGGGCATCATCCACCTGAAGGAGCTGCTCTGGGCCATGCACGACGGGCCCGGCTCCGTGGACCTGCGGGCCCTGGCCCGCCCCGCCTTCCTGGTGCCCGAGATGAAGCCCATCCAGGGCCTGCTGCTGGAGTTCCAGCAGCGCAAGCAGCACCTGGCCCTGGTGGTGAACGAGCATGGCGGCGTGGACGGCCTGGTGACGCTGGAGGACGTGCTCGAGGAGCTGGTGGGCGAGATCCAGGACGAATTCGACCGCGAGGCCATCCAGCTGCGGAAGACCCGCGGCGGCGCCTGGCTGGCCCAGGGCAACGTCATGCTGGAGCAGCTGGTGGACCACCTGCGCCTGGACCTGGTGGCCGAAGCGGGCTCCGTGAGCCTGGGCGGCTTCTTCCAGGAGCGCCTGGGCCGCGTGCTGCGGCCCGGCGACGAGCTGCGCCTCCAGGGCTGGCGCATCCGCGTGCTGTCCATGCGGGGTCTGGCCCCCGGGCAGTTCCTGCTGAAGCCCCTGCCCCATGAAAACGGGGTTGGGAACGGCGATGACCCGACCTCTTGAGGGCTTCCTCCTGGCGGCGGGCCTGGGCACCCGCATGGGGCCCCTGAGCGCCTGCCTGCCCAAGCCCGCGTGGACCCTGCGGGACAAGCCCCTGCTCCAGTGGGGGGCCGAGGCCCTGCGCGGGGCCGGAGCCCGGAACCTGGGCTGCNNCTGCTGGGCAGCGCCGGGGGCCTGCTGCACGCCCGGGGCCGCGTGGAGGCCGAGCTGCTGGTCTGGAACGCCGACATCTGGGCCGACGAGGCCCCCTTCGAGCTGCTGCGGGCGCGGCACCGCGAAGGCCACGGCGGGGTCAGGGCCACCCTCAGCTGGCTGCTGGTGCCCCACCCCGGCGGCCCCTGGAATCCCGTGTGGATGGATCACGA
>DPRT01000196.1 GCA_003538615.1 Holophagaceae bacterium | reverse complement strand
GGGCCCCTTTTCATGCTGGGAGAGCGGAGGTGGTACGCTGGGGTGTGCCGGATCCTTCACTCATCGCCCGCCTCCGCCCCAAAAAGGCCTTTGGCCAGAACTTTCTGGTGAACGATGGCGCCATCCGGACCATCGTCGGAGCGGCCCTGGCGTGCCCGGCGGTCCGGCTGCTGGAGATCGGCCCGGGTCCCGGAGTCCTCACGGAACGCTTGCTGGCGGACGGACGGCCCTTGTGGGCGGTGGATCTGGACCCAGAGGCCTGCGAGCTGTTGCGAGAGCGCTTCGCGGGAACGGCCCACTTCCATCTGCTCCAGGGCGACGCGGTGCGGATTCCCCTGCCGGAGGGCGGGCCCTGGTCCGTGGTGGGAAACCTGCCCTACAACGCGGCCACGCCCATCCTGGCGAGGCTGCTCACCGAGGGCATCCCCTGGGACCGCATGGTGCTGATGTTCCAGCTGGAGGTGGCCCAGAAGCTCATGGGCGAACCCGGCACCAAGGCCTACGGGCCGCTTTCCGTGGTGGCGCAGCTCTGCTGCCGCCTCACCCGGCTGGTCAAGCTCGGCCCCGGCTCCTTCCGCCCGGCCCCCAAGGTGGATTCGGCCGTGGTGCAGTTCGATCCCCGCCAGGATGCGCCCACCCTGGCTGAGCGGAGGGCCCTGCTGACGGTCCTGCACCGCTCCTTCGCCCACCGTCGCAAGACCCTGGCGAACAACTGGCAGGGGGCGCTGCCGGCAGAGGCCCTCGCCGCTGCGGGCCTGGCTCCGGCCCTGCGCGCCGAGGTGATCGCGCCCGCGGCGTGGCTGTCCGCCACCCGAACCCTGTTGATCCAGCACCCGGAGGTATTCCCATCGTGATATCCGTCGCCCCCGAATTCGAAACCTGGATGGAGGCGCCCGCCGCCGATGAACTGCGGCTGATCCCCATCGGAGGCCTCGGCGAGTTCGGCATGAACGCGCTGGTGGTGCACAGCGCCCGCAGCCTCTTCCTGGTGGACTGCGGCCAGCTCTTCCCCTCGGACGACCAGCCCGGCATCGATTCCATCGTGCCGGACTTCGCGTACCTGGAACCCTTCGCGGACCGGCTCCAGGCGGTGCTGCTCACCCACGGCCATGAGGACCACATCGGCGCACTGCCCTACTTCCTGCGGCGCTGGCCCGTGCCCGTGTACGGCACCGCCTTCACCCTGGCCCTGCTGGAAGGCAAGCTGCGGGAGCACGGACTGGATACGGGCCTGCTTCACCCGGTGAAGGACTACGGCCGGATCAAAGTGGGAGACGGGGAGATCGAGGCCGAATGGATCCCCGTCACGCACAGCATCCCCGATGCCTGCGCCCTGGCCCTCCACACGCCCCAGGGCGTGCTGGTGCATTCGGGCGACTTCAAGATCGATCCGGAGCCCCTGGACGGCCGGCTCACGGGCCTGGACCGGCTGAAGGCCCTGGGCGATGCCGGGGTGCGGCTGCTCATGGCGGACTCCACCAACGTGGGCCGGCCGGGCCGGTCGCCTTCGGAGGCCGTGTGCCGCGACGGCCTGGAAGCCGCCTTCGAACAGACGAAGGGGCGGCTGTTCGTCACCACCTTCAGTTCCAACATCCACCGCCTCCAGACGGTGGTGGACCTGGCCTACGAATTCCGCCGCCGCGTGGTGCTGCTGGGCCGCAGCCTGGACCGCAACCTCAACCTGGCCCGGTCGCTGAAGCTGCTGGACCTGCCGGACGACATCCTGACGGACGTCAAGGACGCGCAGCTCTTTGATCGCGATGAGCTCCTGGTGCTTTGCACGGGCAGCCAGGGCGAGCCCATGAGCGGACTGGCGCGGCTGCTCCGCCAGGAGGTGAAGGGCCTGCGCATCGAGCCCGGCGACCGGCTGGTGGTGAGCGCCCGGTCCATCCCCGGCAATGAGGTGTCCATTTCGCGCATGCTGGATACGGCCGAGCGCCTGGGGGCGGAGACCTCGCTGGAGGGCCTCGGCCCCGTCCACGCGTCGGGCCACGGCAGCCGTGACGAACTGGCTGATCTCATCCGGGCTGTGCGTCCGGCCCAGATGGTGCCGGTGCACGGCACCTTCCGGAACCTCCGGGCCCACGGGAAACTCGCCGCGGAGCTCGGCTGGGCACCGGAGCGCATCTCGCTCCTGGATGGGGGGCTCTGCCTCCGCCTCTTCGCGGATGGCCGGCTGGACATGCCGGGCACGGTGCCCGTGGGCAAGTGCTTCGTGCATGAGGGGGTGGACCACATGGTGGATGCCCGCGTGGTGAAGGACCGCCTCATCCTCCAGGAGGACGGCGTGGTGTTCGCCACGCTGCTGGTGGATCCCCAGACGGGCGATCTGGCGGCGGATCCCACCATCCTCAGCCGCGGCTTCGTCATGTTGTCCGATGACGAGTCCTATGCCGAGCTGCTATCGGGAGTGGCCCGCAAGGCCTACGAGGAGGCGCCTTCCCTGGTGCGCAAGGATGGCGAGGCCCTGCGCGACACCCTTCGCCTGGCTCTGCGCCGCATCATCCGGAAGACCACGCAATCCCGGCCCCTGGTCATTCCGGTGATCCTGGAAGCCCCAGGCTCTTGATCAGCGCCCGCCCCGGCGGCCTCCGCCCATGCCCGGGCGGAGGAGGCCGGGTCGGTTGCCGATCCCGCCCTGGCGGATGGCTTCCAGCATGCGCCGCTGCATCTCCTCCACCTGGATGATGAGGCGCACCTGCTGGGCGGGGCTCAGCCGGGCCCGGATGTCCTCCTCGAACTTGAACTTGAGGTCCGCCTGCTGACGGCGCAGCTCCACGAACTGCTCCAGCATGGGCCGGACCTTGGCGTTCTTGTCCTCCTCGGAGCCGGGGCCCAGGAGGATGTCGTTGAAGCGCCGGCGCAGCTGCTGGATCTGCTGGGTCTTCTCGAACTGTTCGCGGTCGTAGCGGGACCAGCGGTCCACCACGGCGCGGGCCTGGTCCTCGGGAAGGCCCACGGTCTGCTGGAGCTGATCCATGCGGAAACGGGCCAGGGGGCGCTCATCCTCGGCCTGGGCCTGGCCAGGCAGGGCGAAGAGCAGAAGAGTCATCAGCAGGGCAGGGCGGAGCATGGGGATCACCTCGTGGGGGCCGGAGCCGCATCCAGACGCTTCAGGAGCGCCTTCATTTCCTCGGGGCTGAGGGCCTGGACCTGAGCCGCGTCTTCTTCATGGTTGTGGAAGGGGGTGTCGGAGGTGGACGTTTCCAGCAGATCGGGCTGGCGGGGCAGGGCGGCTTCCACATAGGGCGTCCGGTTGGCGCGGCCCGCGAGGAAGGCGCCGGTGCCCACGGCCATGAGGACGACCGCGGCGGCGGCCCAGCCGAGGGGCCCCAGGCGGCGGTGCAGGGGCGGGCGGGCG
>DPRT01000098.1:5573-8698 GCA_003538615.1 Holophagaceae bacterium | reverse complement strand
TCGGTGGGCAGCCGGTGGGAATCGATGCGGATCCCCAGGTTCCCGGGACGGAGGTTCTCGGCCTCATCTTCCAGGTAGCGCAGGGGCTTGAGGGCCATCTTGACGAGCCAGTAGCCGAAGGCCGCCCCGATGACGGGCGCGATGGCCAGCAGGACGAGCATCGACTGGTAGAACTCCCGGAGCAGGGATTCCTCAGGCTTGAGGTCGCGCGCGAGCTGGATCCAGCCCTGGTGGTAGCGGACCCGCAGGGACCGCGGGCTGTGCTCCGGTGTGACGGGTCCGTGGGTCCAGATCCAGTCCCGCTGGTCCGGGGGGGCGCAGAGCATCGGGAACTTCTTGTCCATGCCGTGGGTCTCGAGGAGGACCTTGGGCGCGAGGTCCGTCACGCGGACGGAGAAGTGTTCCCCGACATCCAGGATTTCCTTGTCCAGGGGCAGGCGGTCGTCGTCCAGCTTGTGCAGCAGGAGCTTGGCGGTGTTGATGAAGTCCCGGTTGATCTGGGTGTAGACGATGTGCTCGATGGAGGAATAGAGGAAGAGCCCGGAGGCGCCCACGAGCCCCGAGAGGGTGAGGGCGAATCCGAGGGACAGGCGGACCAGCAGGGACCGCCGGAGCGGATCAATCACAGGGGCACTCGAGGATGTAGCCCACCCCCCGGCGGGTGTGGATGAGCTTGCCCTCGAAGGGGTCCTCCACTTTTTTCCTCAGGCGCCGGACCGCGGCATCCACCAGGTTGGAATCGCCGTCGAAGGCCAGCTCCCAGAGCTCCTCGGCGATGCGGGTCCGGGTGACGACGTTGCCCCGGTTCCGGGCCAGCAGATCGAGGAGGGCGTACTCCTGGTTGCTGAGATCCAGGCGCTTGCCGCTCCGGTAGACCTTCCGCTGGGCCCGGTGGATGGACAGGTCGCCGATGATGAGGTCCTTGGTGAGCGTTTCTCCGCCCCGCTGGAGGAGGTTGTTGATCCGGAGCAGCAGCTCGGAAAAGGCGAAGGGCTTGACGAGGTAGTCACCGCCTCCCACTTCCAGCCCCCGGATCCGGTCCGGCAGGGCGTCCCGGGCCGTGAGGAAGACCACCGGGGTCTCGATGCCCGCGGTGCGGAGCTCGGCCACCAGGGTGAAACCGTCCATGCCGGGCAGCATCACATCCAGGATGAGGCAGTCGAAGGTCTCCTGCCTGGCCATGGACAGCCCCTGCAGGCCATCGAAGGCCGTTTCCACCAGGAAGCAGTGCTGGCGCAGGCTGCGCTCCAGCGCCTGGGCCGCCCGGGGGTCATCTTCGACGATCAGGAGTTTCATTGTGGTTTCCCATATCCCTGGCCAGATTAGCAGCCCACTTGGCCGGATCAGCGCCAGAGGTCCAGGAACGCCTCGGGGCTCCAGGCGGGGGGCGGGGCCTTCCGGAGCCGCGCCAGGAAGCCCGGGGCGGGCGGGGCCTCGGCTTCCAGCACGGCGTGGCCCCCGGCATAGAGGGCGCTCCAGAGGGCTGCGCGGAGGGCGGGCTCGCCCAGGCGAGCCAGGGGAAGCGCCACGCGGGTGTCGTGGTCCCAGCCGAGGGCCGTGTTCAGGCGCCGCAGTCGGGCCATCAGCTCCCCGTGGGTGAGGTTCCCGCTGAAGATCGTGGCCCCGGTGACGGTCTGCTCCCGGGCGTGGTAGGCCCCGCGGCCTGCATCGGCGTTGAAGGCGGGGCCGCCCAGGATCTCCGGGGCCACCTGCTGCCCGCTGGCGTCCCAGGCCAGGCCGGAGGCGGCGGCGGCCAGCTCGGCGGCCCAGTCCCAGGGGGTGCCGGTGGCGCAGAACACCAGGGGCGGGGGCGGCGCCGCCAGCAGGCCCAGGGCCACGCCCTCGGCCCGGTTGCGGAGCTGGGCATGGCTGAGGGTCCCCCAGCCCGGGGCCGTCAGGGCCGGGCGGTCCTGGAGGCGGGCCGCGCGCTGGATGAGGAGGTCCCGCAGGGTGGAGGCCATGGAGAAGTGTCGCAAGTCGCGGGCCAGGCCTGCAAAATGAAACCGGCCATCAACCTTTTTCCGGGCGGAGGGTCAGAGGAGTGTCCGCGCTTCTTTCCCATCCGGAGCCCCGCTCCGTTCTCTGGAGATCTCCATGCGTTCCACCCTACGCACCTTCACCGCGCTGGCGCTGCCCCTGAGCCTCACGGCGCTGGCTCTCGGCCTGGCCTGTGGCGGAAGCTCCTCCACCAGTTCATCCCCCTCGGCCCCCGCGGCCACGGGCACGGCCTCGGTCATCCTCACGGATGCGCCGTCCGACCAGTGGTCTGCCATCGAGGTGGTGGTGACGAAGGTGGCCTTCCTGAACAAGGCTGATCACACGCGGGAAGTGGTGGCCTTCCAGGGCGCCAGCGCCAAGATCAATCTGGTGGACCTGGACAGTGTGGGCGAGCTGCTGGCCTCGGCCCAGATCCCCGTGGGCACCTACGATGCCCTGCGCATCACCATCGACCCCGCCAGCGTCAACCTTGTGAAGGCCGATGGGACCTCCGTGCCCAGCAGCCAGGTTCGAGTATCGGGGTCGAGCGTGGTGGTGGGCCTCAGCGCCGATCTGGTGGTGACGGCCAGCAGCAGCAACGCCGTGCAGCTGGACTTCGACCTGGCCCATCCCCTCTTCCTGGTGCAGCTGCCCGATGGCACGTGGGCCATGAACCTGCAGGTGAGGCACCGGCCCATTGCGAACGGCATGGCGGGTCTGGCCCAGATGCTGTTCCGCCACCGCAGGGGCACCGTGGCCTCCGTGGGCGCCTCCAGCTTCGTGCTCCACACCGACAGCGGCAACGACCTCACGGTGAACACGGACGCCGGCAGCTGGTTCTTCGATGCGGATGCCAAGGCGGTGGGCAGCCTTGCCGGCCTGGCCGTGGGCAAGAACGTGCTGGTCTCCCTGCGGATGCAGCCGGACGGCAGCCTCTGGGCCGTGCGGGTGTGGTACGGCGCCGCGGCCCTGCCGGGCTGGACACCGGAAGGCCACATCTACGGGGTGGACCGCACCGCGAACAAGCTCATCGTCAGCGCCAGCAACGGCGCCCCCCGGGCCATCTTCATCGATGCGGACACCGCCTTCACCTTCCGTACCCTGCAGCACCTCGGCACCGGTCCAGGCGCCCTGGCGAACCTGTGGAC
>DPRT01000098.1:0-5387 GCA_003538615.1 Holophagaceae bacterium | reverse complement strand
CAGCTGGGCTTCACCTTCACCAATGCGGCGGGAGCCAGCGAAACGGTCTCCGTCAGCCTCAACACCACCGCGGGCCTCCAGCCCATGGTGCTGGAAGCCGTCAACCAGGCTGGCACGGTGACTGTGGCGCCCATCGACGTGGCGGCCTGGCCCACCAAGCTCGTCACGCCCGTCAAGGCCCGTGTGGCCGTGGTTCCCAAGCCCAATGGCACCTTCGCGGCCTACGCCGTGGTGGTCTTCACCGGGTTCTGAGGCCCTTCCTCCGCCNNTCTCCGATGGCCAAGCTACCGACCCACCGCCCCGCCTGTCCGGCGAAGGCGCCCCTCGCCGAGCGCCCTCTGCTGGGCATGGCCCTGGCTTCCGAGCTGGCCGGAGTCTTCGAGGTCCTGGCTTCCGACACGCGGCTGCGCCTCCTCCATGCCCTCGTGCTGCTGGGCGATCCCTGCATGAGCGAGCTGGCGGAAACGGTGGACATGAAGCCGCAGGCGGTCTCCAACCAGCTCCGGCGGCTGGTGGACCTGGGCATTCTCGCCACGCGGCGCCACGGGACGCACGTCCACTACAGCATCGTGGATCCCTGCGTGGTCCGGCTGATGCACCACGGGCTCTGCCTGAATGAAGAAGCCAGGGCCCAGGCCCAGGTGAATGCCTCATGAGGCGCTGGGCCGCCATCCTCCTCCTCGGTCTGGCCCTGGTCTACCTGGGGGCGACGGGAGTGGACTTCTGCGTCGAGGAGACCGGGTCGGATTGCGCCCCCATTTGCCACCTGCTCTGTTCGGATGGATGCGCCACGGCCCCCATGCCGGAGCCGCCAGGGCCGCCCCCGGCCGACCCCCTCCCCAGGCCGCGCTTCAGCTCCGAGCGGCTCGCGGACCTCGTCAGCCTCTGCCCCGAACCTGAAAAGGACCCTCCCCGGGCCTGAGGAAGAAACAGGTGCCTGAATCCGTGGCTGGGCTTCGCCCTGCTGCGCTGTCCTGCTTTTCCTTCTGAGGTCCAGATGCGAATCCCCATCCTGGGGGCGCTGCCCTGCCTGCTCATGGCGCAGGCTCCGCCCCTCTCCTATGACGACATCCTCCAACGGGCCCGGACGAGTCCCGAGCAACTCCGGACCGAGGCCCTGCTGGCCGAGCGCCACCGGGCCCTGTCGGGCACCCGCGGCCTGCTCCGGGAAGGCCCGGCCCTCGGCGTGGCCGCGGGCCCGCGCACCCATCCCGGCTCCCCTTCGACGACGGATCAGTCCGTGGAGGTGGACCTGCCCCTGTTCCTGTCGCCCGGCATCCGGCGCCACCTGGAGGCATCCCTGGGCCAGGCCGATCCGCTCCTGCGGGAGGCCGCCCGCATCGAGGCGCGGATGCGCCTGCGTCAGGCCTACCTGGACGCCTGGCTGGCCGAGCGCCTGCTCCAGCTTCGCGAGGCGGATCTGGCCACGGTCCAGACCTGGCTCAGCGCCGCCCAGGCGCGCCTGGAGGCCGGGGCGGATCCCGGCTTCCAGGTGAGCCTGGTCGAGGGCGAAGCGCTCCGCGCGCAGGCCGACTTGGACGAGGCCCACAGGCAGCGCCTGAATGTCTGGGCGGGACTCCGCGCGCTGGCGGAGGTCCCCGCAAGACCGGTCCCGGTGGCCGCCCCCGGCAGCCCGCAGGCCCTCGAAGGAGAGGGCCTCCAGGCCCGGTTCGAGGTCGGCGCCCTGCGCCGGGCGCTCCAGAGCCGCCTGGACCTGGAGCAGCAGACCTTGCGCCACCAGGAGGCCCTGGCCACGAGCCGGTGGAGCCTCCGGGGCAGCTATGGCAAGGAGGGCGAGGAGCGGATCGGCAAGGTCGGCCTCGCCTACCGGTTCTCCCGCCCGGGAGAGGCCCGGGCCGTCCAGCGGGAGACTGGGGCCGCCCTCCAGGCCTCCAGGCGCGAGCTGGAGGCCGCCCTGCTGGAATTGGACGCCCGCTTCCAGTCCGCCTGGTCCAGGCTCCAGACCACCGCGCCGCCTCGACCCTTCGCGGGCTTCGAGCTGTCCCTCAACGCCATCAGCCTGCGCCTCCGCGAGGGGAAGGAACGCCCTTCCGAAGCCCTTCCCATCCGCCGCCAGCTTTTGGAGGCCCAGGCCTCGTCCTATCGCCGCCTCCATGCCGCCCATCTCCTGTCCGCCGAACTCCAGGCCCTCACCTCCGGGGTGACTCCATGAACCACGTCCTTCGTTTTTCCCTCCTGAGCCTCGCCCTGGCGGGAGCCGTGGGCTGCAGGCCCAAGGCTGAAGCGCCGGCCTCGCCGGAGGCCCACCACCATGAAGGGGAGGCCCATGAAGGAGAGGCCGCCCACATCCCACTGAAGGAGGTTCGCGGGCTCCGCTTCCTGGTGGTCCCGGAGCCGAGGGCCGAGGGCGCCTGGTATCCCGCCGAGGCCATCGGCGACGAATCCGCCCAGGCCCTGGTCAGCAGCTCCGTGAAGGGCATCATCTCGGCCATCCTGGTTCCCCCGGGACGGCCTGTCAGGGCCGGCATAGGGCTGCTCACCCTCCAGAGCCCCGAGCTGGCCCGCCTCAAGGCGGACTGGCTGTCCGCCCGGGCCCGGCGGGGCCGGGCGGAATCCGAGCTGGCCCGGGAGCAGCGGCTTTTCGAAGCCCAGGCTGGATCCCGGCGCGAGCTGGAGGCCGCCCGCAGCGAGGCCGCCACCGCCCGGGCGGAAGAGGATGCCGCCAGGCTCGCGCTGGAAGCCCGGGGCCTGAACCCCGAGACCGCCGGCGCGGTGATGATCGTGAGGGCCCCGAAGGCGGGCTCGGTCACGGCCTACAAGGTGCAGCTCGGCCAGGGCATCGAGGCGGGCCAGGAGCTGGGCACCTTCCAGGTCGCGGCGGCCTCCATCGCCCGGCTGGAACTGCCGCTTCCGGCTCCCGAGAACTGGCTTCCCGGGGCCATCACCGACGTCCGCAAGGGCAATGGCCAGCGCTGGCGGGCCCGGCTGGAGGGCACCCCCGCGACGCTCACCGCCGACACCCGGCGGCTGAGCTACCGCCTGCGTCTGCTGGGCGGCTCCCTGCCCATTCCCGGCACGCCGCTGGAGGTCCACGTACCCCTGGCGAAGACGGTGGTCCTCCCGCAGAGCGCCCTGCAGCAGGTGGAAGGCACCTGGGGCGTCTTCGTGAAGGAGGGCGAGGAGGCGGAATTCCGCCCCGTGCGCCGGGGCCCTGAGCTGGGCACCGATGTGATGGTGATGGAGGGCGTGAAGCCCGGGGAAACCGTGGTGGGCGAGGGCGCCTACCTGCTGAAGGCGCTCCAGATCAAGCGGAAGAGCGGGGGGGAAGGCCATGACCACTGAAGCGGTCTCCTCCCATCACCGCTCCCTCATCCGCCGCTGGTTTGACTGGATGCTGCCCCGCAAGGGCTGGGTCTTTGCCCTGGCCCTGGTGTGGGCGGCCGCTGGTGCGGCCAGCTTCGCCACCCTGAAGCGGGACCTCTTTCCCGACCTCACCCTGCCCAGCCTCAACCTGCTCATCCAGAGCCCGGGCCGGGCCGCCACGGAACTGGAGCTGACCGTCGCCCAGCCGGTGGAGCAGGCCATCGGCGGCCTTCCCGGCGTCAAGCGTGTCGTGAGCACGGTACAGGCCGAGGTCGTCCAGGTCGTGGTGTCCTTCGAGGGCGACACGGATCCCTGGCGGGCCCGGCAGCTCGTGGCCGAACGGCTCGCCGGCGTCCTCGGGAACTTCCCCGAGGGAACCCGCGCGCCCCTGGTGTCCAGTGCCGCCGGCCGCCTCCAGGAAATCATGGAGATCGTCCTGGAAGGGCCCGCCACCGACCCCATGAAGCTGCGGGACCACACGGAGAAGGTGCTGATCCCCCGCCTCCAGGCGGTGCCCGGCGTGGCTCGCGTGGAGCGCCTGGGAGGCGAGGAGCGCCAGCTCCAGGTCATCGTCCAGCCCGAGCGCATGCGCCTCCAGGGCGTGAGCCTGGACCAGATCCTCGAAGCCCTGGAGGGCAGCCACCAGGACAGCGCCGCGGGGGTGATGGAGATCCAGGACAAGGGGTGGTTCATCACCGTGGGCAGTCTCGCGGCCCAGCCCGAGGCCGTGAAGAAGCTCCGCCTGAAGACCCCCCGCGGCGCGATCCTGCTGAGCGATGTGGCCGAGATCCGCGAGGGTTCCGCCTTCCGGCGCGGCCTCGCCCGCCACCAGGGCCACGAGGACGTGAGTCTGCGGGTGGTGCGCCAGCCTTCCGCGGAGACCCTGGCGGTCGCCCGGGAGACCAGGCTGGCCCTGGACGAGCTGCGGCAGAGCCTGCCGGAAGGGATGGAGCTGACCCTGATGTATGACCAGGGGGCGCTCGTCACCCATGCCCTGAACGGCGTGAGCTGGGCCCTCCTGCTGGGCGGAGTGTTCGTCGCCCTCGTGCTGGTGGCGCTGCTGGGGAACCTTCGCGGCGCCCTCATCGTCATCGCCGTGCTGCCCCTGGCCACCCTGGGAGCGGCGGTGCCGCTCCNNCCGCCGTGATCATGGTGGAGAACCTCGCCCACCGGCTCCATGAACATCAGGAACACCTGGAGCCCCGGCGCGTGGCCCTCACCCGTGCCGCGGCCGAGGTGGGCGTCCCCATCCTCACGGCGGTCCTGGTCATCCTGGCGGTGTTCATTCCGCTGCTGGCCATCGGCGGCCTCGCGGGCCGGCTCTACGCGCCGCTGGCGGTGGCCATCGCCGCCGCCATGACCCTCAGCCTCCTGCTGAGCTTCACCCTGGTGCCCGCCCTCGTGGAGCGGTTCCTCCCTCCGGGTTCCAACCTGGAAGAGCCCCGGCTGGTGGCGGCCTTGAAGCGCGTCTACCGTCCCGCCCTGGACTGGGCCATGCGTCACGGTGCCACTGTCCGGGTGCTGGCCCTGGGGCTGACCGTTCCCAGCCTTTGGCTGGCCCTGAACCTGGGGAGCAACTTCCTGCCCAGCCTGGATGAGGGGGCGCTGCTCCTCAACAGCATCCTGCCTGCGGAAACCAGCCTGGCCGCCGTGGACGAGGCCAACTTCCAGCTTGAACAGAAGCTGGTGAAGCTCCCCGGCGTCTCGTCGGTCTACCGCCGGACGGGCCGCTCCGAGCTGACTGAAGACCCCATGCCCCACACCATCTCAGATGTCCTGGTGGTGCTGGATGGCACCAAACGGACCCCCGAGGTCCAGAAGGAGGTGGCCGAAATCGCGGAGGAGCTGCCCTACCCCGTGGAGTTGACCACGCCCATGCAGATGCGCATCGCCGAAGGCATCGGCGGCACGCCGGCGGACATCCAGGTGAAGCTGTTCCACCCGGACCTGACCGGCCTGCAGGCGGGGCTCTCCGGCGTCCAGGAGGCCCTGGCCAAGGTGCCCGGCGTGGCGTCCATCACTCCGGAAGGGGCGGGCTCCCTGCCGAAGTGGACCGTGGTGCC
>DPRT01000077.1 GCA_003538615.1 Holophagaceae bacterium | reverse complement strand
CCAGCAGGTCGTGCTCATGGGCGGCGATGCGATCCAGGCCCAGGGCGGTCACGTAGTCGATGGCGGCGCCCAGGCCGATGGCGGCGGCGATGGGGGGCGTGCCCGCCTCGAACTTGCCAGGCGCGGCCATATACGTGGTCTTCTCCCAGCTGACGGAACGGATCATGTTGCCGCCGCCGTGCCAGGGGGGCATGGCCTCCAGGTGGGCCAGCTTGCCGTACAGCACGCCGATGCCCGTGGGTCCCGAGAGCTTGTGGCCGCTGAACACGTAGAAGTCGGCGTCGAGATCCTGCACGTCCACCTTCAGGTGGGGCACGGCCTGGGCGCCGTCCACCAGGACGGGCACGCCCTTGGCGTGGGCCTTGGCGATGATCTCCTTCACGGGGTTCACGGTGCCCAGCACGTTGCTGACATGCACCACGCCCACGAGCTTCGTGCGGTCCGTGATGAGTGCATCGAGCGATTCCAGGATCAGCTCACCGGCATCGGTCATGGGGATGACCTTGATCGTCGCCCCCTTCTCCTGGGCCAGCATCTGCCAGGGCACGATGTTGGCGTGATGCTCCATGGCGGACAGGAGGATCTCGTCGCCCGCCTTCACGGTCATCCGGCCGAAGGTCTGGGCCACCAGGTTGATGGCCTCGGTGGTGCCGCGGGTCCAGACGATCTCCTTGATGGAGCCGGCCCCGATGAACTTGCGCACCTTCTCGCGGGCGGCCTCGTAGAAGTCCGTGGCCTCCTGGCTGAGGGTGCTGACGCCGCGGTGGACATTGGTGTGCTCTTCGCGCTCGTACTGCGCCACGCGCTCGATGACCCGCAGGGGCATCTGGCCGCTCACGGCGCTGTCGAGATAGGTGACGGGCTTGCCGTGCAGCACCCGGGAGAGCAGCGGGAAGTCCTTGCGGATGGTGGCGACGTCGAGGGCCTGGATGGAGGGGGGGAGGGCGGTGCTCATGCGAGGTCCCCCAGCGAGCCGGCCTGGGTTCGGGCCATGACCAGCTGGCGCAGGGCCCGGCGCAGGCTGGCCACGGGGACGTGGGTGAGCACGTCCGCCGCGAAGCCGTAGGTCAGGAGGTTCCGGGCATCGTCGGCGTTCAGGCCGCGGCTCTGGAGGTAGAACAGCTCCTCCGGGTCCAGCTGGCCCACGGCGGCGCCGTGGCTGCACTTCACGTCGTCGGCGTAGATCTCCAGCTGGGGCTTGGTGTCCACCCGGGCGGTATCGGAGAGCAGCAGGTTGCGGCTCTGCTGCCGGGCATCCGTGCCCTGGGCGTGCGGGGCCACGAGGATCTGGCCGTTGAAGATGGCGCGGGCCTTCCCGTCCACGATGCACTTGTGCAGCTGGTGGCTGGAGGCGCCGGGTTCGGCATGGTGCAGGAAACTGTGGGTATCGGCCACCTGGGCGCCATCGAGCAGGGCCAGGCCGTCCAGGGTGGCCTCGGCGCCTTCGGCCAGCCGCACGCGGGGTTCCTGCCGGGAGAACCGGGCGCCGAAGCTGAGGGTGCGGGAGTGGTATTGGCCGCCCCTGGCCACGTCGGCGTGGAGGGTGCTGATGTGGAAGGCCTCGGGGGATTCGCGCTGCACGCGTTCATGGCGCAGGATGGCGCCCTCCGCCACGCGGACTTCGATCACGGGGCAGCTCAGGTAGGTGCCTTCGCCGAGGTGCTCCTCCACCAGTTCCAGCTCGGCGCCGCGTTCCAGCACCACCAGCAGCCGGGGGAAGACCGCGGCGGCCTCGGCCTTCGTGATGAAGAGCAGGTGCAGGGGCAGGGCCACCTTGAGGTTCCTGGGCACGAGGATGACGGCGCCATCTTCGAAGCGGGCGGTGTTCAGGTCCTCGAAGAGGCCCTTTGCGGCGCCGTTCCCGATGCTGCCCAGGGCATGGCAGGCTTCGCTGGCGTGGGACATGGGGAAGTAGCGCACGCCAGCGGGGACGGCCGAGGCGCAGCTGGCGTGGGAGGCGTGGCGGCCGTTCACGAAGACCTGGCGCGTGCCCACCATCTCGGGAAGCAGGTGGCTGCTGATGTCCACCGTGGCTCCCGGGGCCGGCGTGAAGCTGATCTGGGCCAGGGCCTTCAGATCCGTGTATTTCCAGTCTTCTTCATGGGTCGTGGGCAGCTCGCGTCCTGCCAGCCGCAGCTCGGCCGCTTGGCGCAGCGAAGCCCACTCAGAAGGCCTGGGCCCGCTGAGCAGATCCGTCAGCAGGCTGGAACCAGCCGCTACCGTGGTCATCGGGCGCCCCCGGCGGCGGCCTCTTCCAGCACCCAGTCGTAGCCGCGCTCTTCGAGTTCCACGGCGAGCTCCTTCCCGGCGCTCTTGAGGATGCGGCCGCCGGAGAGCACGTGTACGAACTGCGGCTGGATGGTCTCCAGGATGCGGGGGAAGTGGGTGATGATCAGCAGGGCGCGGTCGGCGCGTTGGAGCTTGTTCACGGCGTCGCCCAGCACCCGCAGGGCGTCGATGTCCAGGCCGCTGTCCAGCTCGTCGAGGATGGCCAGCTTGGGCTCCAGCACGGCCATCTGGAGGATCTNNTCTTCTCGCGGATGAAGTCGTCGAACTCCAGGGGATCCAGCTCGTCGCGGCCTTCGGCCTCGGCCTTCTTGTTGTAGGCCAGGCGCAAGAAGGCGGCGTTGCTGACGCCGGGCACCTCGATGGGGTGCTGGAAGCCCATGAAGATGCCGGCCCGGGCGCGGACATCGGGCTCCAGTTCAAAGAGGTTCCGGCCCTCGTAGAGCACCTCGCCGCCAGTGACTTCATAGGCCGGATGGCCCACCAGCACCTTGCCCAGGGTGGACTTGCCCGAGCCGTTG
>DPRT01000046.1 GCA_003538615.1 Holophagaceae bacterium | reverse complement strand
AAAGAACCCTGTGGGATCATGGGAGATTCGGGGGTCGGCGATGAGCGAGAAGGTCAGTTACGCGTCCAGCGGCGTGGACATCAACCGCCAGGACGAGGCCCTGAAGCGCATCAAGCCCCTGGTGAAGGCCACCAAGACCCCCGGTGTCCGCAGCGACATCGGCCTCTTCGGCGGCCTCTTCGATGCCCGCTTTCCCGAGGCCAAGCCCATCCTCGTCAGCAGCATGGATGGCGTGGGCACCAAGATGAAGGTGGCCCGGCGGGCGGGCATCTGGGACACGGTGGGCCAGGACCTGGTGAACCACTGCATCAACGACATCCTGGTGCAGGGCGCCCGGCCCCTCTTCTTCCTGGACTACATCGCGGCCCAGCGGCTGGAGCCCGAGGTCATCGAGCAGATCGTCAAGGGCATGGCCACGGCCTGCAAGAACTCGGGCTCGGCCCTCATCGGCGGCGAGCTGGCGGAGATGCCCGGCGTCTACGCCGAGGGCGAGGTGGACGTGGCCGGCACCATCGTGGGCGTGGTGGACGAGGCGGACCTGCTGCCGCGCCTGGACGCCATGGCCGAGGGCGATGTGCTGATCGGCCTGCCCAGCTCCGGACTGCACACCAATGGCTACTCCCTGGCCCGCAAGGTCTGCTTCGAGCTGGAGAAGCTCGGCGTGGACGACACCCTGCCCGGTACCTCCCAGACCGTGGCCCAGGNNACCGACAACATCCCCCGCGTGCTGCCGGAATCCCTGGATGCCGAGATCGACACCGCCAGCTGGCAGATCCCGGCCCTCTTCACGTTCCTCATGGAGAAGGGCGGCCTGGGCCTCGACGATGCCCGCCAGGCCCTGAACCTGGGTGTGGGCATGGTGCTGGTGGTGAAGCCCGAGCTGGCGGGCGACGTGCTGGCCCACCTCCACGCCGACGAAGAGCCCGCCTGGGTGCTGGGACGCCTGGTGAAGGGTACGGGCGTGGTGAGCTACCGCTGATCTGCTATCGTCCCCGCATATGAACGGGGACATCCTCATCGTGGAAGACGAGGCGGCCATCGCTGACGTCATCGCCTATGCCTTGAAGACCGAAGGCTTCACGCCGCATCTCTGCGCCCTGGGCGAGGAGGCCCTCGCCCGCCTGCGCGCCGGGGCCTACAGCCTGGTGATCCTGGATGTGGGCCTCCAGGACCTGTCGGGCTTCGAGGTGTGCCGCCGCCTGCGGACTTTTTCGGACGTGCCCGTGATCTTCCTCACGGCCCGCCGCGACGAGGTGGACCGGGTGCTGGGGCTGGAGATCGGCGGCGACGACTACGTGGCCAAGCCCTTCAGCCCGCGGGAGCTGGTGGCCCGGGTGCGGGTGATCCTGCGGAGGCTGTCGCCCCGCCCGGCCGATCCGCCCGCCGCGGCCTTCGAGCAGGACGCCCTGGCGCGGCGCATCCGCTTCCGGGGCCAGGCACTGGACCTCACCCGGTACGAGTACCTGCTGCTGGCCACCCTGCTGTCCCAGCCCGAGCGCATCTTCACCCGCTCCCAGCTCATGGAGGAGGTCTGGAGCGGCGCCGAGGAAAGCGCGGACCGCACCGTGGACACCCACGTGAAGACCCTCCGGGCCAAGCTCCGGGCCATCGATCCCGAGGCCGATCCCATCCAGACCCACCGGGGCGTGGGCTACAGCCTGTCCGGGCGGTTCCCGTGCGCCTAGGGGTCCGGGTCCTCCTGGCCTTCTTCCTCATCGTGGCCCTGGCGGCCTACCTGCTGCTGAGCACCTTCCTCCAGGAGGTGAAGCCCGGGGTGAAGCAGGGCATGGAGGTGGCCCTGGTGGATACGGCGAACCTCCTGGCGGAGCTGGCGGCGGAGGATCTCCACCGGGGGACGCTGGCAGATGGCCGGTTCGTGAAGGCCCTGGCGGCCTACCGGGAGCGGAATCCCCACGCGCGGATCTTCGGGGTGGAGAAGCGCCGGTCCGAATTCCGCGTCTACGTCACGGACGAACGGGGCCGGCTGGTCTTCGATTCCGACGGGACGCCCGCGGGCACGGACTACTTCCGCTGGAACAACGTGCAGCGCACCCTGCAGGGCGCCTACGGGGCCCGCACCACCCGGACGGATCCCGCCGACGAGACCACCTCCACCATGCACGTGGCGGCGCCGGTGCTGCGCGAGGGCCGGATCATCGGCACCCTCACGGTGGCCTCCCCCAGCGCCAGCGTGATCCCCTACGCCCAGGCCAGCCGCCGCAAGGTGTGGCGGGCGGGGCTGCTCCTCCTGGGCGCCTGCCTCCTGGTGGGGGTGGGCATCTCCTGGAGCCTCACCCGAACCATCGGGCGCCTGCGGGCCTACGCCCGGGAGGTGGCCGAAGGGCGGCGGGCCACCCTGCCACCCCTGGGGGGCGGCGAGCTGGCGGACCTGGGCGTGGCCCTGGAGACCATGCGCTCCAAGCTGGAGGACCGGGCCTACGTGGAGCGCTACCTCGCCACGCTGACCCACGAGATGAAGAGCCCCCTGGCGGCCATCCGGGGCGCCGCCGAGCTGCTGGACGAGGAGATGCCGGAGGCGGACCGCCGCCGCTTCGCCGCCCACATCCGGGAGCAGGAGGCGCGGCTGCGGCAGCTGCTGGACCGCATGCTGGACCAGGCCGCCCTCGAGCAGCGCCAGGTCCTGCAGGATCCGCAGCTGCTGGACCTGGCGGCACTGGCACGACGGGTGGCCGAATCGAAGGCTGTGGGCCTGGCGCGGCGGGGCCTCGACCTGCGGATGGACCTGCCCGAGGCGCGCCTGCAGGGCGAAGCCTTCCTGCTGGAGCAGGCCCTGTCGAACCTGCTGGACAACGCCATGGCCTTCTCGCCCGAAGGCGGTGCTGTCTGGCTGGAAGGCCGCCTGGGCGAGGGCCGCCTGCGCCTGTCCGTGCGCGACGATGGGCCAGGGGTGCCCCCCTTCGCCTTGCCGCGGGCTTTCGAACCTTTTTATTCCGTGGCCCCGCCTTCGGGCCGGAAGGGCACGGGCCTGGGCCTCAGCTTCGTGAAGGAGGTGGCTGCCCTGCATGGCGGCGAGGCGGGCCTGGAGAACCGCCCCGAAGGCGGCGCCGAGGCCTGGATCGAGCTTCCTCTGGCTTGATNNCCCTCAGGAGTGACCCATGCGGAACCCGCTGTTGATGAAGACCCTCACCGTGGCAGGGCTGGCCCTGCTGCTGCTCATCCCCCTGGCCATGGTGGCGGGGCTGGTGGAGAGCCGGAACGCCCG
>DPRT01000155.1:17368-19049 GCA_003538615.1 Holophagaceae bacterium | reverse complement strand
GAAGTCGCTCAAGACCGAGGGCTGATCCTACTCGCCCCTGGCGATCTTCTCCTGCTCGTCCTTGGGCAGGCGGAAGATCCAGCGACCCGTGATGCGGTCCCAGAGGTCGAAGCAGCAAAGCCAGTTCAGCAGGCCGGCGACCATCACGTAGGTGGCCCCGTATTCCTGGGTGAGCGTGCGCACCGGCTCAGTGCCGGCCCCGCCGAAGGCCCAGGCGAAGGCGCCGTAGAGCGGGCCGACCCCCAGGGTGCCCAGGGCGCCAAGGGTGGGCAGCCAGGCGCCCTGCACGGGCACGAAGATGCCGCCCTTCACCCCATCCACGGCTCCAAACTGCATCTGCAGGGCGCCGAGCACGCAGAATACGACCCACACCCCGAAGAAGGCCTTGGCGCGGCCCTTCTCCCCGACGACCCAGTAGCCGGCGCCTGGCACCAGCCACTGGAGCAGCAGCGGTTTCCAGGCGGCCTTGATGGCCTTCTTGTGGCGAAGGGGCATGGGGAGCTTCAGGACCGGAGCGGGGGTGGATTCGGACATGGATCCAGATTAACCCAGGCCAACGGGGAAGGGGCTTGATCTGCGCCACCCGGCGCACGCACCATGGGGCTTCGGTCCTGGGCCCCCTTGAATTCCCCGCCGGGAGGGGACCGGGACTTCTCCTCCATCCGAACCAGGGGCCGCCACGGTGAATCGAGCCTTCGTCAAAGATCCGGACGAAACGGGAGGCCCGGAGGCTCTGCCCGAGCGTCCCCAAAGCCCGCACACGAACTACGTGACGCCTGCGGGGATGCGGCAGTTGCAGACCCGCCTGGATGAGCTGATGGCGTGCCGGGATCGCCTGCTCGAGGCGGGGAAGCTGGCCAGCCCGGAGGAGTTGGCCCTGGTCCAGCGCGATCTGCGCTACTACGAGGAACGGCTGGGGCGGGCGGTGCCCGTGGCCCCGGGCAGCGGATCCCCGGACCGGGTCCGTTTCGGCACCACCGTGGACGTCTGCGACGAATCCGGCGTCCTCGACACCGTGACCATCGTCGGCGAGGACGAGGCCGATGCGGCCCGCGGCAGGATCAGCTGGGTGTCGCCCCTGGCGAAGGCGCTCCTGAACGCCGAACTGGGCGATGTGGTGCGGTGGCGCCGGCCCGCCGGACCGCAGGCACTGGAGATCGTCGCCATTCGTGAAGGCGATTCCGGCTGAGGGAGGCTTTCGTGCAGAAACGAAGAGGGGGCCGGTGGGCCCCCTCTTCGTTGAAAGTCCGCCAGCGCCTGGAACTAGCCCCAAACTTCCTGCGGAAGTTCGGGATAAGGCGCTGTAACACCCGAGCAAGCTCGGGTTAACAACGCCTAATCCGTGGCGAACGGCAGCAGCGCGATGCGAGGGACGAAGCGGGNNGCGGGGCCCCGCCGACCCGAGTGCGCGCGGAGCGCGCCCGCAACAGCGCGAAGGCCGCCCGGAGGCGGCCTTCAACATTCGTCAGGGATGGATGAACAACTAATCCGTGGCGAAAGGCAGCAGCGCGATGTTGCGGGCGCGCTTGATGGCTTCCACGAGGGCGCGCTGGTGGACGGCGCACACACCGCTGGTGCGGCGGGGCAGCACCTTGCCGCGCTCGGGGGTGAAGGCCTGGAGGGTCTTCACGTCCTTGTAGTCGATCATGAGGGACTTCTCGACGCAGAACTTGCAGAACTT
>DPRT01000155.1:0-17252 GCA_003538615.1 Holophagaceae bacterium | reverse complement strand
TCGCCACCCTGCTCGGCAATGATCCCCTCGAACTGCTTGACGAGCTCATCGCTCTGCTCGTCGGTCAGCGTGGGGGAGGCGATGAAGATGGTCTCGTAATGACGCATCTGTCCTCCTTGTGGATGTGAAGCCCCCTATGGATTCCAGGGAGCAAGGAAGAGCCCTCCAGCGGAGGACGCGAAGAGGTAGTTTCGCGCGGAAAGGGCTTGAAATCAATGGAAAGTATGGGGCCCCGGGCCCCTTCGGGGCCATCTGCTCAAGAGCCAAGCGACCCCTGGTTCAGGCGCCCGTTGGAGCACCTACCATTCCCGTTCTTCTTCCGCCTAGCCTGTAGCCTCCCTTCGAGGTTGCCATGACTGCCATGCCGATCCAGCCCAAGGAACGTGTCGAGGCCATGGATGTGCTGCGGGGCTTCGCCCTGCTGGGCGTCTTCGTGGTGAACATGCTGTTCTTCGCGGCGCCCTACCAGACCACCCTGATGCGGCCCTGGCCCGAAGCCGCGCAGCCCTGGTTCATGGCCTTCCTCCTGCTCTTCTGGCAGGGGAAGTTCTACTGTCTCTTCTCCTTCCTCTTCGGGATGGGGTTCGCCGAGCAGGTGGACCGCCTTCTGGGCCGGGGTGAGGCGCCGGGGCCCATCTACCGGCGGCGGCTGGCCTGGCTGCTGGTCATCGGCCTGACGCACGGCCTGCTGGTCTGGATGGGCGACATCCTCAGCATCTACGCCCTGCTGGGGTTCCTGCTGCTGCTGTTCCGAACCCGCAAACAAAAGACCCTGCTGGTCTGGGCGCTCTGCCTGATCGTGGTTCCGGCACTGCTCTTTGCAGGGCTGTTCCTGGTGTTGAAAATGGTCCAGGGCATCCCCCTGGTTGCGGCGCAGATGGCCGAGGCCGCAAAGCAGCAGGATCTCCGGGTGGGCGAGGCCATCGCCCGCAGTTTCCGGATCTACGGCCACGGCCCCTACGGCGAACTGTTCCTGCTGCGCGCGAGGGAGCTGGGCATGAACTACGGCATGACTCTGTCTGCGGCGCCCCAGATCCTCGCCATGTTCCTGCTGGGCGCCTGGACCTCCCGCCGGGGTGTGCTGAAGGATCCAGAGGCGCATCGCGGGCTGGTTTCAAAGGTGCTCGGCGTGGGCCTCACCGTGGGCCTCCTGGGCAACGCCTTCCATGTCTGGTGCTCCAGCAAGGGGATGCCCGGGCCTCGCAATCCCCTCTCCATGCTCGGCATGGCGGTGTACTTCTTCGCGGCCCCCGCCCTCACCCTGGCCTACGCTGCTGGAATCCTCCGCCTGCTCCAGGGCGGCGCGGCGGCGCTGCTCAAGCCGCTGGCCTGGAATGGCCGGATGGCCCTTAGCAACTACCTGACGCACTCCCTTGTCTTCACCTGGGTCTTCTACTTCTTCGGGCTGGGCCTCTTCGGGAAGATCAGCGCCGTGCAGGGCTTCTGCATGGCCCTGGGTCTCTGGCTGCTGCAGATCCCGCTGTCGAGGTGGTGGCTCTCGAGGCACGCCATGGGGCCCGCCGAAACCGTGTGGCGGCGGCTCACCTACGGCAAGGGCTGATCAGGCCGCGGTGTCTCCCAGAACCTCGCGCTGTTTACCAGGTTCGCGATCCCGTCCAAGGTTCCACTGGCTCCGAGGATCTCCAGAAACTGCGCGAAGGGGGCATCCAGGGCCGCGATGCGCTCCCATTCGGGATCGGTCCAGGGCTCCAGCACGAAGTCCACCAGGGGCCGCTGGAAGGGGCCGATGCCCAGGCGCAGGCGGGCGATGTCCTGGGTGCCCAGGCACGCGAAGACCGAGCGCAGGCCGTTGTGGCCGCCATCGGAGCCGTCCAGCCGGAAGCGGCCCGTGCCCAGGGGCAGGTCCTTGTCGTCGTAGAGGAGCACCAGNNTAGAGGGCGCCCGAGGGGAAGCGGCGCGATGGGACCGGGGCCAGGTTCCGGTCCGCCATCCAACGCTGGAGCATGAGGCGGCCCAGGTTATGCCGAGTGTCCTGGTACTCGGGGCCGGGGTTGCCGAGGGGAACGAGGGTCCACATATGCCCTTATACATCGCGGGCGCCCCAAGGCGCCCGCGCACGGCTGAATAACGGTTGGAACTACTTCTTGTCTTCCTTCTTGCCCTTCTTGGCCACTTCCGGTTCGGCGGCGGCGGGGGCGGCGGTTTCCTCTTCGGCAGCCTTGCCGCGGACGGAGCAGACCGTCTGGTGGGCATCGCCGATGAAGACGACATTGGGCATGAGGGTGATCTGCTCGAAGCGGATGCTGTCACCCACGGCCAGGGTGGTGATATCCACGTCGATGTGGGCGGGGATGATGCTGGGGAGGCATTCGATCTCGATCTCGCGGTGGGCGAAGTCGAGGATGCCGCCCTGGCTCTTCACGCCGATGGAGGTGCCGGTGAGGCGCACGGGCACCTTCACGCGCACCTTGTGGGTCATGTCCACGCGCATGAAGTCGATGTGGCGCAGGCGGCCGGTGATGGGATCGCGCTGCAGGTCCTTGATGATGACGTGGCGCTTGATGTCGGTGCCCTCACGCTGGAGGAACACCACGGAGTTCATGCCGGCATCGCTGGCGATGACGCGGGCCACGGCCTTGGGGCTGATGGCGATGGCGACGGGGGGCTCGTTGAGGCCGTAGACCACGGCGGGGATCATGCCGCTCTTCTTGAGGTCGCGGATGGCGGCCTTGCCGAAGGCTTCACGCTTGGGGACGATCAGGACTTCCTGGGACATGTGTCTTTCCTCCTACCTGGCAGCCCCGGCGCGAGCCTGGCTGCCCTCTCGTTGGTGGCGGGTCCGGGCGGACCGTACGGCTTCCCCCTCCTGGGGGGCCGAACCATCGATTCTGGCCGAAAAACCCAGGAAAACAAAGGAAGTTCTTCGGGCGCGACGATCCATGGCCTGTACCATCAGGCTGTTACATCTGGGTTGTACGATCCTGGCACCGAGGACCCCACCCGTGTTCCACCCCATCCCACGCCCCGAGGAACTGCTCAACCGCGAGCTGAGCTGGCTGGACTTCAACGCCCGCGTCATGGAGGAGGCCGAAGACCCCACCGTGCCCCTGCTGGAGCGGGTGAAGTTCCTCAGCATCGTGTCCAGCAACTGGGACGAGTTCTTCATGGTGCGGGTGGCGGGCATCTGGCGGCAGATCGATGCGGGCATCACCCAGCCCGGCCCCGACGGCCTCACGCCGCGCCAGCTGCTGGAGCGGGTCTCTTCGCGGATCCACGCCTACTCCGCCCGGCAGCACGAGCTGTTCCACGCCATCCTCGAGCCCCAGCTGGAGGCCTCGGGCATCCGCATCCTGGATCCCCGGGACATGGATGCGGCGCAGGGCGCCTTCACCCTGGACTACTTCGAACGGAGCCTCCTGCCGCTGATCACGCCCCTGGCCGTGGACACGGGCCACCCCTTCCCCCGCCTGGGGAACCGGGCCCTGGTGCTGGTGGTGGAGCTGGAGCCGGACGAGGACCTGCTGGATGGCGACCTGCCGGCCTCGGAGCTGTCCTTCATCCATGTGCCCACGGGGCTGGCCTCGCGGTTCCTGCGGGTGCCTTCGGAGCCGGGCGCCCATGCGTTCGTGATGCTCGAGGATGTGGTGCGCCACCACCTGTCCCGGCTGTTCCTGGGCTACACGGTGAAGAGCTGCCACGCCATCCGCGTGACCCGCGATTCGGACCTGCCGGTGGAGGAGGACCCCTCCGAGGATCTGCTCAAGACCGTGGAGGAGAGCCTGCGCGACCGGCGCCGCGGCGCCGTGGTGCGCCTCCAGTACGAGCAGGGGCTTTCGTCCAAGGTGCTCGACCTCATCATCGAGGAGATGGAGCTGAGCCCCGAGGACCTCTATCCCAGCTCGGGGCTGACGGCCTTTTCAGACCTCATGCAGCTCTACGGCCAGCTGGACCTGCCCCACCTCAAGGACTCTCCGCTCCCCCCCCTGCCCGTGGCCCAGCTGGACCAGGCGGGCAGCCTCTTCGAGGCCATCGCCAAGGGCGACATCCTGCTGCACCACCCCTATCAGAGCTTCGACGACAGCGTGGTGCGCTTCGTGCGCGAGGCGGCGGAGGATCCCAAGGTCCTGGCCATCAAGATGACCCTCTACCGGGTGACGGCGAACAGCCCCGTGGCCGCGGCCCTGGAGCGCGCCGCCGAGCGCGGCAAGCAGGTGGCCGCCATCGTGGAGCTGCGGGCCCGCTTCGACGAGGCGGCCAACATCGCCTGGGCCCGGCGCCTGGAGAAGACCGGCGTCCACGTGGTCTACGGCCTGCCCAACCACAAGATCCACTGCAAGGCCTGTCTGGTGGTGCGCCAGGAGGCGGGCGGCATCAAGCGCTACTGCCACCTGGGCACGGGCAACTACAACGAGCGCACCAGCCGCCTCTACTCGGACCTGGGCCTGTTCACGGCCCGGCCCGAATTCGGCGAGGACCTGTCGAACCTCTTCAATATGCTCACGGGGTACACCCGCCCGCCCCGGTTCCACCAGATCGTGTTGGCCCCCCAGTACCTGAAGAAGGCCCTGAAGGAACGCATCCAGCGGGAGATCGGCCACGCGCGGAAGGGGCGCTCCGCCCGCATGGTGCTCAAGATGAACGCCCTGGTGGATCCCCAGATCATCCAGCTGCTGTACGAGGCCAGCCGGGAGGGCGTGGAGGTGGACCTCATCGTGCGGGGCACCTGCTGCCTGCGGCCCGGCGTGCCGGGGCTGTCGGAGAACATCCGGGCCCTGTCCATCCTGGACCGCTTCCTGGAGCACGCCCGCATCTACCACTTCGCCAACGACGGGGAGCCCGAGACCTTCCTCTCCAGCGCCGACCTCATGCCCCGCAACCTGGACCGCCGTGTTGAGCTGGCCTTCCCCCTGGTGGATCCCCTGCTGGCGGCCCAGGTGATGGAAATGGTCGAGCTGCAGCTGCGCGACACCCTGAAGGGCCGGGTCCTGGGTCCCGAGGGCGATGTGCTGCGCCGGGGCCTGGATCCCCAGGATCCGCCCCTCCGCAGCCAGCTCCGCATCTACGAGCACACCCTCCTCGCCAGCGGCGTGGGCGCCCTCACCCAGAAGCTGGGGCCCTTGGATCCGGATATCTGAGCATCCGTGTTCCGACCGCGATATCGCCCGTGTCAAACTGTCGGGCTGGAGACCCGCATGACGAAGATCAGCCGTGCCGCCCTGTTCGAAGCCCTGAATGCCTATGCCGTCCCCGGGACCAATGCCAGCCTCGCCACCCTCAAGGCGGTGAAGGGCATTGATGTCACCGAGGGCAAGGTGACCGTGCTGCTCCAGCTCATGGAGTCCTACCAGGACCGCGTGCAGGCCATCAAGCAGGCCCTGGAGGAGCTGATCCTCAACCAGCCCGGCGTGGCGGCGGTGGACATCGAGATCGGCTGGGAGAAGATGGCCCAGGTGGAGTTCAAGAACCTCATCCCCGGCATCAAGCGCTGCGTGGTGGTGGGCTCGGGCAAGGGCGGCGTGGGCAAGAGCACCGTCACNNTCGCCCCTGGGCACGCCCGACGGCCAGATCCTGCCGCTGGAAAAGTTCGGCATCAAGGTCATGTCCATGGGCCTGCTCATCGAGGAGGACCGGCCGGTCATCTGGCGCGGCGCCATGCTCAACAAGGCCCTCCAGCAGTTCCTGAAGGACGTGGCCTGGGGTGACCTGGACGTGCTCTTCATCGACCTGCCGCCCGGCACCGGCGATGTGCAGCTCACCCTCATCCAGAACGCCCAGGTGGATGGCGCGGTCATCGTCAGCACGCCCCAGGATGTGGCCTTCCTCGACGCCAAGAAGGCCATCGGCATGTTCGGGACCGTGAAGGTGCCCGTGCTCGGCATCGTCGAGAACATGAGCAGCTTCATCTGCCCCGGCTGCGGGAAGGAGACCCAGATCTTCGGCCACGGCGGCGTGAAGGCCGCGGCGCTGCGCATGGAGCTGCCCTTCCTGGGCGAGGTGCCCATCGACCTGGCCATCCGCGAGGGCGGGGACAGCGGCAAGCCCTTCGTGGCGGAGCATCCCCACAGCCCCCAGACCAAGGTCTTCCAGGACATGGCCGCTACCCTCAAGGGCATGCTGAAGCTCTGACCCCCAGGAACCCCCCGCAGCCGCACCCTCTGGCGGCTACACTCAAGCATGCCTAAGCCGCAGATCCCCGAGACCCTCGCTCCGGATCTTCTGGAGCGTCTGCGCGGCCGCTTCCATCCCTGGCCGCTCATCAGCGGGTGGGGGCTCAGCATCGAATCCGTGGGACCCGGCGCGGCGGTGATGGTGCTGGTGCCCACCAAGGCTGTGATCAACGGCAGCCGCGGCAACGTGAACGGGGGCGTGCTGGCCACCATGGCGGACATGGTGAGCGCCCTGGCGCTGAGCACGGCCTTCGACGGCGCCATGCCCTTCGCCACGTCGGATCTGCACATCCGCTACCTGGAGCCCGCCCGGGGCGAGGTGCGCGGCGAGGCCCAGGTGGTGCGCATCTCCGGCCGCAGCGGCATCCTCGAGTGCCGCCTCACCTGCGGTGACCACCTGGTGGCCCTCAGCACCGCCAACTTCGCCATCAAGCCCGGGCTGGGAGGCTGAGATGAGGGCGGGAGCACCCTTCCCCAGGGGGCAGGACGAGCAGCAGGACGCGCCGCTGAAGCGCCTGCGCTACGCACTGGTCCTGCTGACGGCGGTCATCATCGCCGGGGCCCTGGGCTACCACCTGCTGTCGAAGCTGAACGCGCTGGACAGCGTGTACATGGCCATCACCACGTTGTTCACGGTGGGCTTCCGGGAACTGGGCGAAGTGAATGCCCGCACGAAGATCTTCACCATCTTCTACCTCGTCATCGGCCTGGGTGTGGCCACCTACGCCATCTCGAACCTCACGGCCCTGCTCCTCGAGGGCGACCTCCGGGGCTACCTCATGGAGCGCCGCATGCAGAAACGCCTGGACGACCTCACGGACCACGTCATCGTCTGCGGCTTCGGGAAGATGGGCTTCCAGGCTGCCTGGGAGCTGAAGAAGGCGGGCATCCCCTTCGTCATCGTGGAGCAGGACGAGACCAAGGGCCGCAGCCCCCGGTTCGCCGGGGAGCTGATCCTCTACGGCAACGCCATGGACGAGCTGATGCTGGAGCGCGCGGGCATCCGGCGGGCCCGGGGACTCATCACGGCCCTGACCACGGACGCGGACAACGTGCTGGTGACGCTCACGGTGAAGCAGATGCGGGCGGACATCCCCGTGGTGGCCCGCAGCGCCAAGCTGGGCACCGAGCGCCAGCTGAGGGCCGCGGGCGCCGACCACATCGTGAGCCCCTACGAGATCGGCGGCCGCCGCATGGCCGGCCTGCTGCTCAAGCCGGAGATGATGAACTTCTTCGACATCGTGCTCCAGCAGGAGCAGCTGGAGCTGGGCCTGGAGCGCATCGCCATCGGCCCCGAGTCCGCCCTGGTGGGCCAGACGCTGCGGGAGGCGCGCCTGCGCCATGCCACGGGGGCCCTCCTGGTGGGCCTGGTGCACCCCGGCGCGGGCCTGCGGTTCAACCCCTCCGGCGACGAGCGCTTCCAGTCCGGGGACGAACTGCTGGTGATGGGCCCTTCGGAGGCCCTGGAAACCCTCACCCGGCTGGCCAAGGGCTGAACCCGTGGAAGACCACGCCCGCCTCCTCCTGGACCTGGCCATGGTGCTGGGCGTCGCGGCGCTGACCTCGGTCCTGTTCCAGAAACTGAAACAGCCGGCGGTCCTGGGCTACCTCCTGGCGGGCATGATCGTGGGCCCCCACGTGCCCGTGCCCCTGGTGGCCGACCTCGGCAACGTGCGGCTCATGGGCGAACTGGGCGTGATCCTCCTGATGTTCACCATCGGGCTGGAGTTCAGCCTGCCGAGGCTGCTGCGCGCCGGGCCCCCGGCCCTGCTCACGGGCACCCTCCAGGTGGGCACCCAGCTGGTGGCGGGCTTCCTGGTGGCGCGGCTCCTGGGCTGGGCTCCGCTGGAAAGCGCGTTCTTCGCGGCGAGCCTGTCCATCGCCTCCACCATGATCCTGGCGAAGCTCTTCGATGAGCGCGGCATCCGCGGCGCGCTGAAGGACACCGTGCTGGGCGTGCTGCTGGTGGAGGACCTCCATGCCGTGCTGCTCCTGGCGGCCCTCACGGCGGCGGCATCACTGGGCGGGCCCAGCGCCGGCGCCATCGCGGGCACGCTGCTGAAGCTGGGGGTGTTCCTCGCCGTCCTGGTGGGCGCCGGACGCCTGGTGGTGCCCCGCATGGTGCGCTGGGTGGCGGACCATGCCCGGGACGAGGTGCTGCTGGTGGTGGCGGCGGCGCTCTGCTTCGGGCTGGCCCAGCTCGCCGCCTGGGCGGGCTTCTCCGTGGCCATGGGCGCCTTCGTGGCGGGCATGCTGGTCTGCGAATCCGGCCGGGGCCGCAAGGTGGAGCACCTGGTCCATCCCCTGCGGGACCTCTTCGCCGCCATGTTCTTCGTGGCGGTGGGCATGCTCATGGAGCCCGCGGTGGTGCTGCGGGATTGGCCCCTGGTCCTGCTCTTCACCACCCTGGTGATCGTCGTGAACGCCGTGGCCGTCACCGTGGGGGCCACCCTGGCGGGCCTGCCCCTGGCCCTGGGCGTGCGGGCTGGCCTCGCCCTGGGCCAGGTGGGGGAATTCGGCTTCATCCTCCTCAGCGCCGGCATCGGCCTCGGCGCCGTGGATCCCTCCCGCTACGCGCTGCTGGCGGCCATCTGCGTGGCGACGGCCCTGGCCACGCCCGCCCTGATATCCGCCGGAGAGCCCGCGGCCCGGCTGGCAGAGCGGCACCTGCCCCTGGCCCTGAAGACCTACCTGGGCCTGTACCAGTCCTGGGCCGCCGCCCTGCGCGCCCCGGCCCTGCGCAAGGCCCCGGGCGCGGCTGTGCGGCGGACCTTCCTCCAGCTGCTGCTGGACGCCATCCTCATCGGCCTGGTGGGTGCCCTCGCGCCGCGGGTGATGCGCATGGCCACCGCCTGGCTGGAGGGGCCGGGGGCCTTCGGCCACACCCTGGCCCAGGGGGCCGTGCTGCTGGCGGCGTCCGCACTGGTGGTCCTGCTGGTGGGCCGCATGCTCCGCCGCAGCCGGGTGCTGGCTGAGCGCCTGCTGGATCTGCCGGGCCCCGGCGACCTGGGCACCCGTCCCGACACCCGGCGTGCCTTCCGCACGGGCCTGCGCCTGGGTGTCCTGCTGCTCACGGGGCTGCCGGTGCTGGCGGCTGTGCTGGCGCTGATCCCCCTGGCCTCCCTGGGCGCCCTGGGGGCCGCCGTCGCGCTCGCCATCCCGCTGCTGGTCTGGCGCCGGGCGCGGGGCCTCCAGCGGGATCTCAGCGCCGACGCCGAATGGATGGGCACGGATGCCCGGGATCCCTGGGGAACACCGGAAGCGGCCCCCGCCCTCCATTCAGGAGGCTGGCGCACCCTCCGCATCGGTCCCCGCTGCCCCTCCCTGGGCCGCAACCTGGGCGACCTGGATCTGCCGGGAGGGTCCGGCGTGGTCCTGGTGGCGCTGCTGCGGGAGGGCCACCTGCTGGAGCCGAGGCCCGAGGCCCGGCTCCAGGCCGGTGACCTGCTGGCCCTCAGCGGCCCCGCCTCGGCCCTGGATCAGGCGGAGGCCCTGCTGGGCCGTGAGCCTGGAGGCGGGCTACCAGCCTGAGGCCTGGCTTCAGGGGCGTGCGGGATTCGCCGGCCGGACCACGATGCCGTGGGGCAGGCGGGCGTCCATCTCCGCCAGTTCCCAGGCCGTGATGGCCATGGCCTGGGCGCCCTGCACGAGCTGATCGGGCACCAGGTGATCCGGGAAGTCCATCTGGCTGTGGTGGGTGCCCAGGAAGTAGTCCACGGGCTCCTGGATGGCGGCGAAGGCCGGCACCCCGGCCCGGTCGAAGGGCGCGTGGTCCGTGCTGTTCATGGCGCGGAGGGGGAGTTCCCGCACGCCCAGGTCGTTGAGGGGGGCGATGGCCTGGGCCATGAGGCTCCGGCAGGCCTCGCGGCCCTGGAGGGTGAAGCCCTTCACCATGCCCGTGCCCATGTCGTGGACCAGCACGGCCTGGAGGGCATCCAGCTCCGCCTTGTGGGCCTCCACGTAGGCGCGGGAGCCCAGCAGACCCTGTTCCTCGCCGCTCCAGAGCACGATGCGGATGGTGCGCTTGGGCTTCAGGCCCGTGGCCTGGAGGGCCCGCAGCAGCTCCAGGGCGATGGCGCTGCCGGTGGCATTGTCCGTGGCGCCGGTGCCCAGGTCCCAGCTGTCCAGGTGGCCACCCACGATGACGACTTCACCGGGCTTCTCCCGGCCGGGGACCTCGCCCACCACGTTGTGGGCCTGGACCGGGGCCGCGGAGAAGCTGCCGCCCAGGGACAGCTCGAGCTTCACGGGCTCCTTCCGGGCCAGCAGGCGCACCAGCATCTTGTAGGGTTCCTGGGGCACCGTGGCGGAGGGGAGGCTCCGGCGCCCGGGATCCCGGCCCGGCCCGCCGCTGGCGAAGCCCAGGCCGTTCTTGCGGCCGGACATCTGCAGCAGGGCCAGGGCGCCCTCATCCAGGAGGAACTGCGTCATGGCCGCCTGTTCGGCCTGCATGGCGGCCATGTCGCCGCGGCGGGGCAGGGGCGGGCGCTTGTCGTCGGGGTTGGTGCGCAGCAGGATCCGGCCCTTCAACTGGCTCTTGAAGGCCTTCAGCTCCTCCAGGTTCCGGGCGTCCACCAGCAGCAGATCACCCTTCACGGGGCCCTGGGTGCCCACCGTCCAGGCCGCCTGATCCACCCGGAACCGGATGCCGTTGTGGGTGAGCAGGCGGGCGCTGTCCACCCCGCGGGTCCAGGCCAGGCCGAAGTCGTAGGCCTCCTCATGGACATTCACGGCGCCCAGCTTCTTCATCTCGGCCATGGCCCAGGCCTGGGCCTGCCGCAGTTGCCCCGAGCCCGTGAGGCGGGGGCCGATGACATCGGACAGATGCTCCACCCGGGCCACGACTTCCGCGCGTTCCTTGATCTCCCGAAGGAGCTTTCCCGCCGGAGTGTCCGGGTACTCCCGCATCACCGGCACCGGCGAGGGGGTGGGGGCCACCGCCGGGAAGGGGGCCTGGGCCTGGAGAAGGGCGGCCAGGGCCAGCGACAGCAGGGCGGCGGGGATCCGCGGCATTGGAACTCCTGTGGGGAAGGCTGGTTTCAGCAAATATCAAAACGCGAGGTATGGCAAGGAGGGAAAGGGAGGGTATGCTGACGGTGTTTCGGGAAATAACGAAATGACTTCAGACCCCCTCCGTCCCCTCGTGGACACCCTCAAAGCGCTGGCCCATCCCGTGCGCCTGCGCATCCTGGCCCTGCTGCATGCCGGCGAGCTGTGCGTCTGCGAGGTGGCCGAGGTGCTGGGCCTGGCGCCCTCCACCGTGTCCGAGCACCTCACGGGTCTGCGCCGGGCGGGGCTGGTGCGCGAGTGGAAGGTGGGCCGCTGGGTCCATGTGGCCCTCTCCGACGAGGCCTCCGCCCGCCCCCTGCTGGAGGCCCTCTGGCCCCTCATGGCCGGGGCCGAAGCCGAGCTGTCCCGCGACCGCGCCCAGGCCCAGGCCCTCCGCTGCGATCCCTGCACCCCCTCCGACTGTCCCCCGTCACGCACCTTCAAGGAGCCCGCATGACCACCCAGCCCCAGACTGAGACCTCGACCGAATCCGGCCTCAGCGAGACCACCCTCAACCTCATCGCCCTGGGGGCGGCCATCGGCTCCAACGCCGAGCGCGCCTTCCGCGCCCACCAGAGCCGCCTGGAAGAGCTGGGCGTGTCCAAGGAGGACATGATCGAGGCCGTGAACATGGCCCTGCGGGTGAAGGGCGATCCCCACTCGATCATCATGTCGCTGGCCCAGTCCGCGCTGGTGGGCGAAGGCGGCGGCTGCTGCGGCGGGGCCTGCGCCTGCGAAGATGCGGGCGGCCAGAAGGGCGACTGCGGCGACGACTGCGACTGCAAGTAGACGACTGCGATAGAACTCTGGAGGCCATCATGTCCACGGGCCGGCTGTCGTTCCTGGATCGGTATCTGACCCTGTGGATCTTCCTGGCCATGGGGCTCGGCGTGCTGCTGGGCTTCGCCGTGCCCGGGTTCAACCGCGCCATCAACGCCTGGAACGTGGGCACCACCAGCGTGCCCCTGGCCGCGGGCCTCATCCTGATGATGTATCCGCCCCTGGCCAAGGTGAAGTACGAGGAGCTGCACCTCGTCTTCCGGAACAAGAAGGTGCTGGGCCTGTCGCTGCTCCAGAACTGGATCATCGGGCCNNCGCTGCATCGCCATGGTCATCGTGTGGAACGACCTGGCCAAGGGCGACACGGAGTACTGCGCGGGTCTGGTGGCCTTCAACTCCATCTTCCAGGTGCTCTTCTTCAGCGTGTACGCCTGGTTCTTCGCCACGGTGCTGCCCGCCAAGCTGGGCCTCCAGGGCGCCGTGGTCGCCATCACCATCGGCCAGATCGCCCAGAGCGTCTTCATCTACCTGGGCATTCCCTTCATCGCCGGCTTCCTCACGCGGTTCATCCTCGGGAAGCTCAAGGGCCTGGACTGGTACCACCGGGTCTTCGTGCCGAAGATCAGCCCGCTGACGCTGATCGCCCTGCTCTTCACCATCGTGGTGATGTTCAGCCTCAAGGGCGACACCATCGTGAAGCTGCCCTTCGATGTCATCCGCATCGCCATTCCGCTGCTGATCTACTTCGTGGTGATGTTCCTGGTGAGCTTCTGGCTGTCCAAGCAGGCCGGGGCCACCTATCCNNGGGCCGCTGGTGGAGGTGCCCGCCCTCATCGGTCTCGTCAGCGTGGCCCTCTGGCTGAAGCGGAAGTGGTATCCGGAGGCAACGGAGGAAGTCGCTGGCGCCGGATGCTGTCCCGGGACGGAACCCGCCAAGAGGTGAGCCGATGATCCGTCCCGTGACCGCCGCCGATGCCCCGGCCCTGGCCGCCATCTACAACCCCTACATCCGGGACACGACCATCACCTTCGAGGAAGTGCCTGTCACGGTGGAGGAAATGGCCGCTCGGGTCGCCAAGGTGACGGAGGCCCACCCCTGGCTGGTCTGGGAGGAGGAGGGCCGCGTGCTGGGTTACGCCTACAGCTCCGTCTGGCGGGCCCGCGCGGCCTACCGGCACTCGACGGAAACGGCCATCTACCTGGCCATGGACCAGCGGCAGAAGGGCGTTGGGACTCGGCTCTACCAGGCCCTGCTCGACGAACTGCGGGGCCGGGGCTTCCACCTGGTCCTGGGCGGCCTGGCCCTGCCCAACGAGGCCAGCGTGCGGCTCCACGAGCGCCTGGGCTTTCGCAAAGCGGGCCACATGCGCGAGGCGGGGTGGAAGTTCGGCCGCTGGATCGATGTGGGCTTCTGGGAGCTGCTGCTCGAAGGAGAGGCGTCGTGACCTCCATCCTCTTCCTCTGCGTGGCCAACAGCGCCCGGTCCCAGCTGGGCGAGGGCCTGGCCCGCCGGATGTTCCCGGGCTTCCGCATCCAGAGCGCCGGCAGCCGGCCCAGCCGCGTGAACCCCCATGCCATCGAGGCCCTGGCGGAGCGGGGCATCGACGCCTCGACCCACATCTCCAAACCCGTGTCGGACATTGATCCTGCGACCGTGGACCTGGTGATCACCCTCTGTGCCGAGGAGGTGTGTCCCGCCTTCCTGGGCCGGGCCGAGCGCCTGCACTGGCCCATCCCCGACCCCGCCAGCGATGATCCCGCGCTCACGCCCGAGGATCTGCGCGCCCGCTTCCGCGCCGCGCGCGACGAGATCGCCCGCCGCCTGGAGGCCCTGGGCCGGGAGCGGAACTGGGGTTCATGAATTTCGAAAAAAATCGAAATTAGGCCTTGCATCCTATTTCGACAAATCTAGAATTAAGTCAGGAGGAGACCATGACCGGGCGTGTGGAACAGGCGGCAGAGCGGCTGAAGGCCCTCGGGCACCCCGTCCGCCTGTCCATCCTGCGCCGCCTGGTGCAGGGCCCCGAGGCGGGGACGCCCGCCGGAGAGCTGCAGTCGCGCCTGGACATCCCGGCCTCCACCCTCAGCCATCANNGCGCTGACCGAGTACCTCTGGCAGGACTGCTGCGCCGGTGGCGCAGTGGACGACCCCCAACCTTCGCCCTGCTGCCGCAGGGACTGACCTTCCATCGTCCTGGGACGTGGATGCCTACGGCGTCCCGGGAAACCTCCATCCGAAAGGCCCTCCCCATGGAACCCGAGACCCTCAAATCCGCCGTGCGCGACCGCTACGCCGGCTTCGTGAAGAACAATCAAAGCTGCTGTGGACCCTCCACCTCATGCGGCTGCGCGCCCGGCGACGCCAGCCTGGACCTGGGCTATGACCCGAAGGACCTGGCCGCGGTGCCCGAGGGCGCCAACCTGGGCCTGGGCTGCGGCAACCCCGTGGCCCTGGCCGCCCTGAAGCCCGGCGAGACCGTGCTGGACCTGGGCTCCGGCGCGGGCTTCGACGCCTTCCTGGCCGCCCAGCGCGTGGGACCCGAAGGCCGCGTCATCGGTGTGGACATGACGCCGGAGATGATCGAACGCGCCACCGCCCTGGCCCGGAAACACGGCTACGGGAACGTGGAATTCCGCCTGGGCGACATCGAGGCCCTGCCCGTGGACGACGCGAGCGTGGACGTGATCCTCTCCAACTGCGTGGTGAACCTCGCCCCGGACAAGGCCCAGGTCTTTCGCGAGGCCCTCCGCGTGCTGAAGCCCGGCGGTCGCCTCCAGGTGTCCGATCTGGTGCTGGCGCGGCCCCTGCCGGAGACCCTGCTTGAGGACATGGACGTCTACGCCGCCTGTGTGTCCGGCGCCATGCTCAAGGACGACTACCTGGCCGCCATCCGCAGTGCGGGTTTTGCGGGCGTGATCGTGGCCTCCGAGCGCAGCTTCGGCCTGGCGGAACTGTCGCCGGAGCTGATGGAACTGGCGAAGCAGCGTTACCCGGGCATGAGTCCGGAGGAACTGGAACGCCTGGCCAGTTCGGTGCTGAGCGTCCAGGTGGAAGCCACCAAGGGCGCCGTGGCGGCCGACCGCGCCTGTTGCGCGCCCAGCTGCTGCGGATGACAGGGAGATGACGATGGAACCGAAGACCTGCGCCTGCGCCGAAGCCACGCCCACTCCGGCGCCCGCCCGGGGGCCCGGTTTCTGGACNNTGGCACCCGGCAGCCGCCTGGGCGAGGCCGTGGCCTTCTTCGCCTACGACGCGCCCAAGGTGCTCATGCTCCTGGGGACCGTGGTGCTGGGGGTGAGCTTCGTGCAGACCTTCCTCAGTCCCGAGCGCACCCGCGATCTGCTGGCCAAGCGCACCGGGGCCTGGAGCAACCTGCTGGCGGCCCTGCTGGGCATCGCCACGCCCTTCTGCTCCTGCTCNNACGGTGACGGGCGTGGCCGTGGCCTTCGTGTCGGGCTGGATCCTCGGCAAGCTCCGCATGGAGCGGCACCTGGAGCCCTGGGTGATGACCGTGCCCTTCACGGCCGCCGAGGCGGGCAGCGGTCCTGCCGGTTTCGGCGCCCGCTTGGACCTGGCGCTCCAGGCGACGAAGGACATCGTGCGGAAGGTCTGGATCTACGTGCTCGCGGGCATCGCCGTGGGCGCCTTCCTGCACGGCTACGTGCCGGCGGAGCTGCTGGCCCGCTTCATGGGCAAGTCGGCGTGGTGGAGCGTGCCCCTGGCNNGGCATTGTGCTGGTGGGCTACCTGTTCAACGTGCTGATGTAGGAGGTGCCATGAAGATCGAAGTGCTGGGCAGCGGCTGCGCCAAGTGCAAGCTGCTGGCGGAACGGGCCGAGGAGGCCGCGAAGGGGCTGGGCGTGGACTTCACCCTGGTGAAGGTCACGGAATACCCCGACATCGTGGCCCGTGGGGTGATGTCCACGCCGGGGCTCGTGGTAGACGGTGTGGTGAAGAGCCAGGGCCATGTGCCCACGGTGGCGGCCATCCGCGACCTGCTGCGGTAGGCTTTCCCCACACCACGGGGGAATCCCATGCGCATCGGCATCCTGGGTCATGGCCGCTTCGGGCGGGCTCTGGGCGAGCTCCTGCACGAGGCCGGCCATGCCTATCGGGCCTGGGATCCTGGGGCCGAAGTGCCCCCGGAGCGCCGCGCCGCCAGCCTGCAGGCGCTGGCAGAGTCGCCGGAGGCCCTGGTGCTGGCGGTGCCCCTCGCCGCCCAGGCCGCCGCCCTGGCGAGCCTCCGCCCCCACCTTCAGCCGGGCCAACTGGTCTTCGATGTGGGCAGCGTGAAAGCGGGTCCCTGCGCCCTGATGGACGCCCAGCTGGGGGCGGCCATCCCCCACGCGGGGACGCATCCCCTCTTCGGGCCCGTGAGCCTGGCCCGGGCCGAGCGGCCCCTGCGCGTGGTGCTCTGCCCCTCGGCCCGGCATCCCGCGGCGGCGGACCGGGTGCAGGCCCTGTTCGAAAGCCTGGACTGCGAGGTGCTGCGCCAGAGCCCTGAGGACCACGACCGGGTCATGGCCACCACCCACGCCCTCACCTTCTTCATCGCCAAGGGCCTGCTGGCCGTGGGNNTGGAATCCGTGCGGGAGGACGCTGGCCACCTCTTTGTAGCGCTCCAGAACCAGAATCCCTTCGCCGCCGGGGCCAGGGAGGGCCTGCTGGAGGCCCTCGCTGCCATCCACCGGAGTCTGGCGGAAGCCGTGGCCAGCGGCGCGGATGAGCAGCAGCTGGCCATTCCCGGCCTGGGCACCCGGTCGCCCGCCCTGCAGGAGGCCCGGGACCACATCGACGCCCTGGACCAGGAGCTGGTGGCCCTGCTGGCCCGCCGCACGGAGCTGGTGCTCCGCGCCGGCCGCGCCAAGGCCGAGCTGGGCCTCCCCGTCCACGACTCCGAACGCGAAACCGCGCAGCTCCAGGCCCGGCGCGCCTGGGCCCAGGACGCAGGCCTGGAGGCCCAGGGCTTGGAGGAGGTCTTCAGGGCCGTGCTGCGGGCTTCCCGCGCGGCTCAGGGGAAGTGAGGCCAAAAGACAACGGATCCGCCACGAAGACCACGAAGAAAGCAGGGGGCTTTGCTTCGTGGCTTTCGTGGTGAAGTTTCTTACTTGCCGAAGCGCTTGCTGACTTCCTCCAGGTAACGGACGCTGCGCGTCCTCCTGCTCAGCCTTTGGCTTCGCAGACCTGGAGCCTCCCACTTGATGTTCTCGACAACGGGGCCCCCTCCGCGAGCCGAAGGCGAGCGGGAGGGCACGCCGGGGGCGTGTCCGATCGGGGGGTAGTCCCCGCCTCGAG
>DPRT01000075.1 GCA_003538615.1 Holophagaceae bacterium | reverse complement strand
CCCTGCTCCTCGCCGCCCTGCCCTCGCTCCTGGTTGCGCAGGAGACACCCACCACGCTGAAGGACCAGAAGGCCCTCGCCGTCACGATCTACAACGACAACCTGGCCCTGGTGAAGGACACGCGCGAGGTGCGGCTGCCCAGGGGCGAGGCGCGGCTGGCCTTCCAGGAGGTGTCGGCGCAGATCCGGCCCGAAACGGCCCTGCTGCGGAACCTCACCCATGCGAAGGCCTTCTGGGTGGCCGAGCAGAACTTCGACTTCGACCTGCTCACGCCGCAGAAGCTGCTGGAGAAGTACGTGGGCGAGAAAGTGACCATCGTGCGCAGCGTGCCCAACGCCGATGGCGCGGGTTCGAAGGAGCTTCGCGAGGAGGCCACGGTGCTGGCCACCAACAACGGCACGGTGCTGCAGTTCGCCGACCGCATCGAGACCAGCATCCCCGGTCGCATCATCTATCCCAAGGTGCCCGGGAATCTGCGGGCCCGTCCGACGCTCGTCATCAGCCTGAACAGCGGGGTGGAGCGGGAGCAGAAGCTCGAATTGAGCTACCTCACCGGCGGTCTCTCCTGGCGGGCGGATTACGTCGCCAATCTGTCTGCCGACGAGAAGGTCCTCGACCTCAGCGGCTGGGTGACCCTCACCAACCAGAGCGGCGCCGCCTATCCCAACGCCACGCTGCAGCTGGTGGCGGGGGATGTGAACCGGGTCAAGGAGCGCGGCATGGTGCCGGAATATGCCGCGATGGCCAAGTTGGCTCCACCGCCGCCCCCAGCCCCCAAGATGGCCGAGGAAAGCCTCTTCGAATACCACCTCTACACCCTGGACCGCCCCACCACCCTGGCCGTGAACCAGACCAAGCAGGTGGCCCTGCTCAGCGCCAGCGCCGTGCCCGTGCGCAAGGAATACCTGCTCCAGGGCCAGAACCACTACTACTCCGGCAGCTACGGCGACCTGGGCGGGAAGCAGAAGGTTGGCGTGTTCGTGGAGTTCGACAACAAGGAATCCAGCCGCCTGGGCATGCCCCTGCCCAAGGGCATCATCCGCGTCTACAAGCGCGACAGCGAGGGCCGCGCCCAGTTCGTGGGCGAGGACAATGTGGACCACACGCCCAAGAACGAGCAGGTGCGCCTGAAGCTGGGCGACGCCTTCGATGTCACCGCCAGGCGCAAGCAGACGGATTTCAAGAGCCTGGGCCGCCAGGGGAAGTTCGGCTACGTCTACGAGTCGGCCTTCGAGGTCGAGTTGAAGAACGCGAAGAAGGAAGCCGTCACCGTGAGCCTGCTGGAGCCCCTGCCCGGCGACTGGGAGGTGCTGCAAAGCAGCCACCCCTTCACCAAGGAGGCCGCCGGCACCGCGCGCTTCAAGGTGGCGGTGCCCGCCGAAGGCAGCGCCAAGCTGACCTACCGGGTGCGGGTGAAGTGGTAGAGGCAGGCTTCAATCCTGAGGCCTGAATTCCGCCATACTGACCCCCCATGCCCCTGCCCGCCCGCTTCCTCGCCCGCCTGCGACGCCTGCCGCTGCGCCTGCGGGGGCGTCTGGGCGGGGGCACGGAGGGCCTGCATCCCTCCAAGATCAAAGGGGCCGGTCTCACCTTCGTGGAGAACCGGCCCTACGTGCCGGGCGATGATCCCCGCTTCATCAACTGGCCCCTGACGGCGCGCACGGGCGAACCCATCATGAAGCGCTTCGAGAGCAGCCGCGATCTGGTGCTGTGGCTGGTGGTGGATCCGTCGCCCTCCATGTTCCTGGGTGATCCGGTCTCACCGCTGCGCTGGGCCATGGAACTCTGTGGCGCGGCCTTCGCCACCCTCCAGGCCACGGGCGACCGCCTGGGCCTCATCGTGCCCGGGGACGGCCGCACGCCCGCTCTGCGCATCGCGCCCAAGCGGGGCCGCATCCACGGCCTGCGCATTCTCGAAACCCTGGCGGAGCGGGGGCCATCCATTCCCACGGAGGCAGCCTGGCGCGAGGCCCTGGGCCGCTGGGGCGAGCACGGGAAGGGGCACCGCCTCTGGCTGTTCAGCAACGGCGCGGGGCTGCGGGGGCTGGCGCCCCTGCTGAAACCCCTGGCCACGCGGCACCGCGTGGTGTGGTTCCAGCCGGACCCCCAGGAAGGTCCCCACACCATGGCCTGGCCCAGCCCGGAATTCTCCCCGGCCATCGAGCGGCAGCGCTGGAACCTGGATGAGGATCCCGTGGTGAAGCTGAATGCCTGGCTGCGCGCGGGAGGGGCGTGATGGCGGGGGTGGGTGCTTCCCTCCATCGCCTGTCCTTGCTCGGAATTCGCGAGCGAATTCCGAGCTGCGGAAAGATGGCCTGTTTGATGGCGGGATGCCTATCCGCCCTGGCCGCCCCCGCCTGGAAGGCGCCGATCAAGCTCAAACTGGGGGCGCTCCAGGCCCTGGAGCTCCGGGAGGAGGATCCCGCCAGGCCCCCGCTGCCGCGGCCCACGGTGGAGGATCGCCTAGGGCCGCTGCGCCTGCGATCCATGGAACCGCTGCCCGACGGGCGGGGCTGGCACTTCCAGGTGCAGGCCCTGGAGCCTGGCGTGGCCGTGGTTCCCCCCCTGGACCTGGGCAACGGGCAGCGCAGCCCCGAGCTGCGCCTCGATGTGCCCCGCACCATCCCCTTTGGCGGCCCCTGGGTGGGCTTCGGCGGCGGCAACGATGACCGTCTGCCTGCCATCCCCTTTCCCTGGGCCTGGGCCAGCCTGCTCCTGCTGCCGCCCCTGGGCCTGGCTGCCTGGGCCGTCCGCCGCTGGCGGAAGGGCTCGGCCCGGCGTCGCCTGCACCACGCGACCCACCACTTCCGGCGGCACTGGCCGCCTGCAGACAAGGGACGCAACGCCCTGGATGCCGCCCATGCCTTGGGCCGCGACCTGCTGGCCGCCCGCTTCGGTGAGGCCGCACGGGCCTGGGGGCCTTCGGAATTCCAGGCGCGCAGCCTCGACCCCTGGGACCAGTGGGCGAAGAGCCTGGACGCCGCCCGCTTCGGCCGCACGGAACCGCCTTTCCCCGCCTCCGAGCCGCTGATGGCGGCCCTGGACGCCCGGAGCGGGAAAGGGGACGGATGATCGGCCTGCGCCATCCCCTGCTCCTGCTGGCAGCCATGCCCCTGGTGGTCTGGGCCTGGCGCGTGGTCTACCGCTGGGGCATTCCCGCCTCGCGTCCTTCCAGCGCCCTGGCCCGGCACAGCTCCCACTGGCTGCCCCCCCTGCTGGCTCTGGCCCTGGGCCTCGCCGCGGCGGGCCCCGAATGGCGCACCCCCCTCCGCGGCGTGGCTCCCGTGGTGGATTTCGCCGTGGTGCTGGACGGCAGCAGCAGCATGAAGATCCTCGACCGGCCCGAGGAGGACCGCTGGCACGCCGCCCGCCGGACCCTGGCCCAGTTCGTCCTGCGGCGGCCCGACGACCGCTTCGCCCTGGTGCTCTTCAGCGCCCACCCCGTGACCCTCAGCCCCCTCACCGCCGACCACCAGCGCCTGCTGCGCATGCTCGCCCGGCTCGATCTGGACAGCCGCGATGACGGCACGGCCATCGGCTCCGGCCTCATGACCGCCGTGCGGCGGCTGGAGGAAAGCCCCGCCCGCAGCCGCGTGATCCTCCTCATCACGGATGGGGTGCAGAACCGCGGGCGCGTGACGCCGCTCGAGGCTGCGGAGGAGGCCCGCCGCAACGGCATCCGCATCCATGCCGTGGCCATCGGCAGCGATGGAGAGAGCCTGGTGCCCCTGGAAGGCGGCGGCTTCGCCCGCCTGCGCGTGGAAGTGGACCACACCACACTGAAGCAGGTGGCCCACCTCACAGGCGGCGAATCCTTCAGCGCCGAAGACCCCGGCGGCCTCGCCCGCAGCCTCGCCGCGGTGGACCAGCTGGAGAAGACGCTGCTGCCCGTGGATCCTCCCACCGAGGGCCGCCCCCTGGCCCGCTGGTGCCTGCTGGCCGCCCTCCTCCTGGCCCTGCCCCTGGCCACCGACCTGGCGTTCAAGCGCGGCAAGCCCNNTGCCGCCCTTCACCCACCCCTGGCTGCTGGCGCCCTTTGCGGCGGCAGCACTCGCAACGCTGGCGCTGGCACTGCGGGCTCATCTGCGGCCAGGCCTGGGCGTGCAGGTGGTGGGGCAGCGCCCCCTCTGGCAGGGCCTGGGCATGGCGCTGATGCTGGCGGGCCTGGGCATCGGCCTGGCGGAGCCCCGATGGGGCCTGCCGGAATTCCCGCGGCTGACGGTCCACGTGGTGCTGGATGCCAGCCGGTCCATGATTGTGCCCGACGCCGCCGGGCGCTCCCGCTGGGACGCAGCGGTGGCCACCCTGGACCGCCTCTGGTCCCAACCCCAGTCCGGTCTCCGGTGGAGCCTGGACCTGCTCACCGGCGACGCCATCCCCCTCCAGCAGCCCGGGGAGGACCGCACCCTGCTCCGCGAGGCCCTGCGGGCGGTGGTGCCGGGCGAGGTGGGTTCGCCGGGTACGAGCCTGGGCCGGGGCCTGCCCCAGGTGGCCGCCCAAACGGATCGGGAGACGCCAGCCGTGATCCTGCTGCTGAGCGATGGCGAGGAGACATGGGAGTCCCCCGAAGCCGCCCTGGAGCGGGCCTCCGCCATCCTGAAACAGGCCAAGCTCCCCGTCTGCGTGCTGGCCTTCGGGGATGGGCAGCCCCACGCCGTCCCGGCGAAGCCCGGTGCCGAAGGCCAGGCCCCCGCAGCGGAACCTCCCCTCAGCACCGCCCGCCCGGAGTTCCTCGCCCGCCTGGCCCAGGCCACCGGCGGTCAGGTCTTCACCAACGGAGACACCGCCATCGCCGGGTTGCAGGCTCTGGCGGCCGGAAGGCTGCCGCTGCCCGCCCGCCGTTCTCTCCAGCCCGCCCATCCCGAGGCGGGCGCCTGGGTGGCGCTGGCGGGGCTCGCCCTCTGGCTGGCCTTTGCGGGGAAACCCATGGCCCGCTGGCGGCCCGCGCTGCTTCTTCTGCTGGCCATCGCCCCCCTTCGCGCACAGAGCGGTGGGGCCTGGGCCCCGCCCAGCGTGAAGGCCTGGCTGGCCCAGCGGGCCCTGGAGGACGGCAACCTCNNGCCCAGATCGACCTGCGCACGGGCTCTCCCGACGAAGCCCTGAAAACGCTATCGCCCCTGGTGGGCCAAGGCGTCCCGCGCCCGCTGCCCCCCTGGCGCGCTCCGGCCCTGCTCCTGGCCGCCCGCGCCCACCTGGACGCCAGGCGCCCAGTCGAGGCCCGCACCCTCCTGGAGCGGTTGCTGCTGGAGGAGCCGGGCCAGCCCGAGGCCATCCACAACCTTCAGACCCTCGTGAAAGATGCGGCGCCCCCGCCTCCGCCGGACCCCAGGAGACCCCCGCCGCCTCCCCCGCCCCGTCCCAGCATGGGCGCCCAGCAGGATGAGCTGGAGGGCCTCAAGCAGCGCCTCCCCAAGCCCCCGAAAACGGCGGGCGGGGTGAAGGATCTGTGAATCAGGGCGCCTGACAAAAAAACGCGGCCCCGAGGGGCCGCATCTGAAGGCATCCCCGAACGGCCTACTTGCTCCCCAGCCAGGCCGCGAATTCGGCACCGGAGCGGAAGGCGCCCACCTGGCGGCGGATCTCCTTGCCATCGGCATCCAGGATCACCATGGTCGGGTAGGCGTTGAGGCCGAACTTCTCCGCCAGCTTCTGGCCTTCAGGCAGGGGCGTCCGGTCCTTCTTCTCCACCAGGGCCGAGAAGGGCACCACCTTGGCGAGGGCGGCCTGGCCCTCGGGACTCGGGAAGATGTTCTTCTGCAGGTACTGGCAGGGGGGGCACCACTCGGTCCACAGATCCATGAAGATGACCTTCTTTTCAGCCTTGGCGCGCTTGAGGGCGGACTGGTAGTCGTGCTCCCACTTCACGGGGCCCTGGGCGGCCAGGGGCGCGGCGACGAGCAGGAGGGCGGCGAGGAACTTCATGCTGGGACTCCGAAAGGGCGGGCGGGCCGCACAGGTGTTTGGATGGACGCAGCCGGGATTACGTTCCGGCTCCCCAGAATAACCGGGCTAATCCCCCCGCCCTGCCCTCCGTATTCCCATTCGACCCGGCGAGTGCCGAACCCCAATCCCTTCAAGGAGGCCGCCCATGCGCGCCGTCATGATCCCGCTGGCCCTGGCGGCCAGCCTCAGCCTTCCCCTGGCCGCGCAGAGCGCGCGGTTCCTCAAGGTGGACGTCGTTTCCAAATCCATCCACAAGCACGCCAAGCACAAGAACGTGGATGGCCCGACCGAAGTCCATGTCCGCCTGCCCATCACCCTCGCCAACGCCGTGCTGGACATGGCCGGCGACAGCGAGATCAAGGTCAACGGCGAGTCCAAGAAGGGCATGAAGCCCGAACAGCTCCAGAAGCTGCTGGCCGGCGCCAAGCCGGGAGATCTGCTCCTGGAAGTCACCACGGACAAGGGCGATCACATCCGCGTCACCATCGAGTAGCCGGGAGCCCCTCCGCGCGCACCACAAGCCCCGCTCCGGCGGGGCTTCTCGTTGTACGCTGGAGCCATGGAATCCCTGACCGAACTCCGGGTGCGCTACGCCGAGACTGATGCCATGGGGATCGTGCACCACGCCACCTATCCGGTGTGGATGGAGCTGGGGCGAAGCGACTTCCTGCGGGAGCTGGGGCAGAGCTACGCGGATTGGGAGGCTCGCGGGGTCCGCCTGGTGGTGAACGAGATCCGTGTGCGCTTCCGGTCACCGGCCCGCTATGACGAGCTGGTGCAGGTGCGGACTTTCCTCCAGGAGACCGGGCGCCGCCGCATGGTGTTCGGCTACCGCATCGAGCGGGAGGGCCTCCTGCTGGCGGAGGGCGAGAGCGTCCACCTGGTGGCGGGGTCCGACAACCGGGCACGGGTGCTGCCGGACGATCTGCTGGCCCTGGTTCAGGGGCGCTGACCGAGACAGTTGGACATCAGGGCCGCCAGGGCGTCCATGACCCGCCGCCGGCTGTCGCTGAAGGCATCGGTCTGGAAACTCTGGAAGCTCACCAGCCCCGCCGGGCGGTCCCCCCAGCCCAGGGGCACACCGTACCAGGAGTGGGGGATGAGCCCCGTCGCCAGTTCGGCGGCGGTCAACAGGCTGCCGGCCGTCTGGCCCTCTTCGAGGGTCCGGATGTAGAGGGGCCGACGGCTGGAAAGGACCCGCTCGGACAGGCCCACGCGATCAGACAGGCGCCGGGAGGGATGCTGGCGGGTTCTTCCCCCTTCGTGGTAGAGCACGAAGGTCAGCTGATCCAGATCCCAATCCGCCAGGGCCACGAAGAAGCAGGCCAGGCCCAGGGGCTTGAAACAGACGTCCATGAGGGCCTCGCCCAGCTCCCGGGGGGGAAGCCCCGGACGAAGCCGCTCCAGCGCCCCCAGAAGCAGGTCCCGGTCCTCGTCCAGATGCCGCACCAGCTCCTGTGTCCCGTCCAGGCGATTCCGGAGGGTCCGGTTCTCCTCCTCCACCTGCCGCAGGCGCTCCTCCCGCCCGGCCAGCGCCTCATCCCTGGATTTTCCACTGAATAAACCCATGAGGGCACCCGGGGGCTTTAGAAGCGCGGCCAAAGATGGTTACCTAGAGCCATGAAGATGCGGCAGATTTCCCTGTTCAACACCCTGGCCCGGAAGATCGAACCCGTGG
>DPRT01000116.1 GCA_003538615.1 Holophagaceae bacterium | reverse complement strand
CGCAGCAGCCGCGCCCAGGGCAGCCGGCCTTCACGCTCCCAGGCCATGCGCAGCCCCGCCACGGTGCCTGGCACACCCACGGAGGCCAGGCTGTCGTGGTGCCGGGTCTCGTCGTAGGTGCCGTCGGCCTTCAGCCACATGCGGGGATGGGCCGCCGCCGGCGCCGTCTCCCGGAAGTCGATGAAGGAGGCCTGACCTGCGGTAGATCTCGACAGCAGGAAGCCCCCTCCCCCCAGGTTCCCCGCGGCGGGGTGCACCACGGCCAGGGCGAAGGCCGTGGCCACGGCGGCATCCACCGCGGAACCGCCATCGCGCAGCACCTGGGCCCCGGCCTCGGAGGCCAGGCGCTCCTGGCTCACCACCACGCCCCGGGGGGATTGGGCGAAGACCGGCATGAGGCAGGCGGCCAGCAGCAGGGCACGAAGGTGCATGGAAGCTCCCGGTGAAGACGTGTCCTAGAGTCTGTCATTCTTGAGCCATGTCCCGCAGCACCGCCCTTCCCCGCTCGAACGCCCAGGCCACCTACGAGGAACTGGCCAACAGCCTCACCCATGGCCTGGGCACGGCCCTGGCCATCGCGGCCCTGGTGGTGATGGTGGTGGCCGCGGCCCAGCGGGGCACCGCCCGGGACGTGGTGGGCGCCGCCATCTTCGGCTCCATGCTGATCCTGCTCTACCTCATGTCCACGCTGTACCACGCCTTCCGCGGCCCCCGCGTGAAGCTGGTCTTCAAGGTCTTCGACCACTCGGCCATCTTCCTCCTCATCGCCGGGACCTACACGCCCTTCTGCCTTTCGGCCCTGGGCCGCATCAGCCCGGCCTGGGGCTGGACGGTGTTCGGCCTGGTGTGGGGCCTGGCCGCGCTGGGTATCACCTTCAAGGCCGTCTACTACGCTCGGATCGCCAAGTCGGCCCTGCGTCCGCCTCCCGTGGACCACCTGCACACGCCGGCCGTCACCCCCGTGGATCACGCCTTCGTCCGGCGCATGGACTGGATCTCCACGGTCATCTACCTGCTCATGGGCTGGCTCATCATCATCGCCGCCGGGCCCCTGGGGCGCTCCCTGTCCACCCACGGCCTCTACTGGCTCTTCGGCGGCGGCGTCTTCTACAGCGTGGGCGCCCTCATCTACGGCCTGAGGAAGCTGCCCTACCACCACGCCATCTGGCACCTCTTCGTGATGGCCGCCAGCGCCTGCCACGTCTTCGCCGTGCTGTTCCACGTGATCCCGAAGGGCTGATTCAGACCCTCGCCGCCACCAGGACGAGGTCCTGCGACGCCGGACTCCAGGGATCGCCGGCCATGCCGCCCAGAACCTCGCGCACCTCGAAACCGGCACCCCGGAGCAGGGCTTCCAACTCGGCGCGGCGCCAGCCCCGGAGCTGGATCTCCTCCGCGGAGATCAGCTCCAGAGGCGGCTCGGCCCCGGGGCGCCAGCGCAGGGTGGCCGGCGTGAAGGTCAACCGGCCGTCGGCCTTGGGCGTCATCAGGCGCAGGAAGACGGTCTCGGTGCCCTCCTCGCCGGGCCGCACCACCAGAGGGAAGGTGCGGTCGCCGCGGTCCAGGATGCGGTCGTAGTTCAGGATCTGGAGCAGGAGGACACCGCCGGGCAGCAGGCGGTCCGCCAGCCCCTCGAAGCAGCGGCGCAGGTCCTCTTCTTCCGTGAGGTGCGGCAGCGTATTGCCCACGCAGATCGCCGCGCCGAAACCGGGCGCCACCAGGTCCACCAGGGCCGTGAGGCTGCCCTGCACGTACGAACCATCCGGATCCGCCTGGCGGGCGGCCGCCACCTGGGAGGAGGAGGCGTCCACGCCCGTGGGCTCGTAGCCGAGGGAAGCCAGGAAGCGCGCATGTTCCCCGCTGCCGCAGCCCAGGTCCAGCACCCGGCGCGAAGGCGCGCCCTCCAGCACCCGCTGGAGGAGCGGCGCCTCGCGCGTCAGGCGTTCCGGCCAGGCGATGAGGTTCCGGTACGCGATGCGACCGTAGCGGTCGGGGCCGGGTTCCATGGGCTCAGAGCTTCGGCCAGAGCCAGCCGAAGGCGCCGGCGCTCACCAGGCCGTAGATGAGGCCGTCCAGCAGGTCCTTGACCACGCTGCGCCAGGGCTTCCCGGCCCAGATGCCCATCTGCACGCTGCCGCCGGCGTAGGTGAGGAAGGAGACTGCGCCCACCACGCGGAACACCTGCAGGTAGTGGGTGCCGGGCCCCAGGGTGCGGGAGGCCACGTAGGCGGCCATGAAGGCCACGGCGAGGGAATAGAGGAACCACATGCCCAGGGCCTTGCCCATGTTGGGCGCGCCGTTGGGGCTCAGCATGATGAAGCCGATGGGGCCGTCCTTGTACTTCTGCTGCATCTCCGGCTTTTCCATGTCCTTCATGTCGCCGCAGTGGGGGATCACGTACTGGCCGGGACTCTGCGCGGCCTTCTGGAGGGCCGCGCGAACCTCCTCCTCGTTGGGCAGGGCGCGGTAGTCCGAGGCGTGCCACTTGATGACCATGTGGATGAGGCTGCTGGCCGCGAAGACGAAGACCGCCGACAGGACGATGGGCAGCCAGAGATGGGTGAGGGAAACCATGGGGGCTCCTGGGCTTGGGTGGGGGAGTGGGTAGGGTGGACCGGGGTCTTCGGCCCGTCAAGCGGGAGGGCGCCGCGGCTTCCTCGGGCCCGGCGCCGAGTGGGCGCCCGTGGCCGCATCCACGGCGTCGATCCACCCGGCCCGCGATCCCGGGAAGGCGTCGGCGTAGGGCACATAGGGCTTCAGGTCCAGCACCGGCGTGCCATCCAGCAGGTCCACGCCGCGCAGGCGAAGCGTGCGGCCTTCGATGGCCACCAGCTCCACACAGGAGAGGCCGATGGCGCCGGGCCGGTGGGGCGAACGCGTGGCCAGCACCCCCCGCTTGCGCTTTGGCCCCCGCGGCGGCTGCACCAGGGCGGCCCAGCCTTCACTCAGATGAAAGGCAAAGATGAGCCAGATGCGCTCGAAGCCCTCCAGATCCCGCAGCGCCGTCTCCGGCACCCAGGCCTCCAGTTCCAGCGTGGCCTCCGCCGG
>DPRT01000102.1:8392-15512 GCA_003538615.1 Holophagaceae bacterium | reverse complement strand
GAGGCCCTGGCCCAGGCCTGGAAGGGCGGGGGGACCTTCGACCTCTGGGAACGGACCATCCTGGATCGCCAGGCCGAGGCGGAACGGCTCATCCACCTTGTGCGCCAGAGCAATGAACCCACGGTGCTGGCCCAGGAAGTGGCTGAGGGCCTGGGTCTGCTGGAGGGCCTCACCTATTCGCACTGGAGCGGCGAGCGGCGGGATCTGGTGGACGGGGCGGATCTGGCCAGCCTGCGCATCCGCAAGGGCAGCCTCTCCGAGGCCGAACGCCTGGAGATCGAAAGCCACGTCTCCCACACCTTCCGCTTCCTCCAGCGCATCCCCTGGACCCGGGATCTGGCGGGCATCCCGGATATCGCCTATGCCCACCACGAGCGCCTCAGCGGCCGGGGCTACCCCCGGAAGCTGGCGGAAGTCGAGATCCCCGTGCAGAGCCGGGCCATGGCCATCGCCGATGTCTACGATGCCCTCACGGCCCAGGACCGCCCCTACAAGGGGGCCGTTCCCGTGGACCGGAGTCTGGCCATCCTCCAGGAGGAGGCCCGGGAGGGGGCCCTGGACCGGGGCCTTCTCGACCTGTTCATCGAGGCGCGGATCTACGAGCGGACGGCGCGGCGATCCTGAGGCTGGAGGGAAGGGGAGGGAACCGGTAGGCTAGAGGATTGGAGTGCCCATGTCGGAACGCGAACCCCGAACGATCGATCTGCAAGGAATCATGGATCTGCTGCCCCACCGGTACCCGATCCTCCTGGTGGATCGCATCCTGGACTACGAGCCCAAGCAGTGGATCCGGGGGCTGAAGAACATCAGCTTCAACGAGGAGGTCTTCCAGGGGCACTTCCCCAGCCGGCCAGTGTTCCCGGGCGTCTACATCGTGGAGGCCATGGCCCAGACCGGCGGCTGCCTGCTGCTCCAGGAGATCGAGGACCGGGCCCGGAAGGTGATCTACTTCATGGGCATCGACGGGGTGAAGTTCCGCAAGCCGGTCCTGCCTGGCGATCAGCTGGTGATGGAAGTGAAGGTGCTCCAGTTGAAGGGGCGGATCTGCAAGATGCGCGGCGAGGCCTTCGTGGAAGGCCAGAAGGTCGCGGAAGCCGAATTCATGTCCATGCTGATGGACCTGGCCGAGGGAGAAGGACGATGAGCGCTCAGATCCATCCGAGCAGCGTGGTGAGCCCGGAGGCCCGGCTGGGCGAGGGCGTGGTCGTGGGCCCCTTCTGCGTCATCGAGGGCAACGCCGTCATCGGCGCCCGCACCCTCCTGCGCAGCCACATCGTCATCGGACCCCACACCGAACTCGGCGAGGACAACGACATCTACCCCCACGCCACCCTGGGCATGGGCCCCCAGGACCTCAAGTTCAAGGGCGCGCCCACCCGCCTCGTGGTGGGGAACCGCAACGTGGTCCGCGAGGGCTGCACCCTGCATCGCGGCACCGAGGGCGGCGGCGGCCTCACCACCCTGGGCGACGACAACTTCCTGATGACGGGCTCCCACATCGCCCACGACTGCCACGTGGGGAACAAGAACATCTTTGCGAACTCGGCCACCCTGGCGGGCCATGTGGAAGTGGGCGACGGCTGCAACATCGGCGCCTTCTCCGCCGTCCACCAGTTCTGCCGGGTGGGCCACCACGCCTTCATGGGCGGCTTCACCGTGGCCACCCAGGATGTGCTGCCCTTCATGAAGACCGCCGGCGCCCGGGACACCAAGAGTTACGGTGTGAACACCATCGGCCTCCAGCGCAAGGGCTTCCCCCTGGAAGTGGTGGAGGGCCTGAAGAAGGCCCACCGGCTGCTCTTCCACGCGGGGCTGCTGCGGGAGGAGGCCATGGCCCAGGCCGAGAAGGAAGTGGGGCATCTGGCCGAAGTGGCCTACCTGCTCACGTTCATTCGCGAAGCCAAGCGGGGCGTGCATCGTGGTTGATCAGCCTGCCATGGGCTCCGCCCGGCGCCACGCGACGATCGCCATCATCGGCCTTCCCAACGCCGGCAAGTCCACCCTGCTGAATGCCCTGCTGGGGCAGAAGCTGGCGGCCACCAGCCAGATCCCCCAGACCACCCGCACCAAGGTGCTGGGCGTGGTGGANNTGGGCCGTCCCACCTACCTGCTGCTGAACAAGATCGACCTGCTGTCCAAGGGGCGGCTCCTCGAGAAGATCGCCACCTACAAGGACCTGCTCCCCTTCCAGGAGATCGTCCCCATCGGCGCCAAGATGGGCCTGAACCTTGATCCGCTGTGGCTCCTGCTGGAGCGCGACGCCACCCAGCCCGGCTGGCCCTACGGCGAGGAGGTCTTCACGGATCAGACGGAGCGGTCCCTGGCTGCCGAGTTCATCCGCGAAAAGGTGCTGCGGAAGACCCGCGAGGAAGTCCCCCATGGCGTGGCGGTACTCATCGAGCAGTGGCTGGAGACAGGCCATGCGGACTATCCGGAGGACATGGATCCCGAGGGCGTCTTCATCGCGGCCCGGATCCTGGTGGACCGCGACGGCCACCGGAAGATCCTGCTGGGCAGTGGCGGCGAGATGATCAAGGACATCCGCCAGAGCGCCCAGCGCGAGCTGAAGAAGCTGCTCCAGCGCCCTGTGCGCCTGGAACTGTTCGTGAAGGTGGACGAGGGCTGGCGGGACCGGCCCGACCGGCTGGACCGGCTGTCGATCTAGCCGGTCGCTGATCAGCTAAATCGACAGGTCGGTGGCCCGGTGCTCGGGGGCCAGGGGCGCCAGGCCGTCGGTGCCGGTGACCGAGGTGTACTGGCCACGTTCGGGATCGAAGGCGAAGACCTCGCCGGTCTCGATCTTGTAGACCCAGGCATGCAGATGCAGCATGCCGTTGGCCATGGCCTTGGCCACGGCGGGATGGCTGCGGAGGCTTTCCAGCTGGACGAGGACGTTCTCCTCGACGGTGGCGTGCAGCAGGTCGTGGCCCTGGAGGTGGCCGTAGCTCTCCCACATGATCTGCTCGGTCTTGCGGGCGTGGGCCAGCCAGGCCTTGGTGGCCGGCAGTTCGCTCACCTGCGCGGGCTCCAGGAGGGCCCTCATGGCGCCACAATTGGAGTGGCCGCAGACGATGATGTCCTTCACCCGGAGGCTCGATACGGCGAACTCGATGCCGGCGCTCATGCCCCCCATGTGCTCGTAGGGCGGCACGAGGTTGCCGACGTTGCGCAGGATGAACAGCTCGCCGGGCTGGGTCTGGGTGATCAGGTTCGGGCTGATGCGCGAATCGGAGCAGGTGATGAAGAGGGTCTCGGGGGTCTGGTCCTTGTCCAGCCGCTCGAAGAGCTCCTTGTGGGAGCTGAAGATCTGCGTCTGGAAATGGTGGATGCCCTGGACGAGTCTCTGCATACCCCAAGTCTACCGGAGGTCAGGGGCCAGGTCAGGCCCCGGAGATCAGAGACTGAGATGGGCCATGTGCTCTTCGGAGGTGATGGGGGTGTTCGGCTCGTCGTGGATGATCTTGCCGTCGCGCAGCTTGACGATGCGGTGGGCGTGGCGGGCGATGTCCTCCTCGTGGGTGACGAGGATGATGGTGTTGCCCTTCTGATACAGATCCTCGAAGAGGGCCATGATCTCGATGCTGGTCTTGGAATCCAGGGCGCCGGTGGGCTCGTCCGCCAGCAGGATGGAGGGATCGTTCACCAGGGCCCGGGCGATGGCCACACGCTGCCGCTGGCCGCCCGAGAGCTGGTTGGGCATGTGGTCGCTGCGGGTTCCCAGGCCAACGTTCTCCAGGGCCTTCAGGGCCATCTGGTGCCGCTCGACGGGGGTCTTGCCTGCGTAGATCAGGGGCAGTTCCACGTTCTGCAGGGAGGTGGTGCGGGCCAGCAGGTTGAAGGTCTGGAAGACGAAGCCGATCTCCTCGTTGCGGATCTGGGCGAGGTCGTCGTCGGTCATGGCCGAGGCCAGTTTCCCGTTCAGCTCGTAAGTGCCGTTGGTGGGCGTGTCGAGGCAGCCGATGACATTCATCATGGTGGACTTGCCGGAGCCGGAAGGGCCCATGATGGCCACGTACTCGCCCCGCCGGATCTCCATGGACACGCCGTCCAGGGCCCGCACTTCCATGTCGCCCATCTGGTAGACCTTGGTGATGTCGGTGAGCCGGATCAGGGGAGCGTCGGTCATGGAGCCCTCGAAGGGCCTGCCGCGGCCCTGCTCCATCTTCGCAGATGTCCTGGTCCAGGTTTAGGGTCCGGCCTGGATTCCCGCTACAATCCGGGACTTGTCCGCATTTCGATGGTAGGTCCTGTCCACGATGATTGCCTCTCTGATCCGAGCCCTGGGTCGGCCGCTGTTGCGGCTGCGCTATCGCATCCTCCCAGAGGGGCTGGCCGCGCTGCCTGCGCCGGGCCGGCCGGGCATCCTCTTCCTGGCCTCCCATCCGACCCTGGTGGATCCCTTCCTTCTGGCGGTGGAACTGCACAGACGCTTCGCGCCCATCCTGGTGGCGGGCCGGGATCACGCGGCCTCGCTGCCCCTGCGGTGGCTGGCCCGGCTGCTGGGGTCGAGACCCCTGCCGGACCCGGCGGACCATGGGGACCGTGCCCGTCAGGCCCTGGACCGGGAACTATCAGCTCTGGCAGCCCAGCTGACCTCTGGCCGCAACCTGCTGCTGTTCCCGGGAGCCCGCCTGGCCCGGCAGAAATCCGAGGATCTGTCGGATAACAGCGTGGTGGAATCGATTCTCCGCCAGGCCCCTGGAACCCGGGTGGTGGTGGTCCGCCTGCGGGGGCTCTGGGGCAGCCGCTTCAGCGCCGCCTCCGGCCACCGCCCCGCCATCGGCACCGAGCTGCTGAAGGGTGCGGGCTACCTCCTGGCCAACGCNNCTGCCGCTGGCAGGGGGTCGCCAGGCCGTCAATCGGGCCCTGGAAACCCTCCTGAACGTGGATGCCGCGCCCCGGACCTTCGTGCCCTACCTGTTCTGGAAGGGCCATGCCCCCAGGACATTGCCCGAGCCGCCGCGGCCCCGGGTGGAGGGCAATCCCCGCAGCGTGCCCCCCCAGGTCCGCGATGCGGTGCGTCGGCACCTGCAGGCGGTGACGGGCCAGGCGGAGATCCAGGACACGCAGCACCTGATCAGGGACCTGGGGCTGGATGCCCTGGGACACCGTGAGCTGGAGCTCTGGCTTCAGCGGGCTTTCGGCTATCCCTGCAGCGATCCGGCCTCTCTCCAGACCGTGGCTGATCTGCAGCTGGCGGCCACGGGAGCCGCCGTGTCCCTGCGGCAGGGGGAACTGAAGGCGGTGCCCCATGCCTGGTTCCACTCGCGCACGGACCTGCCCATTGAGATGCCCGAAGGCAGCACCATCCCGGAGGTCTTCCTCAAGCAGGCCCGCCGGGATCCGGGCCGGGTGGTGCTGGCGGACCAGCTGGGCGGCGTGAAGACCTACCGGGACGTGCTCACGGCGATCCTGGTGCTGAAGCCCATCTTCGAAGGGCTGGAGGGCACCCACGTGGGCCTCATGCTCCCGGCTTCCGGCGGGGCCAGCATCCTCTACCTGGCGCTGCTCTTCGCGGGCAAGACACCGGTGCTGGTGAACTGGACCGCCGGCGCCCGCAGCATGGCCTACGGCCTGGATCTGGTGGGGGTGAAGCAGGTCGTTTCCGTCTCCACCCTGATCAACCGGCTGGATGCCCAGGGCGTGGACCTTTCCGCGGTGAAGAGCCGGCTCTTCCTGCTGGACGAGGCCGGGAAGAAGATCACCCTCGCCACCAAGCTGGCGGCCGCCTTCCAGGCCCGCTTCAACTGGGCGCCCCTGCTGGTCGCGCAACCTCCGGAGACTGCGGCGGTGCTGTTCACCAGCGGCAGCGAAAGCCATCCCAAGGCCGTGCCCCTGAGCCACGGGAACCTCCTGACGAACATCCGGGATGCCGCGCTGGCCTTGAATTTCCGGCAGGATGAACGCGTCATGGGCTGCCTGCCGCCCTTCCACGCCTTCGGCCTCACCACCACCACCCTCCTGCCGCTGCTGGTCGGACTGCGGGTGGTCTACCACCCCAATCCCACCGAGGGGCGGATGCTGGCCCGGCTCATCGAGGCCTACCACGCCACGCTGCTGGTGGGCACGCCCACCTTCCTGGGCGGCATCCTCCGGGTGGCGGAGGACCGGCACCTGGAGTCCCTCCGGATCGTGGTGTCGGGGGCGGAGAAATGCCCCGACCAGATCTACGCCACCCTGGCCCGGCGCTGGCCGAAGACCACGGTGCTGGAGGGCTACGGCATCACGGAGTGCTCCCCGGTGGTCTCGGTGAACCGCGAGGACGACCCCCGGACGGGAACCATCGGCAAGCCGCTGCTGTCGGTGCAATGGGCCATCGTGGACCTGGAGACCGGCCGCCGGGTGGAGCCCGGGCAGCCGGGCATGCTCCTGGTGCGGGGCCCCAGCATCTTCTCCGGCTACCTGAACCCTGACGTGGAATCGCCCTTCGAAACCTTCGAAGGACAGGCCTGGTACCGCACCGGGGACCTGGTTCGCCAGGACCGGGGTGTCCTGGTTTTCACGGGTCGTCTCAAGCGCTTCGTGAAGCTGGGCGGCGAGATGGTCTCCCTCCCCGCCATCGAAGAGGCCCTGTCCCGGCGCTTCCAGGGGGATGACGAGACCGAGCCCCTGCTGGCCGTCGAAGCCTCGCAGGAAGAATTGAATCCGGATCTGATCCTGTTTTCGGTGGCGGGCATCGCCCGGGACGACGCGAATGCGGCCATCCGCGCCGCGGGCCTCTCCTCCCTGCACAACATCCGCGTGGTGCGGCAGATCGACCAGATCCCCACCCTCGGCACCGGCAAGACGGACTACCGGACGCTCAAGGCGCTGCTGGCCGAGGTTGAAGGCTAGGGTCTGTTTTCAAAACAGACCCTAGGGAATCGCTTCGATCAGCATGGCCAGCCCGAGCCCCCCGCCGATGCCCAGGGTGGCCACGCCCAGGCCTCCGCCCCGCGACCTCAGCTGGTGGACCAGGGTGACGACGATGCGCGCGCCGGTGGCGCCGATGGGGTGACCCAGAGCCACCCCCCCTCCGGCCACGTTCAGGCGGTCCTCCGGGATGCCCAGCTGCCGCTGGCAGACCAGGAGCTGGGCGGAGAAGGCCTCGTTGAGTTCCCACAGGTGGATGTCCGCCACG
>DPRT01000102.1:0-8260 GCA_003538615.1 Holophagaceae bacterium | reverse complement strand
TCCAGGCGCGTGATGCCCCGCTTGGCGGCAAGGCGCTCGATGGTCTCCCCCATGAGCAGGCCGGTGGCAGGGCAGCGCAACCCGTCCTGGTGCATGACGTCCGGCAGGCTCCGGTGGCCCATGCGGAAACCCCAGCGCAGGCCCGGCACCAGGTGCGGGGTGTCGGACATGGCTTCGCTGCCGCCCGCGAGGATCGGCGCCTCCGCCCCGTCCTTCAGCCGCTGGGCGCCGAGGATGAGGGCCTGCAGGCTGGAGCCGCAGGCCATGTTGACGGTGAAGGCCGGGGTGTCCACCGGGAGGCCGGCTTTGAGCGCCAGGGTCCGGGCGGGATTCATGCCCTGGGTGTGGCTGCGGGCCATGCCCCAGATCAGGCTGCCCGGCCGGGGCAGGGGGGCGGCTGCCAGCAGGCCCTGGATGGCGGACAGGCCGAGGGCGACGGCCCCAGAACCCGCCAGGCTGCCGCCGTAGCGGCCCTGGGGCAGGCGTCCCGCGGCGAGGATGAGCAGGTCGTCCGGATGGTTCACGGGGCCGGATCCCAGTCATCGGGCGTGGGTTCCCGGGGGCCGAGCCTGGCATCCGGCGGGAACCAGGCATCCCACAGGGCGAGGTGCCGGGCGATGTACTCGCGGATCCAGTAGCGGGCGCGGCTCATGCGCGGCCGGCCTTCCGTGGAGGCGGGCACGCCCCAGGCCCGCAGGCCCATGCGGTCGGCCAGGTAGAGGGCCCGGGGAAGGTGGAAATCCGAGGTGACGATGACCAGCTGCTGCTGGCCGAAGACGGCCTGGGCCCGCTTGAGGCTGTCCCAGGTGCGGAGCCCCGCGTAATCACTCACGATGCGGGTGGGGGGGACGCCCTGCTTCACGAGCCACCGCCGCATGGCCTGGGGTTCGTTGTAGGAGGGATGCCGGTTGTCGCCGGAGACCAGGAACCACCGGACCTTCCCGCTCTGGTAGAGCTCCAGGGCCGTGCGGAGGCGTCCCTGGAGGAGTTCGGTGGGCTCCCCGTCTCCGTAGACGCCGGCCCCCAGCACCAGCACCGGGCCACCCATCACGGGAAGGGACTCTGCCCGGTGGATTTGCTGGTGGTGCATGGCCGGGAACCTTCCCAGAGTCCAGAGCAAATCTCCCAGGAGGGGAAGCACCAGGACCAGGAACAGGGTCCGCCGGTATGGCCAGCAGCGATGAAGAAAGGCGGAGATCGGCATCGTGAGTTAGCATAGACCTTTCGTACGCCCCAGCCCCATGGACCTCCCGCCTGAACGAGACGCCTTGATGAATATGAGCCCTGATCCCGTGGTTTTTCCGATTCGTCTGTCTTCCCGGCGTGCGCAGCGGGTTCTGGCCCCCCTGGCCCTGATCCTGGCGGCAGGTGGGACGGGCTGCTTCCGGGCCACCGGCTTGGCGCGGCCCACCGTGGCAGTAGAGGAGATCCCTGCCTCAGGAGGGGATCGGCTGGCGGGCCTGAAGGCCACCTCGGGGCCCGGGGATTTCTTCATCGGAAATGATTCGGTCCAGCTCGCCGTGGATGGCGCTGCCTTCGGAGATCGTGAAGGCCAGTTCGGCGCGCCCTCGGGCGGGGCCATCCTGGATGTGGGCAACCTTGCCCTCGACCAGAGTTTCAAGCGGGTGTCCATGCCCACGGACCTGGTGGAACGCCTGAGCCCCGTGGTCAACCAGGACCCCGATCTGCCCCTGGTTTTCGACAGCTATGTCCCTGGAACCGACGTGAACCAGGTACATCTGGAGATGCGGGGCTACCTCCTGGATCCCCTGGGCAAGCTGGGCGTAGCCACGGACGGGCAGGGGCGCGTGGCGGGCCTGAGCGTTGTGCATCGCATCGTCCTGGCCAAGGGCGAGAGCTTCTTCACACTGGAGACCACCCTCAGCAACGGCGGCACGGCGAATCTTCCGATCCGCAACTTAGGTGATTTCCTATCGCAGCGCGGGGGCGGATTCCGCTTCGTGGTGCCGGCGGTGTCCACCTTCACTGGCACGGCCCTCAACACCTGGGGCGTGGAGATCCCGGGATCGGACTTTGCCGCGCCCCTGACCAGCAGCGTGGTCGCGCCCATGGTGGCCCTCATGGGCGCCGAATCCGCGGGGAACACCCTGGATTCCCATGCTTCCCTGGGGATCCTGCCCTTGGATGTGGATCAGGTGCTGGTGGCCTCGGATCCCCAACGCGCCCTCACGGAGCTGCGTCCCCTATTTCCCAGCCGCCTGGTGGTGGGCAGCCCCGCCGCCGCCAGCCTGGCCGCCGGCCAGTCCATGACCTACCGCCGCCGCTTGTACGTGGTTGCCGGGCCGAGCACCGCCGCCACCATGCCTGCTCAGACCACGTCGGTGTTCAACGAGATGGTCCAGGCTCGGAGTGGACTCCTGGGGGGGGACCTGGGCATCCTGGCCTACAATTCCTTCGGCACGGCCGTGCTCGGCGGGCCGCTCCAGACCGAATTCCGCTTCGAGCGGTACCGCGGCCCCAACGCCGATCCGGCCACGGACGCGGATCCCTCCCACTGGGTGACGGAGCGGGTGGAATGGCGCGAGAGCAGTGATATTCCTTCGGGCAGCAGCGGAGCCACTGGACTCCTGCTCCCGGCCGTTCCGGATGCGCGGGGTCTCAGCGGCACCCAGCCGTACCGGGTGACAGCGGCCAATGCCGCCCAGCGCCACACGCTCTACCTGGGCACCAACTCGACCAGCACCGACCACCCCTACCTGGCCACGCCCATCACCCCCACGAAGGACCAGAGCTGGACCCTGGCGGAAACCCTCGCGCCCGAGCGCGCGGAAGTCGTGGACGCCGCGGGCAACGTCACCCACCAGAAACAGATGCTTCACGGCTTCTCGGTCCGGCAAGCGGGAACCCTGGAGTTTGCAGGCCTCAACCCTCTCCGGATCACGCTCTCCGCCCTGGGCGGTGCGCCCGATCCCTCCATGCAGCGAAAGCGCCATCTGGCCAGCTACTACGACCAGATCCTCAAGGGCAAGGCGGTTCTCGGCGCCAACCTTGCCGCCTACCAGTACACCGCAGGGAACCAGATATTCGGAACGGCCTTCTCCTCGCCTTCGGGCATGGCCACGGCCTTTTTCCCCGCGGGAGACTACCTGGCATACGGTACCCGCGGCCCGCTGTCCTACCTGGACGCGCTGCCCGTGAAGTCCTTTGCCGGGCAGCAGGATGTGGCGCACAGCTTCGTGGTGGCCACATCGCCGTTGCCTGCGGGCTGGACGAGCTTCGACGTTCCCGGCCCGACCCAGGCGACCACCGGGGGCCTGAATCCCGGAGAAATGCTGAGTTCGGCCCTGGCCGAGGGTGTGCAGGTCGTGGCCCGGACGGAAGAGGATGTGCTCAATGATCCCACCGCGCTCCGGGATGAATTCAGAGCCGAGATCGACCTCGTCGGCCTGACCGATGCCCAGCGGGCCCCCATCGGCCAGGATCCCTTCGTGGTCGGCGCCCGTAGCTCGGCACTGTCGGACGGATTCACCACCGCGCTCTTCACGCCTGCGCCTACCGGGGACCGCAACGGGGGGGCCCGCCCCTCCAAGGGCTGGACCCTGGCGGATTTCATCACCCAGGCGGAAGGCGTCTACACCATCGCCCACCGGCCCCGAGGGCCCCAGGGATTGTTCACGGTGCGCGGGTTCGATCCTTCCGTGGCGCTCGGAACTGGCGCCAACGCCTGGTGGACCCAGCCCGGCCCCATGTCCCTCGGCAAGCGCCAGGGCGACTTTGACGCCCTGGAGCTGATTCGGGCCGAGGGTTGTGATCCGGCGGATCCCAGCGCGTGGTTCGCCGAATTCAAGGCCGTGCGCACCGACTGGTTCGCCCTGCTGAGCCAGCAGACACCGGCCGCCTTCACCAAGGGGCTGGGCCTCTCCTCCTCGCGGTTCAGCTTCGATACGCCGGTGGGCCTGGCCCGCACCTACCTCAAGATCGGGACCGCCACGCTGTCGCAGACAGCCCTCGACCCCCTGTTGTCCGCTCTGCGCAGTGGCGCGGCGGTGGCCTCTACGGGGCCGCTGCTGGATGTCACCGTCCAGGGCGCAGGGCCCGGCGGTCTTGTGGCTGGTCCGACGGCCACCGTCACGATCACCATCTCGCTCTACGCGCCTGACTGGGTGCCGGTGGATGAGGTCCGGGTGGTGGTGAACGGCGTGCCCCAGGTGGTGCCCATGAGCAGCTTCACGGCCTCCGCCACGGACTTCCGCCTGCGCACGGCCACCCTCAGTGGCATCACCATGCCCCCGGGCAAGGATGCCTGGATCGTGGTTGAGGCCGGCGTGCCCCTGGCCACCACGGGCGCCTACCAGGCGGGAACGCCCTGGAACAAGATCATGAAGGGCATCTACCCCATCGCCGTCACCAACCCGGTCTTTGTGGATGTGGATGGCGGCGGGTACACTCCTCCGGGACTCTAGACGGCAGGGGTGAACTGATGGCGGACTGGCTTCCGGAACGGCTTCCGGAGGATATCGACGCAGAGCGGTCCTTCCTGGCCACCTGCTGCGCGCCGGGGGCGGGCTTCGCCGCCAGCGAGGCCGTGTTCGCCCTGGCGGAGGAGGACTTCGTCCATCCGGCCCACCGGGCCGTGTTCCGGGCCCTCCGCACGCTGATCGAAGCCCAGGTCGAGGTCAATTCCCTCACCCTCAAGGACGCCCTGGATCAGGACGGCAGCCTGAACAAGGTGGGCGGCTATCCGGGTCTGGTGGAGCTGCTGGCGGGCGAGGACGTGGAGCGCCCGCAGATCCTCGCGGACCTCATCCGCCGCAAGGCCAAGCTGCGCCGCCTGGTCCACCTGGGCGCCCAGCTGGTGCGCCAGGCCGCTGAGGAGGACGAGCCCCCAGAAGTGCTGGTGGATCAGACGGCCCAGAGCCTCTTCCATCTGGCCCAGGGCGACGCCAAGGCCAAGGGCCTGCTGTCCATCCAGTCCGTGGCGGATGACGCCATGGAACGCCTCCACGAACGGCTGGAGGGCCGCCTGTCCCCGGGCGTACGGGTGGGCTTCAGCCGCTTCGACGAGCTGACCCAGGGCTTCCAGCCCGGCAACCTCATCGTCCTGGCGGCCCGGCCCGGCATCGGCAAGACGGCCCTGGCCCTGAACTGGATCCTGCGGGCCGCCCAGGAGCGGGACGGCCGCACTGGCCATTGCGGCGCCTTCTTCAGCCTCGAAATGAGCCACGAGGAAGTCTTCATGCGCCTGCTCTCGGCCCAGAGCCAGACGAACATGAAGGACCTCCAGTCCGGGCGGGCCACCGGCCGCCTGGAGCACGTCATGCGGTCCCGGGACGAGCTGGTGCAGATGCCCCTCTTCATCTGCGACCAGGCCTCCATCACCGTGCCCCAGATCCAGAACATGGTCGTGAAGCAGGGCAGCCAGAGCAACCGGCGCGTGGAGTTCGTCATCATCGACTACCTGCAGCTGCTCAGCAGTCCGGAGAACAGCCGGGGGGCCAAGCAGAACGAGGCTGTCCGCATCGGCGAGATCAGCCGCGGCCTGAAACTCATGGCCAAGGATTTCGGCATCCCCGTGGTGGTGCTCTCCCAGCTGAACCGCGAAGTGGAACACCGCCAGGGCGGCCGGCCCCAGCTCAGCGACCTCCGCGACTCCGGCGCCATCGAGCAGGACGCCGACATGGTGGCCTTCATCCACCGGAAGATGGTCCCCTCCGCGGACGGGGACACCGACCTCTCCTCCGCCGAGCTGATCGTCGCCAAGCACCGCAACGGCCCCACCGCCATCATCCCGCTGCACTTCCAGGGCGAGTTCGCCATGTANNGTCTCCAGTTCCTTCTTCACGAAGGCCATGAACAGGTCGCCGGTGGCGCCGTCGATGATCCGGTGGTCGAAGCCGAGGCTGCTGAACATCATCTGGCGGATGGCGATGAAATCCGTGCCGTCGGGGCCGGTGATGACCACGGGCCGCTTCACGATGGCGCCCACGCCCTGGATGGCCACCTGAGGCTGGTTGATGATGGGCAGGCCGAAGGTGTCGCCGTAGACGCCGGGGTTGGTGATGGTGAAGGTGCCGCCGCTGATCTCGTCGGGCTTGAGCTGCTTGGCGCGGGCGCGCTCAGCTAGGTCGTTGAGGCTGCGGGCCAGGCCGCCCAGGTTCATCATGTCGGCGTTCTTGATCACGGGGACGATGAGACCCCAGTCCAGGCTCACGGCGACGCCGAGGTTGATGTCCTGCTTGTAGACGATGTTGTCGCCGTCCACCGAGGCGTTGGCGATGGGGTAGGCGCGCAGGGCCTTGCAGGCGGCCATCATCACGAAGGGCATGAAGCTGAGCTTGGTCCCGAACTGGGCCTCGAAGGCCTTCTTGTGCTTGTTGCGCAGCTGGGCCACATGGGTCATGTCGATCTCGAAGACCGTGTAGACATGGGCCGATGTGCGCCGGCTGGCGACCATGCCATCGGCGATGATCTTGCGCATGCGGCTCATGGGCTCGACCTTCACGCGCTCGCCGGCGGCGAAGGCGGGCATGGCGGGGGCGGGGGCCACGGCCAGGGCGGGAGTCAGGCCCATGGTGGGCGCAGAGGGATCATGCACGGCGGGCAGGGCCGGGGCGATGCCCGCGGGGGCTGCCGTGGGGCCCTTGGCGAGGTGGGTCTCCAGATCCTCCTTGGTGACACGGCCGGCCTGGCCGGTGCCGGACACCTTGGCCAGGTCGATGCCATGCTGCTTGGCCATCTCGCGGACCAGGGGGCTGCTCTTGGTGCGCAGGCGGCCTTCCAGGCTGTTGTCGTCCTCGATCACGGCCGGGGCGGACAGGGCCGCCGCAGGCGCGGGTGCGGAGGGAGCGGCGGCGGCTGCCGGGGCGGCGCCGGCCGGCTTCTCGGAGGCGTCGCCGATGCGGGCCACCACGGTGCCCACAGGGACCGTGGCGTTCACGTCCACCAGGATTTCCAGCAGGGTGCCGGCCGCGGGGGCGGGGATCTCGGCGTCCACCTTGTCGGTGCTGATCTCGTAGAGGGTCTCGTCCTTGGCGATCACGTCGCCGGCCTGCTTGTGCCACTTCAGCACGGTGGCTTCCGCGATGCTCTCGCCCATCTGGGGCATGACGACGTCAAAGGCCATGGTTCGCTCCTATGCGGACAGGGTCGGGGTTTCGAGGTGGTGGCGGGTGGCGGACTGGAAGGCGTGGGCCGTCTCCAGCAGGCGGACATCCGAAAGGGCGGGTCCGATGAGTTGGATGCCGGCCGGCAGGCCGCCGGTGAAGCCCGCGGGCATGGACAGGCAGGGGAGCCCGGCCAGGGCGGTGGGGACGGTGAAGACGTCGGCCAGGTACATGGCCAGGGGATCGTCCGTCTTGGCACCGAAGGGGAAGGCGGTGCCGGGGCTGACGGGGGCCGCGAGAAGGTCCACCTGGGCGAAGGCCTCGCGGAAATCCCCTGCGATGAGCGTGCGGGCCTTCATGGCCTTCAGGTAGAAGGCGTCGTAGTAGCCCTTGGAGAGGCAGAAGGTCCCCAGGAGGATGCGCCGCTTGACTTCGGCACCCAGGCCCTGGTCGCGGGTTCCGGCGATCATCTCCGCCACGCCGGCGTGGGGCGCAGGCGACCTCAGCCCGTAGCGCACGCCGTCGAAGCGGCTGAGGTTGCTGGACACCTCGCTGGTGCAAAGGAGGTAGTAGGTGTCGATGGCGTACCGGGTGTGGGGGAGGCTCACCTCCACCAGCCGGGCGCCCTGGCGCTCGAATTCCCGCAGGGCCTCGTCCAGGAGGCCCCGGACGCCGGGTTCCAGGCCCTCGCCGAAGTATTCCTTCGGCAGCCCGATGCGGACTCCCTTGAGGTCTGCGCCCTGAAGGCTGGCCAGCCGCTCGGTGCCCGGGAGATCCACCGAGGTGCTGTCCTGGGGGTCGGCGCCGGCCATGACGCCGAAGGCCAGGGCCACATCCTCGGCCGTGGCGGCGACGGGGCCCACCTGGTCCAGGCTGGAGGCCATGGCCGTGAGGCCGAAGCGGCTCAGGACGCCATAGGTCGGCCGCAGGGCCGTCACATTGCAGAAGCTGGCGGGCAGCCGCACGGAGCCTCCCGTGTCGCTGCCCAGGGCCAGGGGGGCATAGCCTGCGGCGACCGACACGACGGAACCGCTGCTGCTGCCCCCGGGCACCCGGGAGGGGTCCCAGGGGTTCAGGGTGGGGCCGAAGGCGCTGTATTCGCCGCTGGAGCCCATGGCGAACTCGTCCAGATTGGCCTTGCCGAGCATCACCGCCCCGGCGCGCCACAGATTGGCGGTGACGGTGGATTCGTAAGG
>DPRT01000039.1 GCA_003538615.1 Holophagaceae bacterium | reverse complement strand
ACGGGCAGGGCCTCCGGGCGGCCCTGGCCGCCCGGGAACAGCGGGGCCGCACAGAGGGGAAGACCTGGAACCTGACCCGCGCCACCCTCAGCCTGGGCTGGATCAACCCCTGGGCGCCCCTCACCCTCCGCGCTGAAGATGGCCGCATCACGGGCGACCCCACGGCCCTGGACCGCTTCCACCTGGGGGGCGTGGGCACCTCGCTGCTGCCCACCGCCCTGGACGCCAACCGCGTGGTCCAGGCGGCCCTGCCCGCCTACACCGCCACCGGCAACCGCCTCCAGCGGCTGNNCCCTGGGCCTGCACCGCCCCTTGGACGGGGCCATGAAGGGCCGTACTGTGGGAACCCTCAGCGTGATCGTCCGCCCCTGATGTCCTTCCCCGGATCCTGATGCCCTTCCTCATCGCGCTTGTCCTCATCTTCCTGGTCCAGTGGCTGCACCTGCGCCTGCTGCGCCTGGAGCTGCCGGCCCTCCGCCGCTGGCTGCCCTGGGCNNTTCTACTTCCAGGCCTTCACGGTGCTGCACCTGCTGGCAGGCATGGCGGCCCAGGGGGCCTGGCGCTTCCGCCGACGCCGGATCCCGGATCCCCCGGCTGAGGCCGTGGATCCCAGCCGCCGGGCCTTCCTGCGCAGCGCCGCCCTGGCCAGCACCGGGGCCGCCGTGGCCCTGGGCGTGGTGGGCGCCCGGCAGGCCTACGGGGATCCCGGCATCACCCGCCGCGACCTCGCCTTTCCCGACCTGCCCGCGGGCCTCGATGGACTGCGCCTCGCCCACCTCAGCGACCTCCATGCGGGCCCCATGATCGGCAGTGACATCCTGCNNTGGAGGCCTTCCGGGCCTTTCCGGCCCCCTTCGGGGCCTTCGCCGTGCTGGGCAACCACGACTTCTTCGATGATCCGCGCCCCATCTGGCGGGATCTGGAGGCCGCCGGAATCCGCTGCCTGGAAAACGCCTCGGCCCTGGTGCAGCGCGACGGCGCCACCCTGGCGGTGATGGGCCTTCAGGACCCCATGGCGCGGAACGGCCGCTTCCGCCGCATGGTCTTCGGCCCCGGCCCACGGCCCGCGGAGGCCGCCCGGGACTTGCCGGCGGAGGCCTTCCGCATCTGCCTGAACCACCGGCCCAGCGAATGGGAGCGGGCCCTGGAGGCCGGGGCGCGGCTCACCNNCCCATCCGCATCGCCGCCCCGCCGGAGATCGCCATCCTCACGCTGAGGCGCGGCTGATCAGCCCTTGATGAGCACCCACAGCCCCACCGCGATGAAGGCCGTCCCCGCGGCCCACTTGATGGCGGACTCGGGGATGTAGCGGAACAGCACGCCGCCCAGGGCCACGCCGATGGCCGTGGCGCACACCAGGGCGGCGCTGGCCGCCAGGAACACGGTCCAGATCTGCCCGCTGCGTACCGTGGCGGTCATGGCCGCCAGCTGCGTCTTGTCGCCCACTTCCGCGAGGAAGACGGTGGCAAAGGTGGTCCAGAAGAGGGAGCGGTTCATGGGGCCTCGCATATCGTGACGAAGGTTCATGGTACCGGACTGCCATACTGGCCGGATGGCGCTTGACCACTTCGACCTTCCCACGACCTTCGTGGACACACCCGAGAAGCTGCAGGAGGCGCTGCCCCTGTGGCATTCCGCGGGCGTGCTCTCCGTGGACATCGAGTGCAGCCTCACGGGCATGCATCACTGTGTGCTGGCGCTCATGCAGGTGGCCACCCACGACCAGGCCTGGCTGGTGGATCCGCTGGCCCTGGACGGCCTCATGCGATCCGCCCTGCAGGCCATGGCCCAGGTGCCCTGGATCGTCCACGACTTCTCCGGCGACGGCATCGTGTTCAAGCGCCTCTACGACGTGGTGCCCGACAGCATCTTCGACACCATGCTGCTGTCCCGCGCCCTGGGCTATCCCCAGCCGGGCCTCAAGACCATGGCCAAGCTCAAGCTCGGCCTCGACATCCCCAAGGAAGAGCAGGATTCGAACTGGATGCTGCGCCCCCTGCGCGAGGCCCAGATCAGCTACGCCAGCCGCGACGCGGCGCTGCTGCTCCCCCTGCTGCGCGTNNGTGGTGGACAAGATCCGGCATCTGGGCGACCTCGCCGTGGCGCGGGCCAAGGTGCTCACCAGCTACCGCTGGGCCTGGGGCAACGAGGGCGACGTGGCCGCCGTCATGGAGCTGGGCAACCGCTGGATCACCGCCCGGCTGGCCCATCCNNGCCCTCTGGGCCGTCTTCGAAGCGGGCCCGCATGAAACTCAGGATGACGGCGATTCATCCGATGGATTGATCTGGAACAACTCTGGACGGCCATGACCCCCACGCCAGCCCCCACCCCCAGCCCCGACGAGGGCATTCTCCTGACCTTCCCCAAGGGGCTCCTGGGTTTCCCCCACCTGACGGCCTTCCGGCTCTTCGAGCCCNNCCCCTGGGCGAGGAGGAGGCCGAAGCCCTCGGCCTCGAAAGCCCGGGCGATGCCATGGTGCTCACCCTGGTGGTGATCCCGGAGGACCCCCGGCGCATGACCACGAACCTGGCCGGCCCCCTGGTGATGAACGTGAAGACCCGGATCGGTTTCCAGATCGCCCTCAACGCCGACAGGTTCCCCCTGCGGTTCCCGATCCTGCCCCTGGACTGATACCCTCGCCCTATGCTCGTCATCACGAGAAAGCCGGAGCAGTCCATCGTCATCGGCGGCGAGGTCGAGGTCATTGTCCTCGGCGTCACCAAGGACGGCGTCCGCCTGGGCATCAAGGCCCCCCGCAGTGTGCAAGTCCATCGTCGCGAAGTGTTTGAGGCCATCGCCGCCGAGAACCTCGCCGCCACGGCGGCCAAGGCGCCCGTCCAGGATGCGGCCGCCCTCATCCGGACCGCTCATGTCCGGAAGCCCGAAAGCCGATAGGCTCCTGTCGAGGTCCCATGAACATCACCCCCGCCAGCGCCGCTGCCGCCAGCCAGCTCAAAACCCAGACCGAGCTCGCCACCCGCGTGCTCAAGAAGGTGCTGGATGTGAACACCCAGCAGGGCGCCGACTTGGCGAACATGATCGCCCAGGCCGGCGGCGTGGGACAGCGGATCGACCTCTACGCCTAGNNTCGAGGTTGTGCTCGATGACGATGAGCGTGTTGCCCGTCTCCACCAGCCGGTTCACCACCTCCAGCAGCTTCTGGATGTCCTTCAGGTGCAGGCCGGTGGTCGGTTCGTCCAGGATGTAGACCGTGCGGCCCGTGGCGCGCTTGCTCAGCTCCTTGGCCAGCTTCACGCGCTGAGCCTCGCCGCCGGAGAGCGTGGTGGCGCTCTGCCCCAGGCGGATGTAGCCCAGGCCCACATCCATGAGGGTCTGCAGCTTGTTGGCCAGCACGGGGATGGGCGCAAAGAGCCCCAGCGCCTCCTCCACGGTCATGGCCAGCACCTCGGAGATGCTCTTGCCCTTGTAGTGGATCTCCAGGGTCTCGCGGTTGTAGCG
>DPRT01000051.1:4159-5372 GCA_003538615.1 Holophagaceae bacterium | reverse complement strand
GTCCGGGAGGGACCACCACCACGGAAGCCCGCAGATCCAAAGTCTGCGGGCTTTTTGGCATTGTCTCTCCGGTCACATCTGTCTGCCGCCGCCGCCGCCGGGGTGCGGCCCCCGCTATATTTGAGAGGCCGCGCCGGCCTTGCGGGCCGGGCCGGGAAACGCAGGAATGACGGGAGGAACACCGTGGATCTGAAACGCATCATTCTTGATCTCATGCCGGGCAGCCTGGTCCGGACCTTCGCGGCGCCGTACGTGGCGGGCAAGGGTGTCGCCAGCGGGGTGGCCAAGGCCGATGAGCTCCACACCAAGCTGGGGATCTATTCCACGGTGGACCTGCTGGCCGAGGAGGTCTTCCGCCGGGAGGACGTGGAAGCCACGGTCCAGGTCTACCTCCGCATGGTCGAGGCCCTGAAGGGCCGGCCCTACGCCAGCATCAGCATCAAGCCCACCTCGCTGGGCATCAACGAGAGCGAAGCATACTGCCAGGACAACATGCGCCGCATCGTGTCCGCCGCCGCCGCGCACGGGATGCACATCACCCTGGACATGGAGGACCGGAACTTCACCGACGTCACCCTCCGCATGTTCAAGGCCCTCCGGAACGAGTTCGACAACTTCGGCATCGTGCTCCAGAGCCGCCTCTTCCGCACGGAAGAGGACATCAAGGCCCTGCACACCAAGCCCTGCAAGGTCCGCATCTGCATCGGCATCTACAAGGAGCCCGCCGACGTGGCGCTGCAGGACAAGGCCGACATGAAGGACAAGCTGTTCGAGTACGTCCAGCTCCTGCTCGACCACGGCCACTACCCCGAGATCGCCACCCACGACGAGCCCCTGATCCGCCGCTGCATCGCGCATCTCGACCAGCGCGGCGTGGCGAAGGGCGCCTACGAGTTCCAGATGCTCCTGGGCGTGCCCCGCACCGAGATCCAGCAGGAGATCGTCAAGCGCGGCCAGATCATCCGCCTCTACGTGCCCTTCGCCGAAGAGTGGAAGTACGCGATCCACTACCTGAAGCGCCGCCTCGGGGCCAATCCGGCCATGGCGGGCATGGTGCTCAAGAACCTGTTCGGAAAGTAGGCGAAAAATTTAGGTGTTTGGAAAGCCATCTCCGGGAGTAAGGTGCTTCCGTGGGACCGTGTCCCACCAATCCGGAGGGTTCCATGAAGAAGTTCCTGGCGCTGGCCCTGGTGAGTTCCTTCGCTCTGGTGGC
>DPRT01000051.1:1941-4135 GCA_003538615.1 Holophagaceae bacterium | reverse complement strand
TGGATCCCCGCAGTGGTCCTGCTGTTGCTGCTGGCCGCGACGACGGCCGGGTGGCTGTGGACCCGGGATCCGGTGCCCGCCGCCCAGGCCCAGGAGGGGCCCCCCGCCAGGGCCCGCGGGTTGCGCCGGTCCGCACCGGCCCGGGAGCGGCTGGTGGACCAGACCCCGCTGCTGACCGCCCGGAGCCTGGTGCCCCTGGCCACCACCCTGGAAGAGCAGCAGCTGGCGCAGCAGGCGGAGCGGCTGGCCAATCACGAGGTGGACCTGGCCTTCACGGACGCCCTCCGGCGGGCCGCCAGCGCGCAGACCCCCGAGACTCCCGAGCTGAAGAAGCTGGCCGAGCTCAAAGCCAAGGCCCAGGCGGCGGTGGAAGCGGGCCAGCAGCTGATGGCCCACCTTTCGAAGCAGCTGGCCGCGGTCCGGGAATCCCAGAAGAACGTCCTGGAGGACCAGCTGGACGTGGCCAAGGCCCAGCTGCAGCTGGATCAGGACGAGCTGGAGGCGGCTTCCGAGGACCTGTCCCGGGCGGGCGGCGATCCCCAGGCCCGCATCCGGCGGCTGAAGGAGGCCCACGAGGCCGCGGACCGGGAGTCGTCCCAGGCCAAGATTGCGGTCCGGCCGGTGGCCGTGTTCCAGGCGGGAAGTCTGGTGGCCCGCGTGATGGAGTGGAACGCCCAGCGCACCAAGTTCCGGCGCCTGGCCCGGGCCCGCCAGGAGGCCCTGGCCAAGGTCAGGGTGCTCACCAAGTGGCGGGAGGTCATCGAGGCCCGAGCGAATGAGGAGAAGGAGGACCGCGAGGCCGCAAAGTACTGGGCTTCCAACCTGGTGAAGGATTCCGCGGCACAAGAAGGAGGGCCGGGCCGGGACCAGGCCCAGGCCGCCGTCTCCTACCTCCGGCAGTACGGCGACGTGCAGCGGCGGCTTTCGGACATGGGCCGCCGGATCCAGGATCAGCAGGAGCTGGCTGTGGTCTATGGCACCTGGATGGCCCTGGTCGACGGGCACAGGAATGTGGCCCTCCATGGGCTGCTCACGCGCCTGCTGTGGATCCTGGGGCTGATCCTGGGGGCCCACCTCGCGGGCCGGCTCATCGACCGCCTCTTCCACCGGGCCTCGGCCGGGGACAAGAAGGGCGCGGGCACGCTGAGAACGGTGGTGAAGCTGGTCGTGCAGGCCCTGTGCGCGCTGGCCATCCTCTTCGCCACCTTCGGCGCACCGGCCCAGACCACGACCATCATCGGCCTGGCGGGCGCGGGCCTGACCGTGGCCCTCAAGGACTTCATCGTGGCCTTCTTTGGATGGTTCATCCTCATGGGCCGGAACGGCATCCGCGTGGGCGACTGGGTGGAGATCCGGGGCGTGGGCGGCGAGGTGGTGGAGATCGGCCTCCTGCGCACGGTGGTCATGGAAACAGGCAGCTGGAGCGATGCGGGCCACCCCACGGGGCGCCGCGTGGCCTTCGTGAACAACTTCGCCATCGAGGGCCACTTCTTCAACTTCTCCACCACGGGCAAGTGGATGTGGGACGAGCTGAGGGTGCTGATCCCCCTGGGGCAGGATCCCTATTCCGTCATCGATGGCGTCCAGAAGCTGGTGGAACGGCAGACGGAGGCCAACGGGAAGCTCGCCGAGCAGGAGTGGCAGCGGGCCACGGCGCGCTACCGGGTGCAGGCCTTCTCCACCACCCCGGGGCTGAACGTGGTGCCCACCCTGAACGGCGTCGAGATCCGGGCCCGCTACATCACCCGGGCCTTCGAGCGCCACGAGACCCGGCTGCGCCTGAACCAGGCCGTGGTGGAGCTGATGCACGGCCCGCGGACCGAGCCCCCGGCCTGATGGGGCGCAGGCGCCNNAGGCTTGAGGATCCTGCCACCCGCGACCTCGATCCCCTGTCTCTGGATCTTTCGCCGCCCAGGCCTGCCGGGGCGACCCATTCTGCGCATCGGATTCCCATGATCTCGTTTTCCAACGTCAGCAAGCAGTACGGCAAGCAGGTCCTGTTCATCGAGGCGGATTTCCAGCTCAACCCCGGCGAGAAGGTGGGCCTGGTGGGCCCCAACGGNNGCGGGGAAGTCCACCCTCTTCCGCATGATCATGGGCGAGGAATCGCCGGACGAGGGTTCCGTCACCCTGCCGAAGAAGCTCACCCTGGGCTACTTCCGCCAGGAAGTGGACGAGATGGCCGGGCGGCCCG
>DPRT01000051.1:0-1868 GCA_003538615.1 Holophagaceae bacterium | reverse complement strand
GTGCTGCTCATGGACGAGCCCACCAACCACCTGGACATCGAATCCATCCTCTGGTTGGAGAATTTCCTCAAGGCCGTGCCCGCCACGCTGCTGATGACCAGCCATGACCGGGACTTCATGAACCGCATCGTCACCAAGGTGCTGGAGATCGACGGCGGCGACATCGTCACGTTTTCGGGCAACTACGATTTCTACGTGAAGGAGCGGGAGCAGCGCGAGGCCAACCAGGAGGCCGCCTACGCCCGCCAGCAGGCCAAGCTGGCCAAGGAGCAGCGCTTCATCGAGCGCTTCTCCGCCCACGCCGCCAAGGCCGCCCAGGTGCAGAGCCGNNGGCGTCTGCAAGGCCTACGGCAAGCGGAAGCTGTATGACCAGTTCGCCCTCCACATCCGCCGCGGTGAGCGGTGGTGCGTCATGGGCAAGAACGGGGCAGGCAAGTCCACCCTGCTGAAGATGATCTCCGGCGCCATCCAGCCGGATGCAGGAAACGTGAAGCTGGGCGCCAGCCTCAAGCTGGGCTACTTCTCCCAGCAGGCCCTGGACCTGCTGGATCCCGACCTCACCGTGATCGAGCAGATGCAGCAGGACTTCCCCATGGAGGGCCTGGGCGTGCTGCGCAACCTGCTGGGCGCCTTCCAGTTCTCCGGCGACGACGTGGACAAGCGCATCCGCGCGCTCTCCGGCGGCGAGAAGTCACGGCTGGTGATGGCCCGGATGCTCTTCGATCCGCCCAATTTCCTGGTGCTGGACGAGCCCACCAACCACCTGGACCTGGCCACCAAGGAAATGCTCATCGACGCCCTGAAGGATTTCGAAGGCACCATGATCTTCGTATCCCACGACCGCACCTTCCTGCGGGGCCTGGCCAGCCGGGTGCTGGAGCTGGGCGGCGAAGAGCACGACGGCCCGCTGGTCTTCGGAGGCTCATACCTGGAGTACGTGGAGCGCATGGGCCGCGAAGCCCCGGGCGTGCACAACTGAAAAGGCTCTATCCACCGATTCCACAGNNGGATCGCCCACCAGGGGATGTCCCGCGAAGGCCAGGTGGATGCGGATCTGGTGGGGGCGGCCGGTGAGGATCTCCACGTCCAGCAGGGAGGCTCCTTCCCGCCGTTCCAGAACGGCGACCCGGCTGAGGGAGGGGCGGCCCTCCGGACAGGCCCCGTGGAGGACGCCCAGGGGGCCGTAGGGCACCTCCCCGATGGGGGCTCCCACCTCGAAGGCATCCTGGGCCGGGTGGCCGCTGCCCAGGGCCCGGTAGACCTTGCGGGCCCGCGGATCCTGGAAGGCGGCCTGGAGGGGGCTGCGCGCCCCCGCCGTGGGGGCGAACAGCACCACGCCCGAGGTGCCCCGGCCCAGGCGGTGCATGGGGCTGGCCTCGGGATGCCGCCGCCGCACCAGGGCCAGGAGCGTGTGGTCCAGGAATTCGCCCCCGCCGGGCAGGGTGGGCAGGCCGCTGGGCTTGGCCACGGCCAGGAGGTCCCCGTCCTCGTACAGGATGGCCGTGGCCAGGGGCACCTCGGGTTCGGTCCAGGGTGGCCGGTCCCAGGTGAGCCACTGGCCGGCCCGGAGGATCTCCCCGCCCGTGGCGATCTGGCCATCGAGCAGCACCTGCCCGGCCTCGATCCGCGCGAGCCACTCGGCGGCGGAGGCTCGGGGGTGCCGGGCGGGAAGGAGGGCCGCCACCGTCAGGCCGGCCCCGGTGGACCCGATCTGTTCCTGATGGCGGAAGCCCTGATTCAACATGGTTCCGGATCCCCTGGGTGAGAAGCAAGTTGCGGAAAGCCCGGATTATCCCAGCCGGGCCCAGGCTTTCCTTGAGTGATTTTCAAGTATTCCTTCCGAGGCGCCGCAGAGAGGCCATCCCCCC
>DPRT01000112.1 GCA_003538615.1 Holophagaceae bacterium | reverse complement strand
GTGCCCAGCCGCACAGGGCCTCCAGATTGCGGGTGGTCTGTTCCGCCAGTTTCAGGGAGGTGATGCCGCGCAGCTCCGCCACTGCCTCGGCGGTGAAGCGCACATAGCCCGGCTCGTTGGGTTTGCCGCGGTAGGGCACCGGCGCCAGGAAGGGCGCGTCCGTTTCCACCAGGATGCGGTCTGCGGGGGCCCAGGCGGCCACGTCCCGCACGGTCTCGGCCTTCTTGAAGGTGGCGATGCCCGAAAAGCTCAGGTAGAAGCCCAGGTCCAGGGCCCTCGCCGCGAAAGCCCGGTCCTCGCTGAAGCAGTGGATGATGCCCCGCACGGCGTTGGCGCCCTCCTCCTCCAGGATCCGCAGGGTGGCTTCCGGCGCGGACCGGGTGTGGATCATGAGGGGCTTCCGCAGGGCCCTGGCCAGGCGGATCTGGGCGCGGAAGACGGTTTCCTGGGTGTCCCGGGGGCTCAGGTCGTAGTGCCAATCGAGCCCTGTTTCACCCACGAACCGCACGGCCGGATCTGCGACGAGTCCCGCCAGGGCGGCCCCCGTGTCCGCCTCCCAGGACTTCGCCTCGTGGGGGTGCACCCCCAGGCTGGCCTGCACGCCCGGCAGGCTCCGGGCCAGGTCCAGCACGGCCTGCGAATCCGCCAGATCGGTGCCCACGGCGATGAACCCCGTCACCCCCTGGGCCCGGGCCCGGGCCAAGGTCGCCTCCACCTGGTCCTCCGCCAGGTAGCTCCCCGTGAGATGGCAATGCGCGTCCACAAGCATGCTTTCATAGTCCCATGCCTCCCAAGGATCACGGTATGCGCCCCCCGCGCCGATGGTTCTATCAACGACGGACCTCCTCTCCATGCGTCCATTCCTCTCCACTCTCGCCTGGGCCCTGTTGGGCCTCGCGGCCGCCCTTCCGCCCCTTGCGGCCCAGCAGCCTGCATTCCGGCGGTTCGGCCTGAAGGATGGCCTGCCCCAAAGCCAGGTGACCGCTTTGCTGGAGGACCGGCGGGGCTTCCTCTGGGTGGGCACCAACACCGGCGGCGTCGCGCGCCTGGGCGCCTCCGGCTTCCGGACCTTCGCGGGCCCCCAGGGGCTCAAGGCCCTCTTCATCCGGTCCCTGATGGAGTCCCCTTCCGGCAGTATCTGGGTGGCCAGCCAGGAGGGGGTCTCGGAAATCCGCGGCGAGATGGTCCGGAACTACGGCCTGGGGCCGGATCAGGAGAGTTTCGAGGGCGGCGCCCTCGGCCTGGATGCCCAGAACACCGTCCTGGTGGGCAACCGCCATGGCCTGTTCCGACTCGAGGACGGCCGCTTCGTCCCAGTCCAGCTGCCCGCCCCCTGGCCCGGTGGGCCGGTCCGGCGCCTGGCCAGGGACCAAGGCAAGGGGGTCTGGATTCTGGGGCCGGATAGCACCGTGGCCCGCTGGGATGAGCGGGGCCTCAGCCTCTATTCCCTGCCTGTCCAACACCCTGGCGGCCGGGTACGCGACCTCCAGGTCGATGCGAAGGGACGGGCCTGGCTCCTGCTCGATGGGGCCCTCCTCCGCATGGAGAAGGGGAGGTGGGTGAACGAGCCGTTGCAGGGGCTGCCGCCCCGTTCCCCACGCATGGCCAGCCTCCGGTTCGACGCCCAGGGCGAAGGTTTCCAGATCTCCCTCGGCGGCGATGGCGTGCTGGTGCGGGAACCGGACGGCGGCACCCGCCTCCTCACCGCCGAAACCGGCCTCCCGAGGGACCGCATCTCCATCGCCATGCGTGACCGGCGGGGCGTGCTCTGGGTGGGTTCCGACGGGGATGGCCTGGTGGCCCAGGCCCTGCCGGACCTATTGACGCTGGATGGTTCCAACGTGGCGCTGGGAAGGGACCTCGCGGCGGTATCCGGCATCCTCGAACTGAACCCCACGCGCTACCTGCTGGCCGCCAGCACGGGCCTCTACCAGGTGGACGAGGGCCGGAACATCACCGCGCACTGGACCCGGCACAATGGCCTGCCCGCCACCGAGTGCTGGGGCCTGCTGCCGGACGGATCCGGAGGCGTCTGGGTGGGCACGGACCGCGGACTCGCGCGCTGGAGGGGCGACCGTGTGTCGGCTGCAGGCCCCCGGGAGATGGCGGAGACGGCTGTCCTGACCCTGGTGCGGGACGGAACCGACATTCTCGCGGGAACCGATCAGGGCCTGTTCCGGCTGGATGGCCAGGGGCGCTTCCTGGCCCACCACCGCCTGCCCGCGGAAACGGGAGATGAAACGGTTTCCGACATCTTCCGCCACGAAGGCCGCCTGCTGCTCGCCACGGGATACGGACTCTGGGAACTGGCGGGCGGGAGCCTCCAGCGGATCTTCCCCGATGCGCCCTTCGCCACCTCCACCGTCACGGCCATGACTTCCGATGCCCGGGGGCGCCTGTGGATCGGTACCATGAAGGGGCTCCACCTCCGGAAGGACGGCCAATGGGCCAGCTTCGGTGTGGCCGATGGCCTCCCGGACGAGGGGATCAACTTCATCGTGGATCTGGGGCGCGGACGCATGGCCTTCGGCCACAACAAGGGCGTGACCCTCCTGGAGGGCCGGGACCTCCACCACCTGAGCCGAAGCCAGGGGCTGGTCTCCGAAGAGACCAATCACAACGGGTTCCTCCTGGATTCCAAGGGCCGCCTGTGGATCGGCATGATCGGCGGTGCCTGCGTGCTCCAGAATGCCCAGGGCTTCCGGAACACGCCCTTGCAACCCCCCACGCTCATCGAGGTGCGCTGGCCAGGCGGCTCCGAGATCCTCTCCGCGTCTGCACAGGTTCCTCCCCGCCCGGATTTCCTCGATCTGAGCTTCGACACCGGAGATCCCCTGGTGGCCTCCCGGCTTCACTACCAGGCCTACCTCCAGGGTGTGGACGAGGACTGGCGGCCCGTGAACCAGGGCCTCACCCTCCAGTACCGGAACCTCGGCGCGGGCCGCTACCAGTTCCATCTCCGCGCCTCCACCGATGGCGTGACCTGGGTGGAGGCGGTGCCCGTGGCCATCGAGGTCAGCCCCGCCTGGCACGAACGGTGGCTGGTGCGGGGCCTGCTCGCCCTGGCCCTGGTAGCGCTGCTCGGGTGGGGGCTCTGGTGGCGGGTCCACACCCTCGCCCAGCGTTCCCGCGACCTGGAGGAGACCATCGAGGACCGGACCCTCCTCCTCGCCCGTCAGAACCGCGCCCTGGAGCACGCCCACCAGCAGATCAAGCGCAGCCTGGAGGGGCGCCTCAGGCTGCTGGACACCGTCACCCACGACCTCCGCTCGCCGCTCACCACCATCCTCCTCACCCTCGACCGCTTGCGTGAGCTGGTGCCCAGCGGGACGACCCTGCTGGACGTGATGGAACGGGAAGCCCACCGCATCGAACTCCTCGTGCGGAACCTGCTGGACCAGAGCCGTTCCGAAGCCCTGCTCCAGAGCCTCAAGCTGGCGGCCATCCTCCCCGCCGAAGTCACCGAGGGCTTCGAGGACGCCCTGCGCCTCAAGGCCGAGGCCAAGGGCCTCGCCTTCCACCTGGAGGTCGCGCCCGACACCGGACGGGTGTGGATCCAGGCCGACACCGCCACCCTGCACCAGGTCCTGCTGAACCTCTTCGAGAACGCCCTGAAGTTCACGCCGGCCGGCGGCCAGGTCGGTGTCCGGTCCACCGTGGACCTGGCCCTGGGGATCTGGCGCCTAGAGGTCTGGGATACCGGACGCGGCCTGGATGCCTCCAAGATCCAGGAGCTCCTCCGGCCCTTCCAGCAGACCCAGGCGGGCGATGCCGCCCACGGCTGGGGCCTGGGCCTCTCCATCTGCCAGAGCATCGTCGAGGCCCACCACGGCGAACTGAAGATCGATAGCGAACTGGGCAAGGGCGCCCGCTTCCTGGTGGAACTGCCCCTGAATCCCGTGGAGCCCTGAGGGGCCCTGTGACCGAGGGCACGACCCCTGGGCGGACCAGCGGCCTTCCGCGCATCCTGGATGGGCCAGGAGCCCCCGTGCCGTCCCCCCTCCCCATGCTTCCGATCAGCCAGCCCCCCCGCATGCTGCGCCTCAAGGACGGGCTGAAGGACGGGCTGGGCCGGAACATCACCTACCTGCGGGTCTCGGTGACGGAGCAGTGCAACCTGGCCTGCGTGTACTGCAAGCCCCGGACTGGAGCCCTGGAGCGGGCCGGGCAACCCGCCATGAACCGGAATGAGGTGGTGCAGCTGGTCCAGGCCTTCACCAGCCTCGGCATCCGGAAGGTGCGTCTCACCGGCGGCGAACCCCTCATGCGCCGCGATCTGGAAACCATCGTGGCCGGCATCAGTCCCGAGGTAGAGGGGCGCGTGCACCTCACCACCAACGGCCTCCACCTCGCCAAACGGGCCCGGGGCCTGCGGGACGCGGGGCTGTGCGGCGTGAACGTGAGCCTGGATGCCGCCGATCGCGGCGCCTTCGAGCGCCTCACCCGCAAGGATGGGCTGGCCCGGGTGCTGGCCGGGCTGGAAGCCGCCCGGGCCGCGGGCCTGAAGGCCAAGTTGAATGCCGTGGTACTGCGTGGCTGGAACGAGGACCAGATCGTCCCCCTGGCCCGCCTCGCCCAGACCGAGGGCCTCCAGGTCCGCTTCATCGAGTTCATGCCCTACCAGGGCAACAGCTGGGGGAAGGACCAGTTCATGCCCGCCGATGAGATCCTCCGCACCGTCCAGGAGGGCCTCGGCGCATCCCTGGAGGAGGAGCCCGTGGTCGGCCTGGAAGAAGGCCCCGCGCGGATCTTCCGCCTGCCCGGCAGCGAAGGCAAGGTGGGCGTCATCTCCACCCTCAGCGCCGACTTCTGCGACCGCTGCAACCGCGTGCGCCTCACCAGCCGCGGCGAACTGAAGGCCTGCCTCTTCGGCGGCCGCCCTGTGGACCTGCTGGAGCCGCTGCATAACCACGCCTCCCACGAGGATCTCGCCCGCCTCATCCGCCAGGCCCTCACGGACAAGCTGGACTGCCATCCCATGCGCCGGGGCGAGGATCCCCAGTTCGCGGGTGGCATGTGGCAGGTGGGGGGATGACCACCCGCCCCACCGGCCTGCTGCTGCTGAGCGGCGGCCAAGGCCGCAGGATGGGAGGCGCCAAGCACGCCCTCGGCCATCCGGCTGGGGGCAGCTGGGGCGGCCACCTCGTCCGGGTCTTCGAATCCGTGTTTCCCGGCGGCGTGGCCCAGGTACTGGGCGACCCGCTACCTGACCGCCTGGATCTCCCGGTGGTTCAGGACCCGCGCGAAGGCCCGGCCAGGGCGCTCCAGGCATGGGCGGCGCTGCCAGCGCCCGTCGTGGACCGCTGGTGGGTGGTGGCCTGCGACCAGGTGCGCTGGTCGCCTGCGGCCCTCGAAGCCTGGATCCGTCGCGCCGAGGCCGCCGATCCGGACTCCGCCCGCTGGGTGGTGGCACAGCACGGGGGCCGCCTCCAGCCTCTCGGCGGCTGGCTGCCGGCCACCCTCCGCCCCGCCCTCTCCACCGCCGCGCCCCGGTCCCTCATGGCCCTGGTGGAAGCCCTGCCCCACCTCGTCCTGCCCTGCGACGGGCCCGAATGGATGGACGTGGACACGCCGCAGGAGCGGCAGATGTTCGAGGGTGAGGGCTCAGCCTAGCCGCTTCCGCACCAGCCGCTCCACGGGCACGCCGCCCTTGAGGTGGCTTTCGATGATCTCGGGCACATCGGCGGGGGTCACGTGGGCGTACCAGATGCCGTCCGGGTACACCAGCACCGCCGGGCCGATGGCGCAGAAGCCCACGGAGCCGCAGTGGCCGCAGTGCACCTCGCCCTCCCGGTTCCCCTTGTAGAAGAGCAGCCCCTCCTCGATCAGCTGGGCCTTGAAGGCCTCCAGCACCGCCTCGGAACCGTTGGCCGCGCAGCTTTTCGAGGTGCACACCAGCACCTGCCGCTTCATGGCCGCTCCCATCACGGGGGCCACNNCGTTATCCACCCATTCATCCTCTATTCAAAGGCGCCGGTTCAGCGCCCTTCTCCAGAGATTCACACGGATCCCAGGATCCAGCGCCTTCGGCCCTCCCGACCCGGCGCCACGACCCTTTTCACCCCTTCCGAAAGGACATCCTCCATGCGGAACCTCCTCAAGCTCATCGCCATCACCGCGGCGCTCTCCGCTTCCCTGGCCGCCCAGGGCGGCAGCGACACCAAGGGCAAGTTCTTCTTCAAGAAGACCTGCAAGTCCTGCCACGCCTCCGGCGGCTCTGCCAAGGAGGTCACCCCGCTCTCCAAGACCCAGGCCCAGTGGAAGGCCTACTTTGCCGCCGGCAAGCACAAGAAGGGTGCCGAGAAGCTCGACGCCGTGCTGAAGCCCGCGCAGGTCAAGGACGTGCAGACCTTCCTGGTCAATCACGCCTCGGACTCCCCGCAGCCTGAAACCTGCGGCGGCTGATCCCCGTCCCACCGACGTTCCACCCCCTACCCTGAACCCCGCATTTAGGAGACATACCCCATGAACTCCCGGATCATGCTCGCCCTGGTCGCCATGCTGGCGCCCGCGGCCCTGAGCGCCCAGTCCAACCAGGATCTGCAGAAGCAGATCGAGCAGCTCAAAGTGCAGCTGAAGGCCGTCGAGGAAAAGGCCGCCGCCGCGCAGGAAGTCGACACGCGCCTCGTCAAGGTCGAGACCAAGATCGCCGGGGACAACATCCAGTGGGGTGGTGATCTGCGCACCCGCTTCGAAAGCAGCACGTGGGGCTTCAAGCCCTACACCCAGTTCATGGGCTTCGCCCAGAGCGCCGGCGCCCCCGCCGGTTCCCTGCCCGCCGGCTACCCCTACCCCTTCATGGCCCTCACGCAGAACGTCCCCGCCCAGGACTGGACCAATTCCGTCCAGTGGTCCACCCGCCTGCGCCTGAAGATGGGCATCACCATCAATGAGCGCGCCAAGATCATGGGCCGCCTGACGATGTACAAGGTCCACGGCGGCGCCGACGTCCCCACCTTCAACGGCTCGCCCAACACCGTGGCCAACTCCTTCAACAGCGCCAAAGTGCCGGGCACGGACGTGCTCCGCGTCGAGCGCGCCAGCCTCGTCTACGATTTCCCCCTGGGCATCCTGTCCATCGGCCGCCAGAACACCTCGGACGGCCCGCCGTTCGAAGTGAGGGAGGGTTCCGAGCGCCAGGCCACCCCCCAGGCCCTGGCCGTGAACGCCCTCGTGGACGGCGTCGGCTTCAAGTTCCAGCTCGACAAGATCGGCATGCCCGAAGGCACGCTGCTGGGCATCTGCTACGGCGTGGGCTACGAGTCCGGCTTCGGCGGCGGCGGCAGCGTGAAAGCCAACGCGGCCCCCGTGGGCTTCAACTTCACCAACGTGAACTGGACCGCCCAGGGCCCCAATGCCGCCGCGGCCACCCTGCAGGTGAACAGCATCGGGCCCCTCAAGGACAGCACGGTGCTCGGCGCCATGTTCGACATGCCCCTGCTCTTCCAGCTCGGCGAAAGCGTCCAGAGCGCCAACCTCTACATCGGCTACAACCGGATGGCCAACCTCACGGACATCCCCTTCGGCACCACCAACAACTTCCCCGTGCCCGCCATGCCCGGCATGGGCGGCATGCCTGCCGTCCAGTACGTCACCGCCACCAACAACCTGGGCGACATCGACCAGTGGACCGCCACCTGGAAGCACAAGGTCGGCGACACCTTCACCTATTTCGCCAGCTACGGCCGCATCAAGAGCCTTCCCAACGGCAAGATGAGCCAGTACGGCGCCTACTGGACCATGCCTCCGGCCATGGGCGGCCAGACCCAGCAGCTCGCCGGCTTCGGCGGCCTGCTCGGCGACGCGACCAAGAGCGAAACCGCCAGCGCCTACTACGTGGGCATGCGCTGGGACCCCACCGAGAAGCTCGGGGTCGGCGTCGAGTTCAACCACGGCTCCCCGCGGTGGTGGACCTACAGCCCCGCCACCGGCGAGGCCACGGAAAAGCTCGGCACCCGCGGCGATGTGTGGGAAGGCTACATCCACTGGCAGTTCGCCAAGAACGCCGCCTTCCGCCTCGGCTACCTGAACTACAAGTACAGCCACGCCTTCAGCGGCTGGCACATCTCCCCCGGCCCCGCCATGCCAGGCCAGAGCTGGGAGGACGCCTATGACCTGGGCAAGAACCCGATGCTGCAGTACGGCTTCCCCGCCACGGTGAAGACGACCTACGCCTCGATCGAAGTGAAGTTCTAGACCCTACGCGCAGCGGGCCGGAGGGTTGCTCCTCCGGCCCGCTGAGCGCCTTGCTCGGAGACCCCGATGGGAACCACTCGCATGGATCGCCGCCTGTTCCTGAAGGCCGCGGGCGCCACCGCCGGAGCCGTCGCCACCACCCAGGTGGGATGCCTCAAATACTTCAAGAAGGGCCGGAGCGCCTCGACCGATAACCGCGAGGTCCCCACGACCTGCGAGCTGTGCCCCAACAAGTGCTCCGCCATCGCCGTGGTGGAGGGCGGCTTCGTCAAGAAGCTGAACCCCAACCCCGAGAACCCGAAATCCCGTGACATGCTCTGCGCCCGCGGCAACGCGGCCATCCGGCAGGTCTACGATCCCGACCGCCTCAAGCAGCCCATGATCCGCGTGGGTGCCCGGGGCGAGGGCAAGTGGAAGCCCGTGAGCTGGGACGAGGCCTTCGACTTCGCCGCCAAGAAGCTCTCCGAGGTGAAGGAGAAGCATGGCCCGCAGGCCTCCCTCTGGTCCTCCACCGAGGGCTTCCAGGAGGTCTTCTTCAAGAACCTGGGACTGGCCTTCGGTTCGCCGAACATCGTCCGCCATCCGACCCTCTGCCTGGCCTCCGTGAACCTGGCCTACAGCGCGACCTTCGGCACGGTGCCCAGCTTCGACCTGCTCAACAGCAAGTTCGTGATCATGTCCGGCGCGAACCGCTTCGAAAGCATCATCACGCCCGACACCATGGACCTCATCGGCGGCGTGATGGAGCGCAAGGCCAAGCTGGTCTACCTCGACCCCCGCTTCACCGTCACCGCGGCCAAGGCCGACGAGTGGTACCCCATCAAGCCCGGCACCGACCTGGCGTTCATCCTCGCCATGATCCACGTGATCATCAAGGAGGGCCGGCAGAGCAAGGACTTCGTGGCCGCCTACACCACGGGCTTCGACCAGCTGGCCGAGCACGTGAAGCAGTACACCCCGGAGTGGGCCGAGAAGGAGACCGAGATCCCCGCGAAGGACATCGTCCGCATCGCCCGGGAATTCTCCGATGCGGCGCCCCGCTCCCTCTACTACGCCGGACGGCGCTCCTCGTGGTACCAGAACGACTTCCAGATGCGCCGCGCCCAGGCCATCCTCAACGCCATCG
>DPRT01000169.1 GCA_003538615.1 Holophagaceae bacterium | reverse complement strand
CCCGCAAGGGGGCTTTTTTGCGCCGGCCGGAATCCGGCCGCCGGGAATGGTTCGAGCCGGGCTGTTAGGGTGATTCCGGAGATTCCCCATGTCCCGCGTTCCTGCTCTCTGTGCCGGCCTCTTTGCATGCCTGCCGATCCTGGCCCAAGCCTCGCGCTCTACGCAGCCTGTCCCTCCTCAGCGTCCGACGTTGGAGGAGGTCCGGAAGGGCATGGGCATCCCATCTCATGGAGATCTGCGGGGTCAGCAGGACGCGGTGGGTTTCGCGTCCAGGGCCGATCAGATGGCCAAGGTGTGGGAGCGGTCAGCCCTGGGGCCGGCGCCCGAGCCGCTTGGGCCCATGCCCGCACCGGGCGTGGCGGGCCTCATCTCCCCCCATGACGACTACCTCTACGCAGGCCGCGTGTACCGCCAGATGCTGCCCCTGGTGAAGGCCCGGACCGTCCTGCTGGTGGGGGTCTTCCACAAGTACCGGCGCTTCGGCGCCAAGAACGCCCTCGTCTTCGATGCCTACCGGGCCTGGCACGCGCCAGACGGGGAGATCAGGGTCTCGGACCTGCGCGAGGACTTGCTGGCACGCCTCCCTGCATCCGACGTCCTCCAGGATGCGGCCATGCAGGACAGCGAGCATTCCGTCGAAGCCATCGCCTACTGGCTGAAGCACATCAATCCCGAGGTGGAGATCGTCTCCATCCTGGTGCCCTCCGCTTCCTTCGAGCGCTTCCGGGAACTGTCGGCCCACCTGGGGAAGGCCCTGGCCGACAGCATGAAGGCTCGCGGCTGGGTCCTGGGACGGGATCTGTCCATCGTCATCTCATCTGACGGCATCCATTACGGTTCGGACTTCAAATACACGCCCCATGGGGAAGGGGGCGTCGCAGCCTACACGGAGGCCCTGGACCGGGACCGTGCCCTGCTGAGGGGCCCCCTGGCTGGTCCCGTCTCTCCGGAGAAGGCCCAGGCCTTCTTCCAGGCCGTGGTGAATCCGCAGAACCCCGATGAGTACCGGATGCCGTGGTGCGGCCGTTTCTCCGTTCCGTTCGGCCTGCTGCTGCTGGAGGAGACCGCCCGCAACCTGGGGCTGGCCGCCCCCNNCCCAGGGCCAGGGACCAGAGGGCCGCCAGCCCCACCTGATAGTCCACAGGCAGGCTGAAGGTCAGGGTGTGCGCGGGGATCCAGAACCAGACCAGGGTCCAGAGGGCGGGCCCCATGCCGTCGAAGCCCCGGCGGCGGAGGATGAGGTTGTCCTCCAGCCGGTGGAACAGCATCATCTGGGGCCCGAAGAACGTGTTGGTCAGGGTGGACAGGGCGAAGGCCCAGCCCAGTCCCGAACCCAGGAAGGCCGGCAGGATGTGGTGGTCCACCAGGGCCCGGGTGAACCCGCGCATGCCGACGAATCCCGCCTTGATGACCAGGCCGAGCAGGGCCCAGGCCAGGGCCTTGGCCAGCAGCTGGGAGACGGTGCAGGGCAGGCTCGCCCGCCGGGCCCGCAGGCTGGCGGCCACGATCTCGCCCAGCGTGCCCAGCAGGGCGAACTGGAGGGCGGCGGAAAGGTAGGGATGGGCCTGGACCCAGAGGCGGTAGCTGAGCATCCCTGAAGGCTAGCGGGAGCGCAGGCGGGCCAGGATCACAGGCTTCGGTGATCGATCCACCCGCCACCCAGGACCGCGCCATCCCGGTAGAAGACCACGGCCTGGCCGGGCGCGATGGCCCGCTGGGGTTCTGCGAAGGCCACCTTCACCCGGCCGTCGGGCAGGGGGATCACCAGGGCCTCGGCTTCCGGTGAGCGGCTGCGGATGCGGGCTTCGCAGGCCAGCGGCCCCGCCGGGGGACCATCCACCCAGCTCAGCTCCCGGGCCACCAGGTCGCGGCCCAGGAGATCACCTTCACCGCCCACCCACACGGTGTTGGTGGCGGCTTCGACGCGGACCACATAGAGGGGTTCGGAATGGGCCACGCCCAGGCCCCGGCGCTGGCCCACGGTGTGCCGCCAGTAGCCGTGGTGGCGGCCCAGGATCCGTCCATCCAGGTGGCGGATGTCCCCGTCCCCGCGACCCGGATCCCGGCCTTCGGCCTCCAGGAAGGCATCGTAGCGGTCCTGGGTGACGAAGCAGATCTCCTGGCTTTCGGGCTTCTCTGCCAGGTGCAGCCCCAGCTCGGCGCCCAGGCTCCGGACCTCGGGCTTCGTGAGATGGGCCAGGGGGAACAGGGTCCGGGCGAGGGTGGCCTGGGTGTGGTGGAAGAGAAAGTAGCTCTGGTCCTTGGCCGGGTCCGAGGCCTTGCGGAGCTGCCACCGGCCCTCTTCCAGAAGGATCGTGGCGTAGTGGCCGGTGGCCACGAAGGGCGCTTCCAGGGCCTCGGCCCGCTCCATCAGTGCGGAGAACTTGAGGTGTTGATTGCAACGAATGCAAGGACTGGGAGTTTCACCATCCAGATATCCCTGGATGAAGCCTTCGATGACTGTGTCGCGGAAGCGGGTCTCGAAGTCCATCACGTAATGGGGGAACCCCATCTCATAAGAGACTCGTCGGGCATCCTGAAAGTCATCGAGCGTGCAACACTTCCCGTCCGAAGCTTGAATGGTCTTCTTATCGAAGAGCTGCATGGAAATGCCGATGACCTCGAAGCCGGACCGGTGGAGCAGGGCGGCCATCACGGAGCTGTCCACGCCACCGGACATGGCGGCGAGAACCCGGTCCCCCGGCCGCAGCGTGGGGTGCTCCATCAGGGCTTCCTGGGCGCGCGAAAGGAGTGGGCTCACGATCTGGATTCCTGGGCAGGCCGGGGCGTCAATTGTATTTCTTGGCTTTGAAAAGCTCGTAGGCCGTCTGGTAGTAGGCCACGGCCAGGTCGTCATGGGCGGTCCCGGACGGAAGGAGCTGGTACCTGTCCTTCTCGGCGTCATAGACCTTGGATACCCGGCTGCCGTGGAGGCCAAGGATGCTGAGGGTTCCATCCTTCATCAGGGCCACGTGGTCGTTGTGGTTGAACAGGAGGACCCGGCCTGATTCCGGGGTGTTGAGCGCATCCTGGCCGAACCACGGGGCGGTGTAGGGGAGGCCCAGGAGGCCCATGAGGGTCGGGGCGAGATCGATCTGGGACATGAGGCCGTCCGAGCGCCTCGGTGCCAGACGGCCCGGGGCATAGAACATCAAGGGGATCTCGTAGGTCTTCAGGGGGATCTCCTGGCGGCCGTAAACCCGGGCCCCATGATCGGCCACGATGATGAAGAGCGTGTCCTTGAACCAGGCGTGGCTTTCCGCATCCCGCAGGAACTGCCCCTGGGCGAAATCCGCGTACCGCACGCCGGATTCCCGTCCTCCCCCGGAGGCCTTCACGCCGATGGATTCCAATCCGGACCGGAAGGTATAGGGCTTGTGGTTCGAAGTGTTCATGATGTGGATGAAGAAGGGCGCGCCCTTGGCAGTGCGTTCGTCCGCATGGGTCATCGCCATGTCGAAGAGGTCCTCGTCGGACACGCCCCAGATGTTTTCGAAACGGGGCTTGGTCCTGAGGTTGGTGCGGTCGAGCACCTCGTAGCCGTTGCTCCTGAAGAATTCATTCATGTTGTCGAAGTAGCCATAGCCGCCGTACAGAAAAGACGTCTGGTAGCCGTGGCTCCGGAGCACCGAGCCGAGGGTGGCCATGCCATCGTGTCCCGGCCGCCGGAGGACGGCTTCCGTGGGAACCGGCGGCATGGAGGTGGTGAGCGCCTCCAGGCCCCGGACCGTGCGGGTCCCCGTGGCATACACATGCCTGAACCAGAGTCCCTTCTGGGCGAAATGATCGAACTCCGGCGTCCAGTTCCGGGTCGAGCCATAGAGCTGGCTGAACTCGGCCCCGAAGGACTCGCTTGAGACCAGGATGACATTCATCTTTCCCAGTCCGCCGGGCCGGGCCGGAAACTGGCGGTCCAGGCGGCCCTCGGCCAGCCGGGTGAAGGTCCCGCCGCCGGGTGACAGCTGGGCCTCCAGCCGCTTCAGGTTCTCGGCAGGCGGACGGGTCGCGTAATAGGCGTGGTAGTCGATTTCACTGGTGCGAAGCGCCCGGAAGAAGCTGGAGGGGCCATTGGCCGCCAGCTCGTTGGTGACCCGGTTGGCGGAGACCCCGAACAGGTTGGTGGGAATCCAGGCGATGGCGAGGAAGAGCAGGGCGCCGTAGGCCGCCAAGGCGAGGCTGCGGATCCTGAGGCTCAGGGGAACCGACAGGGCCCTGGCCCACAGGGACTGGAACTTCCACGCCGTCAGGCCGGCCAGCAGGGCGCAGACCGCAAGGATCTTGACCACGGGATATTCCGACCAGATGTCGCCGGCCACTTCCGTGGGGTACATCAGGTAGTTCACGGAGACCAGGTTGAACCGGGCGTTGAACTCCTCGAAAAAGAAATACTCGCAGGCCGCCATGAAGAGCCACCCGAGGGTCCAGAGGAAGGTGGCGATGGCGGGAACCGCGGGGCCCCACGTTCTCTTCGGCTTCCGGGCGCTCTTCAGTCCAAGGTAGAGAGCCAGTGGCAGAAGGAAGTAAAGGGACTGGACGACATCCGAGACCGCCCCCGCGGGAAGCACCCAGAGCAGGGAGGAGGCTGGAACCTGGGCCTCCCGGCCGAAGCCCAGCCAGAGGGTCAGGCGAAGCAGCACCCCGAGGCCGAGGTACCACGCGGCCAGAAGCAGGAGGGGACGGAACCGGTCTGCCAGTCCTTGGAGGATCGGGGAGGGGGTGGGCTGGCCAGGGTTCAGCGAAGTGTCCAAGGAGGTCCTTTCGAGGGGGGCTGACAGGGAATGGCCACCAGGGAAAGCATGGGAAGCCTGGATCCCCATTCTCACATCCTCGGCCGCTGCGGGTCCAAGGTCCGATCCGCAGCACGGCGGCTTTTCGGCCTCAGGTCCGCAGCCTCCGGACACGGAACAGGGCCATGCCTCCCAGCAGGAGGAAGGGGGCCAGGATGCCCCAATAGGCTGGAATTTCGGCTGCCCGGGCCGCCCCTCCGAACAGCGACTGGAGCCCAAGGAACACGAGCCCGCCGACCAGCCCGGCTCCGATGGCCTGGCCGCGTCCCTGGCGGGGGCCCGGAAAGGCATAGGAGAGCATGGCGAGTACGAGCAGGGGGCCAGCCAGCCAGCCCAGGAGGCGATTCCACAAAAGGTAGGACCGCTCCGGATCCGGAGCCCACCGCTGCCACTGGACCAGATCGAGGGTCAAAGCTTCGGAGGCGGAGGGAGCCGACCGGAGGGCCCGGTCCGGGAACAGCGCTTCGGCAGTGGGGCCCTGCACCAGGCTCATTCCGCCCCAGGCCAGCGCTTCGGATCGCGCGGTCCCGGGCTGCCACCGGAGGAGGATCGGCGCCTCGCCGGGACTTTTCAGCGGGAAGCCCCAGCGGACCTCGGGAGATAGATGCCAAAGGACGCCGGTGGACCCGAGGTGCATCCAAGGGGACGTGGAGGCCGTGCGCGGCGGGCGCTGAAGGATCTGCTGGTAGAGCGCCCGGGCCCGGGTTCTGGCCAAGGGGGCCAGGCCCGCCTGCAGGAGGAGGGTTGTCAGGGCCACCGCGCCCCAGGCGAAACGCCCCGCCCAGATCCACTGGACCAGGCTGACGCCGCCGGCGCGGATGGCCAGCCACTCACGGCTCAGAGCGGCCTCGGACAAAGCGAGCATGGTCCCCAGCAGAAAGGAGATGGGGAATGCGACTTCCAAAAACGGAGGAAGATTCCATAGCCAATATTTAATGAAAACAGATAAATGAGTGCCGTTTTTCGAAAGGTCTCCAGCCAGGTTGGAAAATTCGATGAGAAGGTCCAGAGCCAGAAGACTGCCCAGCGTCAGACCCCAATTGCGCCACCACGCAAGCGTCGACCAGTGGCGGAAAATGCCCCGGCGGGTCCCCTGACCATGAATCCATTGGAGCAAGGAGGACTTTGCCGCGGTCATCCGGGCCAGAAGCGGGCTGAGGTGCAGGACTCGCCCCAGGGACCGGGAAAGAAGGGCGCTGAGGCCGGGGCGCGACCGGTGCGGCAGAAGCCGGTGGCTGAGGACGAACCAGCCGGCCCCGAAGAACAGGAGGGGGAGAAGGAGAATCGGAAAGAGTGATTGAATTTTTCCACTCAAAATCATGTTTTCAGTGGATTTCATTAGTAGGTAATAGATCAGGATGACACCGAGGCTCTTGATGACGGCCCCTCCCCGGAAGAACCGCGGATGCCCGAAGCCCAACGCGATTCCCATGAGCAGCAGCGAGATCGCGGCCACTGGAAGGCTGATCCTCCGGCCCAGTTCGATGGCGGACTGCCGGCGTTGCAGAGCCGGAGTCCCGGAATCCCTGTAGATGCGGAGCAGGGCCCGGGAGGACTCGTATCGCAGCGGGACGGGGGCGAGGAGGCGGGGGCCCGAGGGCAGGGCGAACTGCAGGGTCTGCTGTTCCTGCTTCAGGTGGATCACGCTGCCTTCCCCGGAAGGCTGGTAGAGGACGCCCTGCAGGTCGGAGAGGTGAATCCTGATCTCAGCGCCGCCTGGCGTCGTGTTCTCCATGGCGTAGGTCATGCGGGAGGCGGTCAGGTGCTGAGTGCCCTGGGGGGTGGATTCCATGAGGTGGATCTGTCCGTTTTCGGAGACCCAGAAAGCGGTGTCCGGAGAGCCGGGGGGATGCCACGGGGGCGCGCCAGGCCGGAGAAACCTGGCCTTGGCTGCCTCAGACATCTTCTGCCGCAGGGTCTGCTGGATCGTGGCCGAGGCGGGTACCAGCAGGTGCGCATTGAGGGAGGCCAGCAGCAGCAGTCCGCAGGCCAGGATCGACCAGGGCGCGAACCAGGCGCCACGCCCCACGCCAAGCCCCTGGGCGGCCACCAGTTCCGAGCCCTCCATCAGCTGCTGGGTGCCCATGAGGCCTCCGAGCACGGCCGCCATGGGCAACACCATGGCCAGGGTCTCCGGGAGGGACAGGAGCAGGAGGGGGAACATCCAGCGCAGGGGGGCACCCTGCGAGAAGAGCTCTTTGGAGATGGCCACCATCTCCCAGGCGATGAGCAGGAAGCCATAGAAGAAGAGGGCGCCCAGGAAGGGGGTGGCCCACCGGCGGAGGACGTATCGGGTCAGAACGGAAGGCACCTTTGGGGTCCTGATTTAACTTTCGATAATGTATATTATGTAACCTTAAAATTCAACCGAGACAACCTTGAACCAACTACAAGACTTTTGCTGCCAACAAATCATGAATGTGGATCAGCCCGGCAGTCCGTCCCTGTCGTTCCACCATGAGGAAGGTGATCTTCCGGGCCTCCATGGTTCCGGCGGCCTCCAGGGCCAGGGCCTCGTCGTCGATGGTCGCAGGGGTCCGGGACATGATCTGGCCAGCCTGGAGTCCGAGGGGGTTCCGGCCTTCCCGCTCGGCGGACTCGATGGCGCGGCGGATGTCTCCGTCCGTGATGACCCCGAGCAAGTCTGGTCCCTCCATCACGCTGGTCATGCCCAGGCGCCCCTCCGTCATGGCCCTCAGGACCTCCGTCAAAGAGGATGAGATTCCGGTCCTGGGCCAATCTGTATGCATCAAGGCTTTCACTTTCAACAGCTTTGTTCCAAGACTTCCAGCGGGATGATTCAAGGCGAAGTGGTCCCGGGTGAAGCCCCGCCGGGCCATGAGGCTGGCGGCCAGGAGNNGGCAGCCGGTAGGTGAAGGTCCAGTGGGCCGCCTGCCCCAGGCTGCTGTCCGGCCGGGCGGTGATGGCCGCCAGCGGGATGCCCAGGCGCAGGAGGCTCGGAAGAAGACGGACCACCTCCTCGCTTTCCCCGCTGTTGGACAGGGCCAGCACGGAGTCCTCGCGGGTCACCATCCCGAGGTCGCCGTGGAGTGCTTCGGCCGGATGGAGGAAGAAGCTGGGGCATCCCGTGGAAGCCAGGGTGGCGGCGATCTTCTGGGCCACCAGACCGGACTTGCCCATGCCGGTGAGCACGACCCGGCCGGAGCGGGCCAGCACGCTGCCGCACCACTCATCCACCTGCGCGGGGTTCCAGGTCTCCCGCAGATCCGTCAAGGCGCCTCTGGCCGCCTCCATGACGGCATGACCAGCTTCCAGCGCCCCTCCGACGACCTGGTTCTCATCTTTCACTGTTCCGACTCCGATGGGGTGACGAGCAAGGTGTTCATGCTACCAGCCATTCTCCCCCTCTTTCCGCTGCCCCAGACGGTGCTCTTCCCGGAGACCTTCCTCCCGCTCCATCTGTTCGAGCCCCGGTACCAGGAGATGGCGGTGGAGGTGCTGAACGGCCACCACCACCTGGTTCTGGTGCTGATGAGGGAGAGCCTCGATTCCGGGCCGCTCGGCGAATCCGCGGCGACCTTCGAGGTGGGATGCCTGGCTGAAGTCGTCCGCGCCGAGCCGCTGACGGGCGGCCGGTGGAACCTGCTGGTGCAAGGCAAGGAGGCGGTGAGGATCCTAGAGGAGCACTCCGGGAAGCCGTTCCGGCAGGCGCGCACCGAGCCCCTGCCCTTCGAGCGGGCGGTGCTCTGGCCGGGGCCCCATCGCCGCCGCCTCATGGAATCCCTCCATGCCTATGCCGCCGCCGAAGGCATCGAAGCCCAGATCAAGGAGCTGCTGGACCTCCCCCTGGAGGATGTGGCCCAGCTCAACACGCTGGCCATGGCCCTGGACTTCGAGCCCACCGAGCGCCAGTTCCTCCTGGAATCCCGGGATCTCCCCGCGCTGGCCGAGCGGATGATCCAGCTGCTCGACTTCGCCCTGGGAGGCCGCGCCATCCGCGGCTTGTGACCGGAGAACCGCATCCGCGTTTGCTACACTGGCTCCGGCCCTGTAGCTCAGCGGTCAGAGCTGGCGGCTCATAACCGCTTGGTCGTGGGTTCGAACCCCACCGGGGCCACCAATCCGCAGGATTGCGGATTAGGACCGGCGCTAACAGCGACGGCCCGAAGGGCGCAGGCACACGATGTGCCTGCGTCACCATTTGCCAGGATTGGCAAATTAGGACGGGATCGCCGCAGGCGATTGCCGCCCGAAGGGCGAGGGCACAGGACGCGCCCTCGTCACCATTCGCCAGGATTGGCGAATA
>DPRT01000021.1:26170-32544 GCA_003538615.1 Holophagaceae bacterium | reverse complement strand
CAATTATTCGGCCACACCCTCTTAGTCGCCCTCGTAAGATGATGCTAAAGTGGTGAATGAATTTCCAGGAGCCCCCCATGCGCCCCGCTTCCGCTCTGGCTGCCCTCATGACCCTGCCCGCCCTCGCGGCCGATCCCGCCGTCGTGGCGAATCCCTTCTTCGCGGAGTGGAAGACGCCCTTCGCCGTGCCGCCCTTCGCCGAGATCAAGGAGGACCATTTCCTTCCCGCCTTCAAGGAGGGGATGGCCCGCCAGAAGGCCGAGGTGGCCCTCATCGCCGAGGCGAAAACGGCCCCGACCTTCCGGAACACCATCGTGGCGCTGGAGCTGTCGGGCCAGTTCATGGACCGTGTGGGCTCCGTGTTCTTCAACCTCACGGGCGCCGAAACGAACCCGAAGCTGCAGGCCGTGAACCGCGAGCTCATGCCGCTGCTGGCCGCCCACCGGGACGACATCCAGCTGAACGCCAAACTCTTCGGCCGCGTGAAGGCGGTGTGGGACGCCCGCGCCACGCTGAAGCTCGACCCGGACCAGGCCCGCCTCCTGGAGCGCACCTACAAGGGCTTCGTCCGTTCGGGTGCCGCCCTCACCGCCGAGCAGCAGACCCGCATGCGCGCCATCAATGCCGAGCAGTCCAACCTGGGGGTCAGTTTCGGGGACCGCCTGCTCAAGGCCACCAAGGACTTCAAGCTGGTGGTGGAAAACCCTGCGGACCTGGCGGGCCTGCCCGAGGGTGCCCGGATGGCCGCCGCCGCCGCGGCCAAGCGGGCCGGGCTGGACGGCAAGTGGCTCTTCACCCTGGACGGCCCCAGCATCTGGCCCTTCCTGGAGAGCGCCGAGAACCGCGACCTGCGCAAGCGGATCCTCACGGGCTACCTGGAGCGCTGCAACCAGGGCGGCGAGACGGATACCAACGCCATCGTGGCCAAGGTCGCGGCCCTGCGCGTGGAGAAGGCCCAGCTGCTGGGCTACAAGACCTGGGCGGACTTCGTCCTCGAAGAGAACATGGCCAAGGATCCCAAGGGGGTCTACGGCCTGCTGGACCAGATTTGGAAACCTGCGCTGGAAGTCGCCAAGAAGGAGCGGGCTGAGCTGCAGGCCATGATGGCCAAGGATCTGCCGGGCCAGAAACTGGAAGCCTGGGACTGGCGCTTCTACGCCAAGAAGGTGCAGCAGGCGAAGTACGACTTCGACGAGGAATCGGTGAAGCCCTATTTCGCCGTGGACCAGGTGCGCGAAGGGGCCTTCGCCGTGGCCCGGAAGCTCTACGGCGTGACCTTCACCGAGGTGAAGGGCATCCCCGTCTACCAGAAGGATGTGCGCTGCTTCGAGGTGAAGGAGAAGGACGGCCGGCACCTGGGCCTCATCTACGTGGACTACCATCCCCGGCCCGGCAAGCGCGGCGGGGCCTGGATGAGCAGCTACCGCTCCCCCTGGGTCAAGGATGGCAAGCAGGTGGATCCCGTGGTGGTGAACGTCTGCAACTTCACCCCGCCCTCCGGCGATCGCCCCGCCCTGCTGACTTCGGATGAGGTGCAGACCCTCTTCCACGAGTTCGGCCACGGCCTGCACGGCCTCTTCTACAAGGGCCGCTACCGCGGCACCGCTGGCACGCCCCGCGACTTCGTGGAACTGCCCAGCCAGGTCATGGAGAACTGGGCCATGGAGCCCGAGGTGCTGAAGCTCTACGCGAAACACTACAAGACCGGCGAAGTGATTCCTGAGGCGCTGGTGGCGAAGATGAACAAGGCCGCCAAGTTCGGCCAGGGCTTCGCCACGGTGGAATACATGGCCGCGTCCCTGCTGGACATGGACTGGCACACGCTCACCACCACCAAGCCCCAGGACACGGCCGCCTTCGAAAAAGCCTCGCTGGCCAAGTGGGGTCTCATCGAGGAGATCCCGCCCCGCTACCGCAGCCCCTACTTCAACCACATCATGGGTGGCTATGCCGCGGGCTACTACAGCTACATCTGGAGCGCCGTGCTGGATACGGACGCCTTCCAGGCCTTCAAGGAGAAGGGCAACCTCTTCGACCCCGCCACCGCGGCGAAGTTCCGCGCCGAGGTGCTCTCCCGGGGCGGCATGATCGATCCGGCCCAGCTCTACCGGAACTTCCGCGGCCGCGATCCCAAGGTGGGACCCCTGCTCGAGAAGCGCGGGCTGAAGTAGTTCTCGACTAGAAGCGCACCGTCGCGCCGGCCATCAGCCCTGTGGCAGTGATGGCCGGCGTGATGGGGCTCCAGAAGCCGCGGGCTTCGAAACCCAGGCGGGGACTGAGCTGGTAGCCCAGGCCCCCACTGATGCCGATGCGCGTGTAGGAGAGGGTGGCGGGCGAGATCCCGGTGGAGGACAGGCGCCACTGCTGGCCCCCCACGGCGCCGATGAGGTAGGGCCCGTGATCAGCGTCCTCATTGGGGAACCAGAGAGCTTCCACCATCAGATCCACCGAGGTGACGCGGGTCTGGGTTCCGCCGAGGCCCAGCGCATCGCCCTTGGGGATGTGCTGGGCGCCCACGGCGGGGCGCAGCACCAGGCCCCGGCCGACGGGGATGTCCACGAAGGCCGCCAGGCCGAGGCCGATCTGATGGCCGGTGAGGGTGCGCAGATCGCCCATGGGCAGCAGGCCGTGGACGCGGGCGCCGAGGGCGGCCTCCTGGGCGGGAAGGGATATGGCGGCGGCGGCCAGCAGGACGGGGAGCAGGTTCATGTCAGGCCTCGTACTTGGCCATGATGTCGGCCCAGTGGCCCTGGGCCTTGAGGATGCGTTCCGCCACGGCCCGCAGCAGGCCGTGTCCGCCAGGGACATCCGCCACCCAGTGGCAGGCGGCCTTCACCTCCGGCGCGGCATCCGAAGGGCAGCAGGCGAGACCCACGCGGCGCAGCAGCGGCAGGTCCGGCAGGTCATCGCCCAGGTGCGCCACCTGGTCGTAGGCCAGGCCGTACTTGGCGCAGAGCCGGTCGAGCACGGGNNTGGCCCGGTTCCGTGCCGTAGTGGAGGGCGCCGGTGGTGAGGACGCCGTCGATGTCGGTGCAGAGGAGGCGGATCTTGGAGGCGCGCAGGTCCAGGTCGTTCACGGGGGAATCTCCTCCGCCAGCCTACCAAGCCTGCCCCGGCCATGATGGGCGTCACGAATCTCCCCCAGAACGGCACCGGGATGGAATGTTGGTTGCCGAATGATCTGATGGGTATACAGTTTTTCCAGGCTGAGGTTTTTCTGGTTGACAAAACAAAAAACCAGATGAATATAGTCGCATGGAGTTGATTCTGTGAACCACCAGCTCAGCAACCCGATGATCGAAGAAGTGAGCGGCCTCTTCAGCGCCCTGGGCGATGCGTCCCGGCTGAAGATCCTGCGCTCCCTCCTCGACAACAAGGGCCCCCTGAGCCAGGGCGCCGTGGCGGAAGCCGCGGGCCTGTCCCAGGCCAATGCCTCCAAGCACCTGGCCTGCCTGGTGCGCGTGGGCCTCGTGAGCCGCGAGCCCGAGGGCAACGCCGTGTACTTCACCCCGGTCATGCCCCTGGTGGGCGAACTGTGCGATCTCGTCTGCGGCCACGTGAGCGACCGCGCCAAGATGACCTACAAGGCGCTTAAGTGATTGCATTTATATGCAATTGCTTTTTTTTGACTAGGAGTATTCCTTTATGAGCATTAAACTCGTAACGGGATTGGGGTTGGCGCTGCTGGCAGAGGGCGGGCTGATGGCGCAGGGCAGCCTGACCGTGGCCGAATCCATCCGGAAGGCCTGGGCGGGACAGGCGGGCCTCCGGGCGGGCCAGGCCCTGGTGGAGGCTCGCCAGGCGGAGGCCGAGGGTTTCCGTGACCTGCGGCTGCCCAGCCTCACGCTGCGGGCCCAGGGCATCCGCACCAATGAGCCCATGATGGCCTTCGGCATCAAGCTCAACCAGGCGCGCATCGGGGCGGCGGACTTCAATCCCCAGTCCCTGAACCATCCGGAGGCCATCGGCGCCTACGGAGGCTCCGCCGTGCTCCAGCAGCCCCTCTACACGGGAGGGCGCCTCACCGCCGCCCGGCGCGCCGGGGACTACCTAGCCCAGGCCGAGGCCGCCAGCCAGGAGCGGCGCAAGCAGGAGACCGCCCAGGCCGTGGTGGAGGCCTATTTCGGCACCCAGGTGGCCGAGCAGGCGCTCCGGTGGGCGGAGGATTCCCGATCCTGGATCCAGGGCATGGAGGATTTCGTGGACGCCCGCGTGAAGCAGGGCCTGATGCTGGAGTCCGAACGCCAGCGCCTGAAGGCCCTCCACGCCCAGATCGACGCCCAGAGGGCGGACGCCACCCGGCAGGTGCGCTCGGCCCGCTCGGGCCTGGGCCTGCTCACCGGCACCGGCCCGGTGGAGGGGCCCCTGGCCACCCCGCTGGAACCCGTGGAGCCTGTGGCTCCCGGGACTCCGCTGCCCTCCGGCCGACGGGGGGACCTGCAGGCCGCCGATCTCCAGGCCAGGGCCGCCGCCGAGGGGGCCAAGGCCGCCCGGGGCAGCCTCCGTCCCGAGGTGGGCCTGGAGGTGGGCGCGGGCACGCTCCACCATTCCTGGTCCGACAAGGGGAACTGGACCTGGGCCGCCGTGGGCGTGACCTGGAAGGTGTTCTCGGCGCCGGATCAGGCGAAGGCGAAGGCCGCCCGCGCCCAGGAACGCGCCGCCAGCGACATGCAGGTGTTCAAGCAGCAGCAGGCGGAACACGAGATCCGCGTGGCGCGGGAGTCCGTCCTCGCCGCGCAGGCCCGCCATGCGGCCGCCAAGGAATCCCTGGCCGCCGCCGAGGAATCCAAGCGCCTGCGGGAAGCCCGCCACCGGGAGGGCCTGGCGCCGCTCATCGAGGTGCTCGACGCGGAAGCCGCCATCCAGGGCGCCCGCACCCTTCTGCTCCAGAGCCTCTACGAGCTGCGCGTGAGCCGCGCGAGCCTCGACCTGGCCACCGGCACCCCCATCGAAGGAGTGAAGCCATGAAGACCGCCCTTTCCGCCCTGGCCCTGACGGGCACGCTCCTGGGAACCCTCGCCTGCAGCCGCAAGGATGCCCGACCCGAATCCAAGGCCCTGCCCAAGGTGGCGGTCTCCCTGGTGGCCCAGGGGTCGCCCGAGGGCGGCGCCTGGGTGGCCGCCACGCTGCAGTCCACGCGGACGGCCATGCTGTCCACGCGCATGGCGGCCCAGGTGAAGCGCGTGCTGGCCCAGGAGGGCCAGCGCGTGGCCGCCGGGACCCTGCTCATCGCCCTCGGCGATGAGGACCTGCAGGGCCAGCTGAAGGCGGCCGAGACCGGCCTCGCCACCGTCGAGGCCCACCATCGCCGCATCCAGGCCCTCCAGGCCCAGAAGGCGAGCACCCTTTCGGAGCTGGAGCAGGTGCAGGCCCAGGTGGCCCAGGCCCAGGCCGGCGTCTCGGCCCTCAAGGCCAACATCGCCTACACGCAGATCCGGGCGCCGTTTGGCGGCGTGGTGCAGTCCCGCAAGGTGAACGAAGGCGATTTCGTGGGGCCCGGCATGCCGCTGCTGGAGCTGGTGGGCGAGGGCGAGCAGGAGCTGGTCGCCACCCTGTCGGACCAGGAGTCCAGGGGCCTGAAGGCTGGCGCCAAGGTGGCCTTCGAATCCGAGGGCACCCCGGGCGAAGCCCAGATCACGGCCCTGGCCCCCGGCGGCGATACTGCCACCCACAAGGGCATCCTGCGCGCCAAGGTGCTCAAGCCCAAGGGCCTCCGCCAGGGCTCCTTCGCCCGCGTCCTGCTGCCCGGCGCGGCGGGCCCCCAGGGCCTCTCCGTGCCCCGCAGCGCCCTCGTGCAGCGGGGCGAGCTCACCGGCGTGTTCATCGCCCGGGAGGGGCATGCGGAACTACGCTGGATCTCCCTGGGCGAGGGTGAGGGCAGCTTCCTGCCCGTGCGCTCGGGCCTGAAGGGGGGCGAGCAGATCATCGACCATCCCGGCGCGCTCCAGGACGGCCAGCCCATCGAGGTGAGCCATGGCAAGTGACCTCCGCCTGGGGCTCGCCGGCAGGCTGGCCAAGGGCTTCCTCCGCAGCAAGCTGACGCCGCTGCTGGTCCTGGCCTCGCTGATGCTGGGCCTGCTCGCCGTGTGGCTCACGCCCCGCGAGGAGGAGCCGCAGATCATCGTGCCGATGGTGGACCTCTACATTCCCTACCCCGGGGCCAGCCCGAAGGAAGTGGAGAGCCAGGTGGCCACGCCCCTGGAGCGGCGCCTCTGGGGCATCCCCGGCGTCGAGTACCTCTACAGCGTGAGCCGGCCCGGCATGGCGCTCATCACCGTGCGCTTCAAGGTGAACGAGCCCCAGGAGCCCAGCCTGGTGAAGGTCCACCAGGAGCTGGCGGCCAATCCCCAGCTGCTGCCGCCCGGGGCCATGAA